>JBBRWW010000037.1:0-22944 GCA_038248955.1 Lysobacterales bacterium
ACGCCGGCAACCACGAAGTAACGCCTCCGGCCCTAACCACCCTGCGACTGTCTTGCCGCCGATGCCCTGGGTCGGCGGCAACCTGCCGTCACGATGGCGGCGCACGCTGCAGGCACGACACTCGGTGGCGTGGTTGCCGGCGCGACGCAGGGCACGGCCCCGAAACGCATCCGAGGGCGCACCCGAAGCCCAAGGTGAACCGGCCGAGCGCGGGTCAACCATCTGCACATGCAGGATCCGCGGCCGCGCCTAGAATTGGCGCATGCCCCGTATTTCCCTGATCGCATGGCTGGCCGTGCTGCTGTTCACCATCGCCCCGCAGCTGCAGGCGCGAACGGTGTACCGCTGCGTGCGGGCCGGCACCGTCAGCCTCGCCACCGCGCCGGAGCCGGGGTCGCGCTGCGTGGCCCGGCAGATTGACGACAATCCCGCGGTAACGCCGAACCTGTGGGGCGACATGGGGGCGTTCAGCGGCACGCTGTACGAACGGCAACAGGACGGCAAGACCGTCTACGGCACGCGCAAGTTGCCCGGTTCAGTGAAGGTGCTGGGCTTCACCGTGAAGACGCCGCCCGGCGAGCCCGCCCACGCCGGCCTCGGCGCGGTCGGCAAGCCGCGGCTGGACCGGCACGCAGCGCAGTTCAAGGCCGCCGCCAAGGCCACCGGCGTCGACGACGCGTGGCTGCGCGCGATCGCCCACGCCGAAAGCGGTTTCGACGCGGCGGCGGTGTCGCCCAAGGGCGCGCAGGGCGTAATGCAGCTCATGCCGCAGACGGCGCGGGAATACGGCGTGGTCGATCCGTTCTCGTCGGCGCAGTCGATCGACGCCGGCGCACGCGTGCTCAAGAGCCTGATGCGGCGCTACCGCGGCGACCTGACCCTGGTGGCGGCGGCGTACAACGCCGGGATCGGCACGGTGACGCGTTATGGCGGGGTGCCGCCTTACGCTGAAACGCAGGCGTACCTCGCCAAGGTCATGGCGCTGCATGCACGCTATCGCGAGGCGCTCGGCGGCAAGGCGCCGGTGGCCGCGATGAAGCCCGCGCAGTAGCCAGTCGCGCGCTTATCAGTGCAACGCTTCGCTGGCGTCGGGCGGCGACATCGGCGCGGCGCGACCGCTGGCCATCTCCTCCTCGAGCCTGGCCTGGTATTGCTCGAAACTCAGGCCCTGCTCAACCACCTCGCGTTGCGCCGCCGTCGTCAGCGCCGGCGAGCAGGTCAGCCGGATGCTCGCCCCGTCGCGTTCGTGCAGCACGGCGGCGCGCTTGAGCATCGCCAGCACGCGCGCGGCACTGTCCGATCCGCCGACGATGCGGCCGCCCAATCCGAGGGTCCATTCGCCATCGCGGCGGACGATGCCGCCCAGCAACTCCCCGTCCTGGCTGCGAAGCTCGGCATGCGGCTCGATCGCCACGGTGGCGGCTGGCGGCGCGTTGCGAAGCTTCTCCATCCGGCGCCTGCGCGCGTCGCGGCGCACTTTTGAGTTGATCGACATGGCGACTCCTGTGGGATGTTGCTGTCGATGATGATACTGACCCCGGCGACGCTTGCCGCCAATGGCGTCGCTGAAGGCTTTCAGATCGCCCTGCGGGTTTGATGAGCGCCGCGCACCGCACGTGCGTTCCCGGCGCCGACGTCAGCGTTTGTCGCAGGCCATTAAGGTGACCGGCGCGTCGGCGTTGTCAGGGGTGGGCTGCTGCCCACAACGACGCGTGCGGCGCCGCTCCGGACCGCTGCGATCTTCTGGATTCGTGCGGTCAGGTCGCCGGCTCCAGCCTCAGCAGGCGGCCGTCCTCGCCGTCCTCCAGCAGCCAGATGGCGCCGCGGGGGCCTTGCTCGACCTCGCGGATGCGCTGGCCCATGTCGTAGCGCGCGGCTTCGCGCGCCTCGCTGCCGGCGAACTCCACCCGCACCAGTGCCCGGCTCGAGAGCCCGCCGATCAGCGCGTCGCCCTGCCACTGCGGAAACCGGCTGCCCGAATAGATCATCAGGCTGGAGGGCGATATCACCGGTGTCCAGCTGAGCTTCGGCGCGTTGAATTCCGGACGCGTGGCATGGTCGGGGATGTCGCGGCCATCGTAATGGTCTCCGTTGGAGA
Organism: Lysobacterales bacterium; assembly: GCA_038248955.1. Classification (GTDB taxonomy): domain Bacteria; phylum Pseudomonadota; class Gammaproteobacteria; order Xanthomonadales; family Xanthomonadaceae; genus Lysobacter_K. The sequence continues at coordinate 2,099 of JBBRWW010000037.1, forward strand.
CGATCGGGTAGCCGTAGTTCGCGCCGCGCTCGACCAGGTTCAGCTCGTCGCCGCCGCGCGGCCCCATTTCGACGTTCCACGGCCTGCCCTTGGCATCGAAGGCGAGGCCGAGCAGGTTGCGATGCCCGAGCGACCATACCTGCGCCGCCACGCCACGCTCCGCGGCGAAGGGATTGTCGGCGGGCACCGAGCCGTCGTCGTTGAGCCGCACGATCTTGCCGAGGTTGGTCTTCATGTCCTGGGCCGGCGTGAATTTCTGCCGCTCACCCGACGTGATCCACAGCCGGCCGTCGGGGGCGAACGCGAGCCGGTGGCTGAAGTGGCCTTCGCCTGCGACCTTCGGCACCTGCCGCCAGATCACCTGCAGGTCCGACAGCGCGCCGCCGGTGCCCGACAGGTTCAGTCGGGCGCGCGCCACCGCGGCACCGCGCGTGCCACGGGGGCCGGCCTCGACGTAGCTGAGATAGACCAGGTGGTTGCGCTCGAACTGCGGATGCACGATCACGTCCCCCAGTCCGCCCTGACCGGCGTAGGCGACCGCGGGCACGCCGGCGATTGCCTGGGCGGTGGCCGCGGGCGCGGCGACGTCGAGCAGTTTCAATGCGCCGCGCTTCTCGGTCACCAGCAGGCGGCCGTCGGGCAGGAACGTCATCGCCCAGGGTTCGTCGAACGTCGCGACCTCGGTGACCGTGAACGGGCGGCCGCCTGAGGCGCCAGTCGCTGGAGCGGCGGCGGATTTCCGGCTGTCGGCGGCGGCGTCGTTGGCCGTCGTGCACGCGACCAGCAGCAGCGTGCACGCGGCGTTCAACAGGGTCCTGGTCATCGTGATCTCCTGGGCGGTGGCGAGCGAGGGTGGTGAACTTCGGCGTCCCGGCTCGCGCGCGCAGAGGAAATCGACTGGGCGACGGCCGCTGCCGGCGGCAGGCCCGCGACGCGACTGCCGGGCGTCAGCGGATCAAGGCCGTGGTCGCCTCGAACGGCAACGCCACTGCGCCCGCGTCCACGATCGCCGTCTCGGCACCGGCCAAGGCCTCCTTGGTCGCATCGATCACCACCAGGATGTTGCCGGCATGGATCTCGTCCTCGAACTTGCGTCGCACCGGGTCGGGCAACGATGAACCCATCAGCGCCGATGCCCACGACCCGACCAGCGCGCCGGCCAAGGCGACTGCGCCAGCGCCCGCCAGAGTCAGGCCAATCGGTGCGACGACCACGGCCACGAGGCCCGCGAGCAGTCCCGCGGCGCCGCCATAACCGGCCCCTCGCAGCGCTGCGGGAATGAAGTCGCTGTCGGCTTCCTGGCGCTCGCCGGGGATCACGTCGAGTTGGATGTCGGCGCGCGCCACCAGCAGGATGTCGTGGTCCTCGATGCCGGCCCGGCGAGCCGCCGTCATCACCGACTTGGCGGTCTCTAGGTCCGGGGTGCTGAACACGTGTCGGGTCTTCATCGTCCACTCCCTGAAGGCGGTGCCGCAATGGCGTGGCGCGGGCAACCACAGCCCGGCAGCGTTGCCGGCAGCTTTGCGCCGATTGGGTTACCCACGCGTGATGAGCCCGCCGCGGCGGGGTGTAGGCTCCCGGCCCCGCCTTCGTGATGAGAAACCCATGCTGCCTTCGGTTGACATCCAGTGCCCGTATTGCGGCGAATGGATCGCGCTGCTGGTCGACGACTCGGCTGGCGACCAGCAGTACATCGAGGACTGCCAGGTGTGCTGCAGGCCGATCGACATCGCCGTCACCATCGACGCCGACGGCGTGCCGACGGTGGTCGCCTCGGGCGAGAACGACGGCTAGGCCGGCCACGCGAGCACCCCGCGCGCGCCCACCCGCAAACGAAGGGGAAGGCGCCCAAGGCGCCCTCCCCGTGACGGGCCGGAACCGGCCGGTGGTTCAGTGACTGCGGCCGGGGTCGCGTTCGTCCGCGCGCGTCGGGCTGGTCTTGCTCTTGCTCGCCTTGTCGTCCTTGCCTTGCGCTCCTTTCGCTGGCGAGCCTTGATTGGTGGTGCCGCGTTCGTGCTCCTGCTGCTGGCCAGGTGCCTGCGACTTCGGGTTGCTGCCTGGGTTCTGCGGATCATTACGCATTGACGGAACTCCTCTTGGGGATCGGGATGCGATGCGCGCCGCTTGATCGATCGCAGCGCGAGTCGCGGACGGCGCCGCCAAGGCGCCGGTGGGCAAGATCGCGCACCTGGGGTTAGCGCAGCGCCGCGGCAACGTGAAATTCGCGCAAACAACCGCAGACGTCGGCGCATCACCACGCTGACCGCGACGGCAGCAGGGCAGCCTGCCGGCGGCCTTTTTCCGTGGTCGCGGCGGGCGGGCCATACTTCGTCCATGGAAAATCCCGCAAACGATGGCATCGCCCTGGTGGGCTTCGATGCCGACGACACCCTCTGGCGCAGCCAGGATTATTTCGACGAGGCGCAGCGCGAATTCGAACGCCTCATCGCCCGATACGTCGACCTCGACGACGCCCAGGCGCGGCAGCACCTGTACGAGGTCGAAAAACGCAACATCGCGGTGTTCGGCTATGGCGTGAAAGGGATGGTGCTGTCGATGATCGAATCGGCGGTGGCGATCACCGACGAACGCATCAGCGCCAGCGACGTGCACCGCATCGTCGAGATCGGCAAGTCGCTGCTGCAGCATCCGGTCGAACTGCTGACCGGCATCCGCGACGCGGTCGAGGAAGTGGCGGCCGAATACAGCGTCGTGCTCATCACCAAGGGCGACCTGTTCCACCAGGAAGCCAAGGTCCGGCAGTGCGGCTTTGCGCACCTGTTCCGGCGCATCGAGGTGGTCAGCGAGAAGGACACCGCGACGTATGCGCGCCTGCTGGAGGAATTCGACCTGCCGGCGCGCCGCTTCGTGATGGTCGGCAATTCGCTGCGCTCCGACATCGCGCCGGTACTCGCGCTGGGCGGCTGGGGCGTGCACGTGCCATACCACACGACCTGGGCGCACGAGAACGATGCCGATGTCGCCGACGACGCGCCACGACTGCGCCGGGTCGCGCAGGCGTCGGCATTGCCGGCGGCGATACGCGCGATCGCGGCGCTGGCGCGCGATCAAAACGTCGATGCCGCCGCGCTGGCGCGCGATTGCAACGGCGCTGCCGCCGGTACCCGCCAGCGGTAGCGGCAAGGCGCGGTCGCTTTGCCGTGACGCTCCGACGCTGCCTTTACGCCGCGATGCTAGCCTGACCTGACCAACCCGCATGGATTCCACCTCGATGACTCGATCACTTCTGTTGGCGGCGACCCTGCTGTTGTCCCTGGCGATGGCGCCGGCCGCGCCGGCCGCCGGTCCCATAGAGTGCACGCTGCGTTTCAGCGTGTCCGGGTGGTCGCTCTTCTACAAGACCTCGTCGGGCACGGGCACCGTGACCTGCAGCAACGGGCAGCGTTCCGAGGTCAGGATCCGCAGCAAGGGTGGCGGACTGACCGTGGGCAAGTCGCGCATCACCGGCGGCCGTGGCGAGTTCTCCGGCGTGCGCAACCTCGAGGATGTGTTCGGTACCTATGTCAGCGCCGAGGCGCATGCCGGGGCATCGAAATCCAGCAGGGCACAAGTCGTCAGCAAGGGCGACGTATCGCTCGCGTTGGCGGGCACCGGCCAGGGCTGGGATCTGGGCATCGCTTTCGGCAAGTTCGTGATTTCTCGATGACGCCGCACGTCGCCCGCGTCGCGCGGAAGCCGCGGTGCGCCCAGTGCGGAGGGGGCGTCGCGGACCCGGATGCCGCTACGCGCTGACAGCCTCACCCGCGCGCCATCGCCTTCACCAAGGCAGATCCTGAGCAGGAAAGTCGCATGGCCTTCAAATCGAAATGTGCGTGGGCGGCAGTGGGCGCCGCGCTGGCCGTGTTTACCGCCGGCGTGGCCGCACAGGAGGCCGGCATGGGCTGGAATCCGCGCAGTGGCGATGCCTGGGTGGACAACCAGCTGGATGACATGAATCGCTACGGATCGCGCTACCGCGATCCGTTCGTCGACGAAATGGTGCGCTACCACGATGCACCCCGCGCGCTTGTCACCGAACTGCTGGTCACCCGCCGCTGGTCGCCCGGCGACGTGTATTACGCCTGCGCGATCGCCCAGGTGCTCGGACGCCCTTGCCGTTACGTCGTCGATGCGTGGGACCGCAACCGCGACACGGGCTGGGGCGAAGTCGCCCGGGAGCTGGGGATTACGCCAGGTTCGGCCGAATTCCATCGCATCAAGGCCGGCTTCGTACCCACCTACGACCGCTGGGCGCGCCCGATCGAGATCGACCGCGACCTGCGCAAGGACTTCCCCGACCGCGGCAAGGCCAGGAAACGTCCCGGTGCCGCTGCGGCGCCCGGCAAGCCGGCGATCAAACCCGCGGCGAACGACGCGCAGCGGACACGGCGCAGCAAGGGCGCGGACCACGGCGCGGCCCCGCCGCCTCGCAAGCACAAGGCGGGCAAGCGCGGATGACGGCGAACGGCGAAGGGCCTGGACCCGCGCTGGTCACGCATCGCGGCGGCTGCCATTGCGGCCGCGTGAGTTACGAGGTGGATGCCCCGGCCACGATCGAGGTGCTGGACTGCAATTGTTCGATTTGCCGCATGGGCGGTTTCCTGCACCTGATCGTGCCCGCATCGCGATTCCGCCTGATGTCGGGCGCCGACGATCTGGTCGACTACGCGTTCAACACCGGCATCGCGCGGCACCGGTTCTGCGGCCGGTGCGGCATCAAGAGCTTCTACGTGCCACGCAGTCATCCGGACGGGTTCGACGTCAACGCGCGCTGCCTGGATCCCGCCACCGTGGTGGGGATGGCTGTGTCGCAGTTCGACGACAACGACCGCGCCGCCGCGACCTCCGCGATCGCCCATCTGTCGCAGCAGTAACGAAGGTCCGGACCGGGTCATTGGCAGGGCCGGGCGCGGACGCGCAAACGCAAACGGCGTGCGTGCCCGATCGTTGGCCTGTCACCCGCGGGTCAGTCGGACGACGACCCCCAAGGTGGCGCCGATATCGGCTTCGTATTCCTTGAACCCCCGCCCGTCAGCGGCGTTGCCGATCGCTGCGTTCGTTTTGGATTTCGGTGGGAACAGGCTTGCGGCGTTGGTCAACCGGCCGCGGTGGTCAGGTGCCCAGCGCCTTCAGAAAGGCGCGGATGCGCTTGGCGTTGGTGCCGACGTCGCTGGCGCCGACGCGCGAGACCGACCGCACGTCGATGCGGCTGCCGCCGTCCTCGGCTTCCACCCGCACCACCACGTCATCCTTGAAGCCGAACCAGAACGTGGTCGCGGTGGCCTCGATGCGGCCGGCGACGGCGTCGGCGGCCACGATCTCCCAACCCTGGCCACGCGCCGCCTGCAGCGCCCGTTCGAATGCCTGGGCGGGCGCGGCGTCTACGTGGCGAGGTTGCAGGTCGGGGTACGCCGCGAGCTGCGCCTGGGCAAGTTCGGCGCCGCCGTAGGCGGCCGGATTCGGGGCGTTGGCGCGCAGTGGCAGGATCGCGACGAACTCCGGTGGGCGCGCGGTATCGGTGGTGATGTCGTGGATAGGCGGCACCGAGCGCGCCTGCCGCATGCCCTGCCAGGGGAAGAAGCCCGCCGCCAGGCCGACCACCAGCGCCAGCAGCAGCGGGCCTGCCACGCCGCGGCGCGTGCGCGGGAGGATCAGCAGCAGCGTGGCCAGGGCCGCCGCGGTGAATCCGGCAAACGCCGCCCATCTCATCAGCAGGAAGCCGGTGCGGAATTCCCACAAACCCAAGCGCGTGCCCGGACCGGCCAACAGCAGCAACGTGGCAGCGACCAGGCTGAGCAGGACAACAAGATGTGCGGGCTTCATGGCGAACTCCGTCGGCGGAAAGTGCCCAGTGTCGCGCAAGCCGACCGTCACCGCGAACCGCGAGCGCAAACGGGGCGGATGCCAACCACCGATCAGCCGGATTCCGCGGAGCAACGTGTCGAACCTCAACAGCTAGTGGGTCGCCGCCCCCCACACCTGCTCGAGCCGTTTGTCGCGCCCACAGCTGGCACGATAGAACTTGTAGCGCAGCGGATTGGTGCGGTAGTAGTCCTGGTGGTAGCCCTCGGCGGGATAGAACGCCGACGCCGCGACGATCTGGGTGGCGATCGGCCGGTCGAAACGGCCGGAGGCCTGCAGGGCCTTCTTGCTCACCTCGGCCAGGCGCTTCTGCTCGTCGCCGATGGGAAAGATCGCGCTGCGGTACTGGTCGCCGCCATCGCAGAACTGGCGATTGACCGCGACCGGATCGATGTTGTGCCAATACACGTTGAGCAAAGTCGAGTAGCTGACCTTGGTCGGGTCGTACGTCACTTTCACGGACTCGGCGTGTCCGGTGCCACCGGCCGACACCTGCTCGTAGGTGGGGTTGGCGACGTGACCGCCGGTGTAGCCCGACGTGGTCGAGGTCACGCCGGCGAGCTTGTCGAAGGGCGGCTCCATGCACCAGAAGCAGCCGCCGGCAAAGATCGCCACCGCGTTGCGCGACGCGGGGCCTGCCGCGGCTGGCTTCACCCGCGTGGCCTGCGCCGCCGGTTCGGCCGCGGTTGCCTTCGTTTCCGTGACTCGGGCCGCTGCGGGCGGGGTGCTGGACTGGGCGCAGGCGCTGATCGCGGTGAACATCAGCAGGCTGCCGATCGCGGCAACCAGGCGCGGCAGGCGTCGTGTCAGGAAGGTCATGGTCAGCTCCTCAAGGCAGGCAGGGATTTGCCGGTGGGCACGAAGGCCAGGGCGACACCGTTGTTGCACCAGCGTTGCCCGCGCGGCGCCGGACCATCGTCGAAGATGTGGCCCTGGTGCCCCCCGCAACGCGCGCAATGGTATTCGGTACGCGGCCAGACCAGCCGGAAATCCTTCTTGGTGGCGACGTGCCCGGCGATGGGCTGGGTGAAACTTGGCCAGCCGGTACCACTGTTGAACTTGTGGGCGCTGTCGAACAGGGGCAGATAACAGGCGGCGCAAACGAAGGTGCCGGCGTGCTTTTCCTTGTCCAGCGGGCTGCTCCCCGCCGGCTCCGTGCCGTCCTGGAACATGACGCGGTACGCCGCCGGGCTGACCTGGCCACGCCATGCCTGGGCAGACTTCTTCAGTGCGACAACGGCGCCGGCGCCAGCCGCCGTGGCGGGGTTTGCCGCTCGCGAACAGGCGGGCAGCAAGGGCAGCACGGCCAGGGCAACGAGGCTCTGCAGGACGGTTCGGCGGTTCATGCGGGTTCTCCAGGGTCGAGGCGGCCACCGGCCGGTGTTCCGGCCCTGCGGTCAGTTCCAGGCGTACACCGGGGGTGTGCATCGCCGGGATGCTCCACAAGCTACGCCAGCGGCGAGCCGCGGGATGCAACGACCTGAACCGCAGCATTGGCGTGTGGCCGTTTTGACCGCGGCAGACGCTGGGAATTCCCGTAGCACGACGGCGAGCAGCACCGCCGTGGCGGCGGGCCAGGGGAGCGGTGTTCCGAGCGCGCCCGTGCCGGCGGCCCGAACAGCTGCCGCAGGCGCGACGCCAAAGGCTGCGGGTGGGCCGCATCACGGAACATGGCGATCCCCTCGTGGAAGGTGTGGCGCAAAGGATTGTGCGAATGGATCACCGCCAGCGACGCGTCGACCGTCATCGCTCGAATGGCGGGGATCGGCCTATAGCCGCCCGCCATGCCCGCCCCGCTGCGCTGGCTGCCACGATGGCCACCGTGGGCGGCATCACCGTACTTTGCGGGCAACGCCGGTAGGATCCGGGGTCCCAGCGGTCGACGATGCGCCCAGTGAGCAATCCGCCATGAAACCCACCCGAAGGCTGCACGAACTCGGCCAGAGCCTCTGGCTGGACAACATCACCCGCACACTGCTCGACGACGGCACTCTGCAGCGCTACATCGACCAGTTTTCGATCACCGGCCTGACCTCCAATCCCAGCATCTTCGAGGGCGCGATCGGCGGCGGCGCGTATGACGGCTGCATCCGCGACAAGGCGCGTGCCGGCAAGGCCGGGGAGGCGTTGTTCGTCGAACTGGCCCTGGAGGACCTGCGCCGCGCCGCCGACCTGTTCCGGCCGGCGTTCGTCGCCAGCGATGGCGACGATGGCTGGGTGTCGATGGAAGTCTCCCCCCTGCTCGCTGGCGATAGCGCCGGCAGCATCGAGGCCGCGCGGCACATCCATCGCCAGGCCGATCGACCGAACCTGCTGGTGAAGATTCCCGGCACGCCCGAGGGTCTGCCCGCCATCGAGGCGTCGATCTTCGCCGGCATCCCGATCAACGTCACCCTGCTGTTTTCGCCGCAGCAGTACCTCGCCGCGGCCGAGGCCTACCTGCGCGGGATCGAGCGCCGCCTGGACGCCGGTCTTGACCCGCGCGTCGGGTCGGTTGCCTCGTTGTTCATCAGCCGCTGGGACGTGGCCGTCCATGACCAGGTTGCCCCGGAGTTGCGCAACCAGCTTGGCATCGCGGTTGGCAAGCGCACCTACCGCGCTTATCGCGAGCTGCTCGCGTCGCCGCGCTGGCGCAAGCTCGCCGACGCGGGCGCCCGACCACAACGCCTGCTCTGGGCCAGTACCGGGACCAAGGATCCCGATGCCTCCACGACGCTGTATGTCGAAGCGCTCGCCGCGCCCGGTACGATCGACACGATGCCCGAGAAGACCCTGCACGCGTTTGCCGATCACGGCGTGGTCAACGACGGCCTCGCCGACGACGGCGGCGACGCCGAGGCCGTGCTGGCGCGCTTCGCGTCGGCCGGCGTCGACATCGACGCACTGGCATCGCAGTTGCAACGCGAGGGCGCCGAGGCGTTCGTCAAATCCTGGCAACAGCTGCTGCAGCGCATCGCCGACAAGAGCGCCGCGCTGGCAAGCACCCCCTGAGCCGAGCAATGAGCACCGTCATGGATGAAGCCGCAACGAACCCGTCGTCAAGCACCCTCGTCCGGCGTCCGCAATGGCAGGCGCTGCACCGGCATGCGGGGAGCCAGCAAGCGCGACAGCTGCGCGAGCTGTTCGCCGACGACCCCGGCCGCGGCGAGCGGCTGCACGCCGAGGCCGCCGGCCTGTACCTGGACTACTCCAAGCAGCGCGTCACCGACGAGACCCTGCGCCTGCTGCTCGACCTGGCCGGCGCGTGTGACCTGGATGAGCGCATCGCGGCGATGTTCCGCGGCGATCGGATCAACACCACCGAGGACCGCGCGGCGCTGCACGTCGCGCTGCGCGCGCCGGTGGGCACCCGGATCGAAGTCGATGGCATCGACGTCGTCGCCGACGTGCACGCGGTGCTCGATCGCATGGCGGCGTTCACCATGCGCGTGCACAGCGGTGCCTGGACCGGGCATACGGGTCGGCGCATCCGCAATGTCGTCAGCATCGGCATCGGCGGTTCGGATCTCGGCCCGGTGATGGCCTACGAGGCGCTGCGTCACTACAGCCAACGCGAGATGACGTTCCGGTTCGTCTCCAATGTCGACGGCACCGATTTCGTCGAGGCCACGCGCGACCTCGATCCCGCCGAGACACTGTTCATCGTCTGCTCGAAGACTTTCACCACCCTGGAGACGCTGGCCAACGCGCGCGCCGCGCGAGCCTGGTGCCTGCAGGGGCTGGGGGAGGCGGATGCCGGTACGAGCGCCGCGGTGGCAAAGCACTTCGTCGCGGTGTCCACCAATGCGGCGGCCGTGGTGGCGTTCGGCATCGACGCCGACAACATGTTCGGGTTCTGGGACTGGGTCGGTGGTCGCTACTCGATGGAATCGGCGATCGGCCTGTCGACCATGCTCGCGATCGGGCCGGAGCACTACCGCGAGATGCTGGCCGGCTTCCATGCGATGGACGAGCATTTCCGCCACACGCCGCTGGATCGCAACCTGCCGGCGCTGATGGGCCTGATCGCGGTCTGGAACGCCAATTTCCTCGGCGCGGCAACCGTCGCCGTGCTGCCCTACGCGCACTACCTCAAGCGCTTTCCGGCTTACCTGCAGCAATTGGCGATGGAGAGCAACGGCAAGCACGTCAGCCGTGACGGCAGCCCGGTCGACTACGCCACCGGGCCGATCTACTGGGGCGAGCCGGGCACCAACGGCCAACACTCGTTCTACCAGTTGATCCACCAGGGCACCCACCTGGTGCCGTGCGATTTCATCGGTTTCTGCCAGCCATTGAACCCCTTGGGCGAGCAGCATGACCTGCTGATGGCAAACCTGTTCGCGCAAAGCGAAGCACTGGCATTCGGCAAGAGTGCGGCCGAAGTGGCGGCCGAAGGCACGCCGGCGGCGCTGGTGGCGCACCGCGCGTTCGAGGGCAACCGGCCGAGCAACACGATCCTCGCCGAACGGCTCACGCCGCATGCACTGGGCGCGCTGGTCGCGCTGTACGAGCACAGCGTGTTCGTGCAGGGCGTGATCTGGGACATCGATTCGTTCGACCAGTGGGGCGTCGAGCTGGGCAAGGCGCTGGCGACGCGTACCGCCGAAGAGATCACCAGCAGCGCGGAACCCGCGCTCGACCACGACAGCTCCACCAATGCGCTGATCCGCCGCTATCGGCAGCTGCGGCGGCCGCGGCCATGAGGCGAGGCGCAGGGGTAGCATGACCAGCCCGCTTGCCGGCAAGCCGGCACCGCCATCGCTGCTGGTCGACATCCCGGCGCTGCTGGCCGCCTACGCCGACCTGCGCCCGGATCCCGCGGTGCCGGCGCAACGGGTCGCGTTCGGCACGTCCGGCCACCGCGGCAGTTCGCTGCAGCGAAGCTTCAACGAATGGCATGTGCTCGCGATCACCCAGGCGATCTGCGAATACCGCAGCGGTCATGGCATCGACGGGCCGCTGTACCTGGGCATCGACACCCATGCGCTCTCCCAGCCCGCTTTCGAGAGCGCGCTGGAGGTGCTGGCCGGTAATGGCGTCGAAACGATGGTGGCCGTGGACGGCGAATTCACCCCGACGCCGGCGGTCTCGCACGCGATCCTGGTCCACAACCGCGGCCGCACCACCGGGCTGGCCGACGGCATCGTGGTCACGCCCTCGCACAATCCGCCCGACAGCGGCGGCTTCAAGTACAACCCGCCCAACGGCGGTCCAGCCGATACCGACGTCACCGGATGGATCCAGGCGCGCGCCAACGTCCTGCTCGCTGAAGGCATCCGGCCGGTGCGGCGGATGGCGTACGCACAGGCACGCCGCGCCTCCACCACCCACTCGCACGAGTTTCTCAACACCTACGTGGCCGACCTCGGCGCGATGGTCGACTTCGAGGCGATCCGCGGCGCCGGGATCGTCATGGGCGTCGATCCGCTCGGCGGCGCCGGCGTGCACTACTGGGCGCCAATCGCCGAGCGCTACCGGCTCGACCTGACCGTGGTCAGCGAAACGGTCGACCCCACGTTCGAGTTCATGAGCGTGGACTGGGACGGCCGGATCCGCATGGACCCGTCCTCGCCGTACGCGATGCAGCGCCTGATAAGCCTGAAGGATCGCTACGACATCGCGTTCGCCTGCGACACCGACCACGACCGCCACGGCATCGTGACCCGCGGCGCCGGGTTGATGCCGCCCAACCACTACCTGTCGGTGATGGTCGACTACCTGTTCCAGCATCGGCCGCAGTGGGGGGCCGAGGCCGCGGTCGGCAAGACCGTAGTCAGCAGCGCGTTGATCGACCGCATTGCCAAGCGGCTGGGGCGCGCGCTGTTCGAGGTGCCGGTGGGTTTCAAGTGGTTCGTCGATGGCCTGTTCGAGGGTTCACTGGGCTTCGGCGGCGAGGAAAGCGCTGGCGCGTCGTTCCTGCGCCGCGACGGCGCGGTGTGGACCACCGACAAGGACGGGATCGTGCCGGCGCTGCTGGCGGCGGAAATCGCCGCGCGCACCGGACGGGATCCCGGCGAGCGCTACCGCGACCTGGTGCGGGACCTGGGCGAGCCGGTAGCCGACCGCGTCGAGGCTCCCGCCAACGCCGAACAGAAGGCCCGCCTGTCGAAGCTGTCGCCCCGCCAGGTGACCAGCACGGCGCTGGCCGGCGAGAAGATCGACAGCGTGCTGGATCATGCGCCGGGCAACCATGCCGCGATCGGTGGCATCAAGGTCACGACCGCCAGTGGCTGGTTCGCCGCGCGCCCGTCGGGCACCGAGGACATCTACAAGATCTATGCCGAGAGCTTCAAGGACCAGGCACACCTGCAGGTGCTGCTGCACGAAGCCCAGGCCATCGTGGACGGCGCGCTCGCAGCGGACTGATGCTGGGCCGCTTCCGGGCACCGTCACCGCGCCTTATGGCGCCAGGGTGCGTAATGCCCCGGCGTGGTTTCCACGCCGCAACGGAAAACCAACGGGCGCCCGCCGCGCAAAAAATCCTGCGGAGAACTTTCCGGCAGTCTGCCGGCGATCCGGCCATCCATCAAAATCAGGAGCGCGGGCATGCCGCTTCAATTCAATGAGGAATATGGCGGCAAGCTGCTGGCCATCCGCGTCAGCGGAAAGTTGCCCAAGACCGACCATGGGCAGCTGGTGCCCGAGTTCGAGCGGGCCGTCCGCCTGCACGAAAAGATGCGCGTGTTGTTCGACATTGCCGGGTTCCACGGCTGGGATGCCGGTGCCGCCTGGGAAGACTTCAAGTTCGGCATCGAGCACCTCGCCGATATCGAGCGACTGGCCATGGTGGGGGAAAGCAGGTGGCAACAAGGCATGGCGCTGTTCTGCAGGCCAATCACGAGAGCAACGGTCCGGTACTTCGACCAGGCAAACGCGGCCGAGGCCCGGAGTTGGCTGGCCGAAGCGTGATGGCCAAGACGATGCCGGACCAGGACCGCCCGCAAACACCGCCCGGGGCCGACAGCGCGGCAGCGAAGCCCGGCGTCGTCGTTTCGGTGCGCGGCAGCGTGGTGGACGTTTGGTTCGCCGGGCGTTTGCCACCCATCCATTCGCTGCTTCGCGCGGGACCGGAGCGCCAGATCGTCATCGAAGTCCTCGCCCAGAGCGATGCGCGGCATGTGCGCGGGATAGCGCTCACGCCCACCCAGGGGCTCGCCCGCGGCATGTCGGTGGAGGACACGGGTGGACCGCTGAAGGCACCCGTGGGCACTGGCATCCTGTCGCGCATGTTCGACGTGTTCGGCAACCCGATCGACCGACTGCCGTCGCCGAAGGACGTCCAGTGGCGCTCGGTGCACCGGGCACCCCCGCCGCTCGCGAGGCGCTCGACAAGCACCGAGATCTTCGAAACCGGGATCAAGGTAATTGATGTCCTCGTGCCGCTGGAACGCGGCGGCAAGGCCGGCTTGTTCGGCGGCGCGGGCGTGGGGAAGACGGTGCTGCTCACCGAGATGATCCACAACATGGTCGGCCACCACGAAGGCGTGAGCATCTTCTGCGGTATCGGCGAACGTTGCCGCGAAGGCGAGGAACTCTACCGCGAGATGAAGCAGGCCGGCGTGTTGCCCAACATGGTGATGGTCTTCGGCCAGATGAACGAGCCGCCGGGCAGCCGTTTCCGCGTGGGCCATGCAGCGCTGACGATGGCCGAGTATTTCCGCGACGACGAGCATCGTGACGTACTGCTGCTCATCGACAACATCTTCCGATTCATCCAGGCCGGTGCGGAGGTTTCGGGATTGATGGGTCAGATGCCGTCGCGACTGGGCTACCAGCCGACCATGGGCACCGAGTTGTCGGCCCTGGAGGAGCGCATCGCCAATACCGACGCCGGTGCCATCACCTCGATCCAGGCCGTGTACGTACCGGCCGATGACTTCACCGATCCGGCCGCGGTGCACGTTTTCTCGCATTTGTCCGCCTCGATCGTGCTCTCGCGCAAACGGGCCAGCGAAGGGCTGTATCCGGCGATCGACCCGCTGCAGTCCAGTTCCAAGATGGCCACGCCAGGCATCGTCGGCGAACGGCACTACGCCCTGGCGCAGGAGATCCGCCACACGCTGGCCCAGTACGCCGAGCTCAAGGACATCATCGCGATGCTCGGACTGGAGCAGCTGTCGCCGGACGACCGCAACGTGGTGGCGCGCGCGCGGCGACTGGAACGTTTCCTGACCCAACCGTTCTTCACCACCGAGCAGTTCACTGGCCACACGGGCAAGCTGGTCAGTCTCGAGGATTCGCTGGATGGCTGCGAGCGCATCCTGCGCGACGAGTTCAAGGACTACCCCGAGAGCGCGCTGTACATGATCGGGGCCGTGGACGAGGCAAGGCACGAGGCAGGATCGGACCCGACCGGCTCTGGCGGGGCAGGCCAGTCGCAGCCGCAGCCTCCGGACAAGCCCGCTCGCGACACGATCGCCCAAGGCGAACGACTGGAGGTCGAACGTGCCGCCGGCATTGATGAATCTTAAGGTGCTGCTGCCGTTCAAGGTATTCGCCGAGAAGACCGGCGTTTCGCGCATCGTGGCGGAAACACGCGGTGGCTCGTTCGGTCTGCTGCCGCATCGCCTCGACTGCGTGGCGACCCTGGCTCCGGGGATCGTGATCTACGAAACCGAAGCGGAGGGCGAGGTATTCCTCGCGGTGGACGAAGGCGTGTTGGTCAAGACCGGCCAGGACGTGCTGGTTTCCGTGCGCCGGGCCATCGCGGGCGCCGACCTGGGCCAACTACGCGACACCGTCCAACAGGAATTCCTGACCTTGGACGAACACGAGCAAAGCCTGCGCTCGGTGATGGCGAAACTGGAATCCGGATTCCTGCGTCGCTTGGCGACATTTCAACATGACTGAAGATCCTGCCAGCAAGGCCAAGCAAGACCGGGCAACCCTCGCCGGTCAGATCGGCGCGAAGGCGTCGCGCAAGCTCAGGGCGCGGCAAAACCCCCACGCCAGCGTCTGGCTCGGCCTGGGCATGATGGGACTGGTCGGGTGGTCCGTAGCGGTCCCCACCCTGCTCGGCGCCGCGTTGGGCTTGTGGCTGGACAGACGCTATCCCGGCCCGCATTCCTGGGCGTTGGCGTTGCTGGTCGCAGGATTGGTGCTCGGCTGCGTGAACGCGTGGCATTGGGTCGCAAAAGAAGACCGGGCCATGGACGAGGAACGCAGGGACGATGACGATGCGTGATTGGCTGACGCTCGCACCGGTATTCGTGGCGGGCCTGCTACTTGGAGCACTGTTCTTCGGCGGCCTGTGGTGGACCGTTCGCAAGGGCCTGGTTTCCACCCGGCCCGCGCTGTGGTTCCTGGGAAGTTTGGTACTGCGGATGATCATCGCCGTCGGCGGGTTCTACCTGGTCTCCGGTGGCCAGTGGCAGCGGTTGCTCGCGTGCCTGGCGGGATTTGTCCTCGCACGGCTGCTGGTGACGGCCGTGACCGGCGACTTGCTTGAACGCGACGCGCGTCCTTCCGAGGAGACCGGTCATGAACCTTAGTCCCGACCAGAACATCTTCTGGCAACACGGGTTTCTCAAGCTCAACGCCACCATCGTGTTCACCTGGGCGCTGATGGTGGTGCTCGCGCTTGGCTCGAAGCTGATCACGCGCAAGCTTTCCACGGGTCTTGAGCGTTCGCGCTGGCAGAACCTGCTGGAAATCATCGTGACCACGATCGAGATGCAGACCCGGGAGGCAGGGCTGCGGCAGCCAGCGAAATACCTCGGCTTCCTGGGCACGCTGTTCCTGTTCGTCGCTACGGCCAACCTGGCCACCATCGTTCCCGGGTACGAGCCGCCAACCGGTTCGCTGTCGACCACCGCGGCCCTGGCACTGTGTGTCTTCATCGCCGTGCCGCTGTTCGGTATCCAGGCGCAGGGCGTCGGCGGCTACCTCAGGTCGTACACCCAGCCGACGATCATCATGCTGCCGTTCAACATCATCAGCGAACTGTCGCGCACGCTGGCGCTGGCAGTCCGGTTGTTCGGCAACATGATGAGCGGGGCAATGATCGTCGGCATCCTGATCACCATCACGCCGTTCCTGTTTCCGGTCGTCATGACCGCGCTCGGCCTGCTGACCGGCATGGTCCAGGCCTACATTTTCTTCATCCTGGCCACGGTCTACATCGCGGCCGCGACGCGGGTGGACAAAGGCGAATCCCCGTCCAGCGCTTCACCAGTGCACTGAATCACTTTCGAACACGCAAGGACTCGTCCATGGACAGCATGACAACGATCGCAGTGGCATCCATCGTCACCGCAGGCATCACCACCGGAATCGGCGCGATGGCCCCGGCGCTGGGCGAAGGGCGGTCGGTGTCGGCGGCACTGGCCGCGCTGGCGCAACAGCCCGACGCGTCCGCCACCATCACCCGCACCCTGTTTGTCGGCCTGGCGATGATCGAGTCGACGGCCATCTACTGTTTCGTGGTGTCGATGATCCTGTTTTTCGCCAATCCGTTCTGGAGCTACGTGATCGCGCACACCACGGGGCCGTGACCGATGCTCATCGACTGGTTCACCGTCGGTGCGCAGGCGCTCAACTTCCTCGTCCTGGTATGGCTGCTGAAGCGCTTTCTGTATGGACCGATCCTCAACGCCATCGATGCGCGCGAGGCTCGGATCGCGGCGGAACTGGCCGACGCGGACGAAAAGCGCAGCCAAGCGGAAGATGAGCGCGCCGAATTCGAGAGGAAGAACGCACAACTGGATGAAAAGCGCGCCGAGCTGCTGCACGAGGCGGCCGTAGCCGCGGATGCCGAGCGGCAACGGCTGTTCGATGCCGCCCGCCAGCAGGCCGACGCCTGGAGCGAAACACGGCGGGAGATGCTTCGCGGCGACGCCGCCCGGTTGAATGCCACGATCACGCGCCGCGCCCAGGACGAGGTGTTCGCGATTGCCCGCAAGACCTTGGCCGATCTTGCCGGGAGCAGTCTGGAGCAGCGAATCACCGACGTTTTCACCGATCGATTGCGCGCGCTGGGCGACAACGAGAAGCACGCGCTCACAGACGCACTGGCGTCAACATCGGAACCGGCGCTTGTGCGCACGGCATTCGAGCTGCCGGCGCCGCAGCGGGCAGCGATACAGCAGGTGCTCGACGAAAGGTTCCATGCAGGAACCCGGATCCGTTTCGAGGTCGCCCCAACGCTGGTCAGTGGGATCGAGCTCGTCACCAACGGGCAGAAAGTGGCCTGGAGCATCGCCGGTCACCTCGCGTCGTTGGAACGCGTCGTCGATGCGCTGCTCGACAAGCCGCAGGTAGCGCCGCCGCCGCCGGGGCGCGAGACAGATCCCGCGCCGACCCCAAGCCCATGAACGACACGCTCGAAACCCTGCAGCAGGCGCTGGACCGCGCGTTCACCGACATTGGTCTGGCGCGTGAACACTTGGAAGCGGAAATGACGCCCCGCGAGGTTGGCATCATCACCAACGTCGCCACCGGTATCGCCAAGGTCTCCGGGCTTCCCGGAGTGGGTTTCGAGGAAATCCTCGCGTTCCCCGGCGGCGTGTTCGGGATCGCGTTCAACCTGGATGAAGAGGAAATCGGCGTTGTCCTGCTGGGCGAGTACTGGCATCTGAATGCGGGTGACGAGGTCGAGCGCACGGGCCGCATCATGGACGTGGGAGTGGGCGAGGGGTTGCTGGGTCGCGTCATCGACCCGCTCGGCCGGCCGCTGGATGGTAACGGTACGGTGGTGACCAGCGGACGCTTGCCGATCGAGCGACCGGCGGCGCCGATCATGGATCGCGCACCCGTCACCGTGCCATTGCAGACCGGCCTGAAAGTCGTCGATGCGCTCGTTCCAATCGGCCGCGGCCAGCGCGAACTGATCCTCGGCGACCGGCAGACCGGCAAGTCCGCCATCGCGATCGATACGATCCTCAACCAGCGCGGCCAGGACGTGGTGTGTGTCTATTGCGCGATCGGTCAGCGTTCCTCCGCGGTGGCCAAGGCCCTGGCGGTCCTGCGCGAGAAGGGCGCGATGGAGTACACCGTGGTCGTGGTGACCGAGGGCAACGACCCGCCCGGCCTGGCCTACATCGCCCCCTATGCCGCGACCAGCATCGCCGAGCACTTCATGGAGGCCGGCCGCGATGTACTGATCGTGTACGACGACCTCACCCACCACGCGCGCGCCTATCGCGAGTTGTCGCTGCTGCTGCGTCGTCCGCCCGGTCGCGAGGCATTCCCGGGCGACATCTTCTACATCCACTCCCGGTTGCTGGAACGGGCGACCCATTTGCGCAAGGAACGTGGCGGCGGTTCGCTCACCGCCCTGCCCATCATCGAGACCGAGGCCCAGGACATTTCGGCGTACATACCGACCAACCTGATTTCCATCACCGATGGGCAGATCTACCTGTCACCGTCGTTGTTCGAGTTGGGGGTGCTGCCTGCGGTCGATGTCGGCAATTCGGTATCGCGCGTGGGCGGCAAGGCGCAACGCGCGGCCTACCGGGCGGTCACGGGTGACCTCAAGCTCGCCTATGCGCAGTTCGAGGAACTCGAGACGTTTGCGCGGTTCGGCGCGCGCCTGGACGAGGACACGCGCAAGGTCATCGCGCACGGCCGGCGGATCCGCGCCTGCCTGAAGCAGCCGGAATTCTCCCCGGTACCGTTGCCTGCGCAGATCGCCGTGCTGCTGGCCTTGACCGCGAGCCTGTTCGACGACGTGCCGCTTGATCGGATGAAGGAGGCCGAACGCGCCGTGCGCGATGCCGCGGCCGGCATCCCGGCCGAGGTGCGGTCGCGCTTCGAAAGCGCCGATCAACTGAGCGGCGAGGACCGCGAAACCATCATCGCAATCGCCCGGCAGGCCCTTGCTGCGTTTTCCGGGTCGCCGAAGGAAATTGACGCCGATGCCGGTGCCGAGGCGCAGCAGCACACGCCAGCCGGTGCCGGGTCGAACGCGGCGCCCGGGACCGCCTCGATCGACGCCAAATCCGCGGTGGTCGGCGAGCAGCCGTCATGAGCGACACCACCGCGAACCTGCGTCGCAAGATCAGCAGTGCCAGTGAACTGCAATCGGTGGTTCGCACGATGAAAGCGCTGGCCGCCTCGAGCATTGGCCAGTACGAACAGTCCGTACGCGCACTGTCCGACTACTACCGGACGGTCGAACTGGGGTTGAGCGCGTGCTTCCGGCAGCCGGCGGCAGCGGCTTCGATGGCAAAGGGCGCCGGTTACGTCGCGACCACGTCTGCAGGCGTTGTCGTGTTCGGTTCGGACCAGGGATTGGTGGGCCAATTCAATGAAGTGGTGGTCGACCGTGCCATCAAGCTGCTGGCGACGTTGCCCGGACAGGCGCGGGTCTGGGCAGTCGGTGAACGCGTCCGCGCGCGCCTGGCGGACTCGGGCGTGCTGCTGGCGGGACTGTTCGCCGTGCCCAGCTCGGTCCAGGCGATTACCCCCCTGATCAGCCAGATCCTGGTGCACAGCGCAGCGCAGCCTGGCGACCAGGCCCCCAGCGAACTCCATCTCGTCCACAACCGCCCTGGGAATGCAGCAGCGGGTTCGGGCTATGCGCCGGTTACGCAGCGCCTGCTGCCGCTGGACGCTGTCTGGCGCGGAACGATGGCAGGTCTCGCCTGGCCGACCAGCAATGCACCCGAGGTGATGATGGGAGACACGGCTGCGACCCTGAGCGCACTCGTTCGTGAATACGTTTTCGTCTCGCTGTTCCGTGCCTGTGCGGAGTCGCTGGCCAGCGAGAACGCCAGCCGCCTGGCGGCGATGGAGCGCGCCGACCGCAATATCGACGAATTGCTGGAGGGCTTCCACGGCACGTTCCATCGATTGCGCCAACGCGGCATCGATGCGGAACTGTTCGACGTGGTCTCCGGCTTCGAGGCATTGTCGGAAGACAGCGGACGTACCGGATCGCGCTGACCGGCGCAGTGGCAGCCGGGCGTGGCTGCCACCGATGAACGCGCCGGCCACGCCGTGCGATGAGGCCACGATCACGCCCGCGCTGACACACTCCGGTGCCCTCGGGATCCTTTCGCCGCGATCCCGGGACCCGGGATTGCCGCATCCCCTTTCCAGCAGGTGAGCGCCATGTCCGCCGAACTCGACCAGCAATGCGTCAACACCCTGCGTTTCCTCGCGGTGGACATGGTGCAGCGGGCCGACAGCGGCCATCCGGGCCTGCCGCTGGGTGCCGCGCCGATGGCGTACG
The DNA here is from genome assembly GCA_038248955.1 of Lysobacterales bacterium. Taxonomy (GTDB): domain Bacteria; phylum Pseudomonadota; class Gammaproteobacteria; order Xanthomonadales; family Xanthomonadaceae; genus Lysobacter_K. The sequence continues at coordinate 22,119 of JBBRWW010000037.1, forward strand.
TGCTGTGGACTCGCAGCCTGAAGGTCAATCCGCGCAACCCGGCGTGGACCGATCGCGACCGCTTCGTGCTGTCGGCCGGGCACGGCTCGGCGTTGCTGTACGGGCTGCTGCACCTGAGCGGATACGACCTGTCGCTGGACGACATCCAACAGTTCCGGCAGTGGGGCAGCAAGGCGCCGGGGCACCCCGAACGCGGGCACACGCCCGGCGTGGAAGTCACCACCGGGCCGCTGGGGCAGGGCATGGCCAACGCGGTGGGCATGGCGATCGCCGAGGCGCAGCTGGCGGCACGCTACAACCGCCCCGGGCACGCGATCGTCGACCATCACACGTATGCGCTGGTCAGCGACGGCGACCTGATGGAGGGCGTGGCCGCCGAGGCCGCCTCGCTGGCAGGCCACCTGCAACTGGGCAAGCTGGTGTGCCTGTACGACGACAACCGGGTGACCCTGGCCGCCGGCACCGACATCGATTTTTCCGAGGATCGCGCGGCGCGTTTCCGGGCGTACGGCTGGCACACGATCGCGGTGGCCGATGGCAACGACCTTGACGCGATCGACGCGGCGTTGCAGGCGGCGCGCGCGGAAACGGCGCGGCCGTCGCTGGTGCTGGTGCGCACCCACATCGGCTACGGGTCGCCCAACAAGCACGACAGTTTCGAGGTACACGGCTCGCCGCTCGGCATCGACGAGGTGCGCCTGACCAAGCAGAACCTCGGCTGGCCCATCGAGCCGGCGTTCCTGGTGCCCGCGACTGTACTGGCGCATTTTCGCGAGGCCGTCGACCGCGGTGCCCACGACGAAGCGCAATGGCAGACCCGCATGGC
>JBBRWW010000038.1:0-22877 GCA_038248955.1 Lysobacterales bacterium
CGTCAATCTGCCGGGCCACGCAGCGCGACCCCGGCTCCGGCGCGGTGGCGAGGCTGACGGTGCCGGCCCGCACGCAGCGGTACACCGTTCGCGCCTGCAGCTGCGGGGCGATGGTGGACAGCAGCACGGCCAGCCATGCGATCAGGGAAATACGGGGCATGCGCCGATTCTAGGCGCGGCCGCGGATCCTGCATGTGCAGATGGTTGACCCGCGCTCGGCCGGTTCACCTTGGGCTTCGGGTGCGCCCTCGGATGCGTTTCGAGGCCGGGCCCTGCGTCGCGCCGGCAACCAGGCCACCGCGGGAGTCGTGCCTGCAGCGTGCGCCGCCATCGTGACGGCAGGTTGCCGCCGACCCAGGGCATCGGCGGCAAGACAGTCGCAGGGTGGTTAGGGCCGGAGGCGTTACTTCGTGGTTGCCGGCGTGGCCGGCGGCAACGCGGCGTCAGGCGCGGGCACGAGCGTGATATCGACCGCTTCGCCGGGATTGTGGCTTCGGATCCGGAAGGTGCCCGCATCGAGCTGGAGGATGTCGGTCGGATACGTCATGCCTTCCTCGGTCATCGCCAACCTGCCCCCCGCGTAGGTCCACGAGCCGTACATCGGGTTGCCCGCAGGCGAATCCACCACCAACGTACCATCGCGCAGAAACGTGTAGGTCGACCCCGCCTGCACCGCATTGGATCCACTGACCTTCCAGACCTTGTCGGTGAAGTCGGCCTTGGCAAAGGTTTCTGCGGGCGGTGGGTTCGCCATCGCCACGCGATCGGCCTCGTTAAGAGCGGCAGTCGGGGAGGCAACGACGGCGGCCGGTGCCGGCGCGGTGGTGGCAGGTGCCGGCGTGGAGGCCTTGCAGGCCGCCACCAGCAAGGTGGCACTCAGGAGCAGCCGCGTTTTCATTCTCGATCCTTCAGTACGTTCTGCCCGACCCTGGTCGCATCGGCTTCAGTGTCGCGTGAACAGCATCATCGATCGTGCAGACCGAACCCCCCGCGCTACTGGGTGGGCAGCGTCGGCGTCGCGATCAGCCGCAGCTGGAGGTCGTGCAGGATCGCGGCGTCGCCCGGCTCCCAGACCTCGCCTTCACTGCCACGGTAATGGCGATGGAACGCGCGCACCGCCGCCGCCGGATCGCGCAGGTCGTAGCCAATCAGCCGCAGTGCCAGCCACGGGTCGAACCCATCCGGCGGCGGGGACGGCGACGCGCTGGGCCACAGGCCGAAGCCGGCGTCCGCCAACTGCTGCCAGGGAAATCGCACCCCGGGATCGCGCTTGCGGGTCGGCGCGATGTCGCCGTGCGCGACCACCGCCTGCCGGGGGATCTGCAGCCGCGTGGTGACGTCGCCGAGCAGGCGCACGAGGGTGGCCATCTGCGCCTCGGCGAAGGGCGAATCGCCATCATTGTCGAGTTCGATGCCGATCGAGGCCGAATTGAGGTCCTGCAGCCCGGCCCAGCGGCTGGCCCCGGCATGCCAGGCGCGCGCATCCTCGGCGACCAGCTGGTACAGGTGCCCATCGGCACCGATCAGGTAATGGGCGCTGACCCGCCCCTGCGCATTGCGCGTACGCAGCGTCAGCAACGCCGCCGTGGCGCTGGCCATCTCGGTCTGGTGCAGCACGATCAGCTGCGCGCTGCGGGCATTGTGGTTCGGCGAGGGCCGCCAGTCGGCAATCGGATTGCGCACGGGGTCGGCAACACAGGCGGCAAGGAAGGCGAGCAGCGACGCCGCCAGCACGACCGCGCGTCCGCACCGCAGGGCAAACCTCATCGCGCGCCGCTTGTCGCTGGGGGCACGCACGCCGCCCCGGAAAGGCACAACAAGCCAGGAAGGCCACGCTTCAAGGCGGGCCGCGGCTCAGGCACCGGTCGCGGCGACCGCCGGCCGACGCAGTTGTCGGCGCAGGCCGATGCCCTGGAACAGGTAATAGGCGACCAGCACCGCGGCAATCCCCAGCGTGAGCGCGCTGGCGGACTGTCCGGTCGCCATGCCGCCCGTGAAGCCGCCGGTGAATGCCCCACTGGACCACCGCCAAACGAGGCGGCCGACCAGCAGCAGCGACAGCGCCCCGCCGATCCACGGATTCGGCGTGTAATAGGCTTCGCTCAGGCAGGGTTCGACATGGGTGTGGCGCAGCGCCAACACCGCGATGCCCATGCCGACCACCGCGCCGATCGCGATCGCCAGCCACACGTGGGGCTGCAGCACGGCGACCGTGACCAGCAGCACGGCAACCAGCGCCAGCAGTACCAGCCGCGCCAATGCGCGGCGCGGATGGTAAGGCTGGCGCCCGAAATTGCGGCGGATGCGGCGGTAATACAGCAGCCCAATGGCGGCGGTGGCCAGTACCGGGGTCAGCGCAGGCAGCGTGGTGATCATGGACAGGTCTCGCGACGGGCTCGACGCACGGTAAACGCAGCCGCGCGGCGCATCAAGGCGCACGGCAGGACGCCCGACCGGCTCGTCGGGGACCGGGAGTCGCCACGCATCAGCGCCGCAGCGGCTGCCAGCGTGCGTAGGCCGCGCTGCGCCAGAGCCACTCGGCCGGTCCGAAACGGAACCGCCCCAGCCACCAGTGGCTGGCGGCGATCTGGGTGGCGAACACCAGGGCCCATGCGATGCCGACGCCGACCAGCCCGTAACGCGGCCCGAGGCCCAGCCCCACGCCGTAGAACAGCGCGACTCCCGCCGCGGTCTGGGCGAGGTAGTTGCTCAGCGCCATCCGCCCCACGGCGGCGAGCGGCTGCAGCGCGCGACCACCACGGCGCCGTCCGAAAAGCCACACGAACCCGGCCATGTACCCCAACCCGAGCACCAGCCCGGCGGCGCGGTTGATCATCCTGATCACCACCCGCGCGCCGTCGCCGGCTTGCCAGCCGTCGGGGCCGGGCAACCGACCGTAGTCGGCCAGCACCACGCCAAAGGCCAACACCAACCCGGCCGGCAACGCCCACCGCAGCCGGGTCCAGAATCGCGCACTTGCGGCCGGATCGAGCAAGACCCCACGACGGCCAAGCGCAGTGCCGATCAGCATGTACCCGGCCACCGCCAGCGGGATGCCCCAGCGCATCGGCAGCCACCAGGCGACGAATGCGCGGTTGCCGCGCAGCATCGTCGCCCAATGCTCGTCTGTGAACGCCGCGAGCGCGGCGGCATTGGCGTGTGCCTGGGTGGCCAGCGGCGGTCCAATGCCGGCCAACAGGTAAGCCAGCAGCGGCTGCGGCACCACGATCAGCACCGCGCCCGCCGCCACCAGCCAGCGCTCGGGTAGCCGATACAGGGGCAGCAGCACCAGCCCGACCACCGCGTAATAGCGCAGCACGTCACCCCACCAGAACGCGGCATGCAGCAGCCCGATCACCAGCAGCATCGCCAGTCGCCGAAGGTACCGGTGCCGGGCGCCGGGGTCGCGTCGGGCACGCTGCATCTGCATCGCGAAGCCGACCCCGAACAGCAGCGAAAACAGCGCGATGAACTTGCCGCTGACCAGGGCACCCAGCGCGGGGTCCAGCAGCCGGTCGATGCCGGCGGTCGCCAGCGCCGCCACCCGGTCGCCGGGCAGGAACGCATACAGGCTCAGTGCGACCAGGTTCGCCAGCAGCACCCCGCCCAGCGCGAAGCCACGCAGCGCGTCGATCAGCGCGACGCGCTGCGATGCCGACGTCGGCGCGCCGCAATCGGGCCGAACGCTCGCCCCCACTATCGATGCCTGTGGCCCGGTCGGCAACGATGGCGCGAGCGGCGTGCGCCGGGCCTCAGCCATCGAGCGGAATGCGTCGCGCGTTCTGGCCCAGCCATTGCGCGAACGTCTGCAGGCGCGGATTGAGCTCCCGCGACAGCTCGAGGTCACGCGCACCGCAGAATTCGTGTTCGAAATCGCGATTCACCTGGAACATGTTGCCGAGGTCGTCGGCACCGGGAAAGTCGAACGCGCGGTACTGGTCGGGGCTGACGGCGTGGTATTGCACCGCTTGATTCAGGGCGTCGGTGAGCGCCTGCGCCATCTGCCCGCCGGTCAGGAATTCGCCGGCGATGCCGACCGTCCGGCCGGTGAATTCGTCGCCGCGGCGGAGGATCCCGTAGGCGCAGCGCCCGATATCCTCGGCGGCAATGCCCGGCAACTGCGCACCGCCGATCGGCAAGGTCAGCGCCAGCACGCCGTCGGGACCTGGCTTGGGTCCCATGCCGAAGTGGATCAGGTTGTCCCAGTAGAACGACGTCAGCAGGAACGTGGTCGGCACCCCCGCCTCGGTAAACCGCGCGTTGGCTTCGCCCTTGGCGTCGAAGTGCGGCACCTTGTAGTGCCCCATCAGCGTCGGCATCCGCGCGTCGTCCAGCGGCACCCACAGCCGGGTGTCCTCCAGCGTCGACCAGATCACGTGGTGCACGCCGGCGGCCTTGGCCGCCTGCGCGAGGTTGCGCGCCTGGGCGGCTTCGCGCTCGGGGGAGAAGTGTTCCCAGAAATTGGTGACGAAATACGCGCCATGCGCGCCACGCAGCGCGCGCTCGAGGCTGGCCTCGTCGTCGAGGTCCGCCATCACCACCTCGGCGCCGTGAGCGGCCAGGGCCAGCGCCTTGTCACCATCGGCGTGGCGCGTGATCGCGCGAAGCGCGAAGGGCGCGTCGGGATCGTCGAGGATCGCGCGCGCAAGCCCGCCGCCCTGCGCGCCGGTGGCGCCCACGACCGCAATCAGTGGTTTGTGTTTCATGGCACTCCTCGCCGGGTCATGCAGGCGTACGTGGCCTGTGCATGCTCGGAAACGCGAGGGGCGCCGGACGGCGGTCAGCGCGACCGCCGTCGGTTTCCTGGTCCAGGCCGTGCCGTGTCTCAGGCCAGCGCGCGCTCGATGTCTTCGAGTGGTGAATTGGTCAGGGTCTTGGCGATCTCGAGGACCATGCGCTGCTCGGTTTCCATGTGCAGCAACGGCCGCATCTGGCCGAGGGTCTGTGGATCGGCGATCAGCACCAGGTGGGCGTATTCAGCCTTCAGCGCTCCCGCATTGAGACGCAGGGCCAGTTGCTTGGCGAACGTGGCCTCGTCGATCTGCTGGCCGGTGGACTCGTGGGGCATGGCGCCGGCCGGGCCGTCGTCGTTCATGTTCATCAGCTCCAGCAGGTCCTGCTGCTGCAGCGTGACCGCCTGGTCATCGCCGACGTTGCGAAATACGCGCGCGCCTTGGCCGTCGGCCACCACCACCAGCGTGCCGGTGGGAATTTTGCTGCTCATGTTCATCTCCTCGGGGGTGTCATCGCATTGCGTCGCGATACGGATCTACCCGCGGAAGTCTAGGCAGGCTGGCGTGACGCCGGTGCTTAGTCCGGCCTATCGCGCGCCTTCGCGCGCCTTGGGCCCGCTCCCGGCCAGGGCGCGGTGGTCACCCGTGCGCATGCGGCCTGAACGCGCTGTCGGACGGAAACTGCGCGCGGCTGGGCAGCGACGCCAGCTCGACCCGGTTCGGGGCCTTCGGCTCCGACTGGTCGCCCGCCGCCGAGGCGCCGCGCTGGGTGGCCTTGTGCGGCAGCCGCCACAGCTCGTCGGGCGAGTAATACGACACCCCACGTGTCCAGCGCGCGTTGCCGATCTTGGCCTCCTCGGGGATCGCCAGGCGATCCTGGCCGCGGGTCAGGTACAGCGGCGTCCACAACCCTTCCTTCGCATCCGCGGACAGGCAGACGAAGTAGTGCTGGGCGGCGACCGCATCGTCGGCCTCGACCGTGTGGCTGGCGCCAAACTTGAGCAGTTCTTCCGGGTACATGTGCAGCACCAGCCCGGGGCCGTAGACGTGGGCCATGTCGATTCCTTGGTGGACGCGCGAAAGATGAGGCGCCCCGCATCCTAGCCCCCGCGCACCCGGGCCGGGAGGCCGATCGTCACACTTGCCGCCCCGGTGCGCGCGGCCGGCGTGGCGTGGCCCCCTGGCAGCGCCGCCGGCGCGCCGGCGAACGCCGTATGGAAGCGTTCGGACGCCAGGCTCGCATCGGACGCGACGAACGTCGCGGCGCGCCAGCGCTTGGCGACGAACGGGGCAGCCGATCTTCGGGCCCAACTCGCCACGGGCGCGGCCGTGCCGTGCCCGCGGCCGTGCGCCTGACGGACCGATCACTCGCGCATCGATACCACGGTGTCGCGAGCGACCACCTTGGACAGCGCCGCGGCGCTCCAGTTGGTCATGCGGATGCAGCCATTGGATTCGGTCTTGCCGATCTTGGCCGGCGACGGCGTGCCGTGGATGCCGTAGTGCTCCTTGCTGATGCCGATCCACGTGCTGCCGACCGGATTGTTCGGTCCCGGCGGAATTTCGCTCTTTTCGTCGCCCTCGCGGCTGTTGGCGATCAGCTTCGGGTCGTAGTGCCAGACCGGGTCATGGGCGACGTTGGTGACCTTCCACTCGCCGATCGGCAACGGGAACTCGGCGCTGCCGGTGGTGACCGGGAACTGCGCGTACACCTTGCCGGAGGCATCCTCCAGCAGCAGTACCGCGTCGGACTTGTCCACCACCACCCGCGCCGGCTTGGGCACGCGCATGGCGGCGGCGACGTTGGGCACCGTCAGCTTGGTGCCCACCAGGGCCAGGTCTGCACCGGGATTGAGTTTGGCGACCAGTGCCGGGCTGGAATGGAACTGTTCGGCCAGTTTTTCCTCAACAGAGGCATACGGCAGTGCCTCGACCTTGGCCATTTCCATCGGCGTGGTGGGCGTCCTGGCAAACGGTCCGGCAATATCCTCGGCCGTGAGCGTGTATTCGATCAGCACCGGCGCCGCGTCTCGGTTGAGCGCGTCCCATGTCGGCGCGTCGAGCGCGCCACTGGCGGTCAGGCCGTTGGCCTGCTGGAACGCCGCCGTGGCGCGGCGCGTGTTGCCGCCGCCGGCGCCGTCGATCTCGCCCGGCGAGAAGAACCCCCGTTCCAGCAATACCTGCGCGCGCAACGGGCTGTCCTTGGCCAGTTCGGCGTCGGCCGGCGCGGCGACAACCGGTACCTCGGGCACGCCCGGTTCCGTCGTCGCGGTGGCCGCACCTTCGGCGGGCGCGATCGGCAGGGTGGACGTCGATTCATCGGGCGCCCGCGAGACGGGAATGCCGGTGGCCGAGGTCGGGTCCAGCGGACCGGGGACCGTGGCCGGCGCGGGGGTTGCGCTTGACACCGTATCCGTCGGCACCGTTGTCGGCGACGGCGATTGCGTGCAGGCGGCCAGTGCCACCGGCAGGACGGCGCATGCCAGCGCCTGGGCAAGGGAGGTCAGCTTCGGAAAGGTCATCGATGGCGCCGTGGTTGGACAGGCGGCCATCGTGTCGAAACCGGCTTGCACTGGACGTGAAGCCGCACTGCCACCGAGGCAGGGGGCCTGGATCGCGAAAACACGGGGTCGCAGGACGCAGTGCGCGTTTGGTAATCAACGCCCGACGGTTGCGATTCCGCGAAGCCGTAGGGTCACTCGTGGAACCGCCGATGGTTTTGGTTGCATTTACCGAAATAAAAGGCGCGATGCACGCTACAACCGTTGATAGTGCCCTCCCGGGGGACATCACCGATCACCTGCGGCGCAATGTCCATCCGTCATTGCGGCTTTCTGCGCAACGTCGCGACTTCCGCGCACTGGCACAAATCACCTCGACGTGATTATCAGGGCGTCGAGACAGCCCCCTTCAACCTGGTGTTTCCATCGCGGCCTGCGCTCATCCCAGCGGCAAACGAATGTCGGCGGCTTGTCGGATTTGTTTCCTTGGAACCATACCGGCAGTGTGGCGTCGTACTCGAAATTACTGGCGTCGACGCTTGATGACTCAAACCGCCACCTGCTCGTGACCGCGAGCACCGCCTTGGAAAACAGCGCGTTGGTCGCATCAACCGTCACCGCACGAATCACCCGCCCATCTGCCCCAACCGTGAGTTCAAGCGTGACATAGCCCGACTGGCCGCGCCGCGCGGACTCAATCGGATATAGCGGTGGGCTTGCGATCCGAAGCACTGGTGCTACCGCGATGTTTTCGACCTTCACAGCGTAATCACCCCCGGACAGCAGTGTCAAAACGATCGCGGCTGACGCGTACATCCTGCTGGCAACGGGTTCGCCGTCCTTACTCGCCGGAAAATATGAGGCCTCGGAAAGCTGGGCACGTGCCACTTCGGCCAATGGCCCTTTGGCTCCAACCAGTCTTCCAACTGACGCCCGACCCTCGGCATCGATGGTGATGGGTGCACCGACCCAGAGGCGTCCGGGCGAAGCTTTTCCACCGGCGAATACTGGACCGGCCGCGCCTGATGCGAACAGGCATACAACGATGCTCAAATACCTTGCTGCTGGATTCATTGACACGTCACTCATCGAAGCGCAGGTGGCGCACCGACTTCCCGCCGCGCCGGATCAAACGCAATGCCTCGATGCCGATCTGGATATGGCGGTCGACGAACTCCGAGCTGACCTTCGCGTCCGATGCCTCGGTCTTGATGCCTTCCGGGATCATCGGCTGGTCGGACACCAGCAACAGTGCCCCGCATGGGATGCGGTTGGCGAACCCGGCGGCAAAGATCGTCGCCGTCTCCATGTCGATGGCCATGCAGCGCAACCGGCGCAGGTACTCCTTGAATACGTCGTCGTGTTCCCAGACGCGGCGGTTGGTCGTATAGACGGTGCCGGTCCAATAGTCGTGTCCGAGGTCGCGGATCATCGTCGACACCGCGCGCTGCAGCGCGAACGCCGGCAGCGCCGGCACTTCCGGCGGCATGTAGTCGTTGGAGGTGCCCTCGCCGCGGATCGCGGCGATCGGCAGCACCAGGTCGCCCAGTTCGTTCTTGCGCTTGAGGCCGCCGCACTTGCCCAGCAACAGCACCGCCTTGGGCATGGTCGCGCTGAGCAGGTCCATCATCGTCGCGGCGTTCGGGCTGCCCATGCCGAAGTTGATCATGGTGATGCCGTCACTGGTCGCGCTTGGCATCGGTCGGTCGAGACCGACCACTTCGGCGCCGGTAAGTCGCGCGAAGGTATGCAGGTAGCCGCCGAAATTGGTCAACAGGATGTGTTCGCCGAACTGGTCGAGCGGCACCCCGGTGTAGCGCGGCAGCCAGTTGCCAACGATCTGGTCCTTGTCCTTCACTGGCGATTCGCCTTCTGCTTGTCGATTGCATGGATTGTCTCACCGGTCCATGACCATCGTCGGGGTTGGCAGCGCCCCCCGGCCCGGCTACGGTGCCGGGGCAATCCGCGCGCGCGTCGGCGCGCCAACCCAGGGGAATCCACATGCTTCGACCTTTGACCACCGCGCTCGCCGTGGTGCTGCTGGGCGGTTGCGCGACCACGGCCCCGGCGGGCAATGCCGCGACCTCGGACGCCGTCACACCCGGCCCCGCCACGCCGTCGCGGTTCGCGCAGGATCCGTACCCGAGCACCTACCGCGTGATCGCTGCCGGCCCGGTGCTGATCCGCAATGCCACGGTGCTGACCGGCACCGGCGAACGCCTGGACGGCGCCGACGTGCTGCTGCGCAACGGCAAGGTGGTCGCGGTGGGCGCGGCGCTCGACGCCCCTGCCGATGCCACCCGCGTCGATGGCAGTGGCAAGTGGGTCACGCCGGGCATCATCGACGTGCATTCGCACCTGGGCGTGTATTCCAGTCCCGGGGTGAGCGCGCAGGCCGACGGCAACGAGGCGACGGCTCCGGTCACCGCCAACGTCTGGGCCGAGCATTCGGTATGGCCGCAGGATCCCGGATTCGCCAAGGCGCTCGCCGGCGGCATCACCTCGCTGCAGGTGCTGCCCGGCTCGGCCAACCTGGTCGGCGGCCGCGGCGTGACCCTCAAGAACGTGCCGGCGACCAGCTACCAGTCGATGAAATTCCCGGGCGCACCCTGGGGGCTGAAGATGGCCTGCGGTGAGAACCCGAAGCGCGTGTACGGCGAAAAGGGCGGCCCGTCGACGCGGATGGGCAACGTCGCCGGCTACCGCGCGGCGTTCATCGACGCCAGCGAGTACCTGCGCAAGGGCGAGCCCAAGCCGGCGGCCCGGAAGTCGTGGTGGCAGGGCGACGACAACGGCAAGACCGACAGCCAGAAGGACACCGGCGGCAAGCGCGACCTCAAGCTCGACACCCTCGCGGGCGCGATCCACGGCGACATCCTCGTGCACATCCACTGCTACCGCGCCGACGAGATGGTCACGATGCTCGACCTGGCAAAGGAATTCGGCTTCAAGATCGCCGCGTTCCACCACGCCGTCGAGGCCTACAAGATCGCCGACCGCCTCGCCGCCGAAGGCGTGTGCGGGGCGCTGTGGGCGGACTGGTGGGGCTTCAAGATGGAGGCGTTCGACGGCATCCAGGAAAACATCGCACTCGTCGACCGCCCGGCCAACAGCTGCGCGATCGTGCATTCGGATTCCGAGGAAGGCATCCAGCGATTGAACCAGGAGGCGGCGAAAGTGATTGCGCACGCCAAGCTGGCCAACATCGACATCGCGCCCGAACGCGCGATCCGCTGGCTGACCCGCAACCCCGCGAAGGCGCTCGGGATCCTCGAACGCACCGGCACGCTCGAGCCGGGCAAGATGGCCGACGTGGTGCTGTGGAACGGCAACCCGTTCAGCGTCTACGCGCAGGCCGAGCAGGTGTATGTCGACGGCGCGCGCGTCTATGACCGCAACGACCCATCGCACCGGCCGACGTCCGACTTCATGCTCGGCCAGCGCGTGCAGGGAGGTGCGCTGTGAGCCGCCGCGCGCTGAAGGCGCTCGCACTGGTGGCAATCGCGTGCATCGCGCTGCAGGCATCGGCGCAGGACGCGCCTTCCGGCAGCGTGCTGATCCGCAACGCCACCGTCCACACCGCCGGCCCGCAGGGCACGTTGCAGCATGGCGACGTCCTCGTCGCGGGCGGCAAGGTGCGCGCGGTCGGGGTGGGTCTGGTCGCTCCCGCCAATGCCGAGGTGATCGATGCGCAGGGCCGGCCACTGTCGCCGACGCTGTTCGGCGGCATCACCGAGATCGGGCTGGAGGAGGTGTCGGGCGAGAAGTCGACGGTCGACGAGACCCTCGCGCTCGGCAGCGACACCAAGCAGATGACGGTACGGCCGGAGTTCGACGTGACCCTGGCCTACAACCCGGAATCGCTGCTGATCCCGGTCGCGCGCATCGAGGGCATTGGCTGGACACTGCTCGGCGCCGGCACCGCGACCGGCGGCTCGATCGTCGCCGGCCAGGGCGGCCCAATGCGCCTGGATGGCGGTCCCGACCCGATCGGCCCGCGCGTGCTGTTCCTCAAGCTCGGCAGCGATGCGGCGGGCCTGACCGGCAGTTCCCGCGCGGCCCAATGGATGCTGCTGGACCAGTTGATCGACGAGGTGCGCGGCCGCATCGGCCCCGATGCGAATGCCGCGCTGCTGACCCCGGCCGGCCGCGCGACGCTGGCGAAATACCTGGGTGGCGGTGGCCGCGTGGTGGTGGCCGTCAACCGCGCCGCCGACATCCGCCAGCTGCTGCGTTGGGCGGCGCGCCACCAGGTGCGCATCGCGATCGTCGGCGGCGCCGAGGCCTGGAAGCTCGCGACGCAGCTGGCCGCGGCAAAGGTACCGGTGTTCGTCGATCCGCTCGCAAACCTGCCGGCGGATTTCGATGCGATCGGCGCCACCATGGAGAATGCCGCGCGGTTACGCGCGGCGGGCGTCGCGGTCGGCTTCAGCCAGGGCGGCGACAGCTCGCACAACGCGCGCAAGATCCGCCAGCTCGCCGGTAATGCGGTCGCCGCGGGGCTGCCGTGGGCAGACGGCCTGGCGGGCCTGACCTCGGTGCCGGCCGAAGCATTTGGCGTCGCCGCCGAGGTCGGTCGGATCGCGGTGGGCCAGCGCGCCGACCTGGTGCTGTGGAGTGGCGACCCGCTGGAGGTCAGCTCGGTCGCGCTGCAGGTCTGGCTCGACGGCCGCCCGGTCACGATGCGCAGCCGCCAGACCGAACTGCGCGACCGCTACCTGCGCAACGCGATCCCCGCCGAGCAGGGCGGCCTGCCCCGCGCCTACCCGGCCACGGATGGCAATGCGGGTGGCAATGCAGGTGGCAATGCGGGTGTTTCGGCCGCCGACGCCCGCTAGGCCCGCGATGGGGCTCGCCGCGTCGCTGCTGCAGCGACGCGTGGCCCCGATGGTGTGAACCTCACGCCCGGACCGCCTCGCCTAGCGCGACGACGCGGTTTCGGCCTTCGTGCTTGGCCTGGTACATCGCCTCGTCCGCGCGCTGGACCAGCGACGCCGCGTCGTCGCTGGGGCCGCATTCGACCACCCCGATGCTGAGCGTCAATGCCACTGCCGCGCCCCTGACGCTCCGGCAACTGACCTCGACCTGCTGGCGGATCTGTTCGCCGATATCGCGCGCGTGACGTCGGTTGTAACCCGGCAGCAGCAGCAGGAATTCCTCGCCGCCCATGCGTCCCAGCACGTGCTCGGCCTGGGTCTGGGTGCCGATCGCCGCGGTCACCGCCGCGAGACAGGCATCGCCCACGGGATGTCCGTGGTTGTCATTGATGCGCTTGAAATGATCGAGGTCGAGGAACAGTACCGACAACGGCAGGCGCTGGCGGCGCGCGTCCACGACGGCGGCATCGAGCCGTCGCAGGATCCCGCCACGGTTGAACACGCCGGTCAACGCATCGTGATCGGCATGCGATTGGGCGACATCGCGCTCGCGCCGGAAGGTCAGCATGCGATCAGCCAGGCCGAGCACCAGCACCAGCGCCGCGAACGCCTCCATCACCGGCAACCCGTACTCGAGCCACGGTGCCAGTGGCATGCCGGCGCTGAGCTGCATCGCTCGGGAGGTCGACACCGTCACCAGCGGCACCCACGCCACCAGCACGAAGCCGGCATGCCGGCCACCGCGCAGCCACACGGTGAGCAGGGTCACGATCGCGAGCCCATTGGCCAGCAGCAGCAAGCCGTTGCCCAGCGGCGGGAACCACGTCTTGTCGTCCGGCCACGGCGCGACCAGTGCCAGCAGCAGTATCGCCGGCAGCAATGCGCCGACCACCCACAGCGCACGGCTGAGCCACGGCGCCCGTACGCGCAGCTCGGCGAACTCGATCAGGAACAGCACCGTCACAATCGTCGAGGCGGTCGCGACGAACCAGATCCCGGCGACACCGAAGCGCGCCAGCCACGACAGCCCTGCAAGCGCATAGGCGTCTCCGTACGCGAGCAGCACGTACAGCAGTTGCAGCCCCATGCTGACGGCGAACAGCAGGTACACGCGCTCGCGCAAGCGAGTCCAGAACAGCAGCACCACCAGCGACACCCCGATCAGGATGCCCATGCTCAGCCACAACACCCGCGCATGGGCGTGGTCCTCGACGGCGTAGTCGGTCGCGGTGCGCACCGCGACCTGCAGCGGGTAACGCAGGTCTACCCCGCCGACGTAGACCGGGCCGTCGGCGCGCAACGGGAACACCAGCGCGCGCCGGGAGTGCGCCGCGTCGCCGGCTTCATCGAAGATCGATGCGCGCTGCACGCGGTAGTCCGGCGGCACCAGCACCGTGAGGCGCGCGCTGTACGGGTGATAGACCAGCAGCACGTGCTCGACGCCAGCCGGTGGCGAGTGCAGGCGCCACCAGCCGCGTCCGTCGACGGCGCCGGCCAACTGTGTGGTCGACCCGGTGGCGCCCCATGCGCGCTCCGGTAGTCCGCGTACGGCCGCGGCGCCAGCGGCCTGAACCGGCGCGCGCAGGCGCTCGATGCCGGCGAGGTTGCCAGTCGGCGGAGGCGTGGTCGGCGACTGCGCCCGCGCAGTGACGCAGAGCACGCACAGCAGCACGGCGATCCAACCGGTTCTCATCAGGGTTTCATCAGGGTTTCATCGACGGCCCAGTCTCCGCCCTGGCCTCATGGGTCACAAGCCCGGCGGCCGTATGCTTGCCCGGAGCAGTTCTGGCTGCACGGATTGACCCTCGGCACGCGGCACTGGCGGACATGGATATGCACGGCACACCACGGTGGTACTTCGATTTCATTTCGCCCTTCGCCTACCTGCAATGGCGCAAGGTCAAGACATTGATTGACGAGCGCGAGGTCGAGCTTGTGCCGATCGTGCTGGCCGCGGTGCTCGCCGCGCACGGCCAGAAAGGCCCGGCGGAGATTCGCGGCAAGCGCGAGTTCACCTACCGCCACGTGCTGTGGCAGGCGCGCCAGGAAGGGGTCGCATTGCGCTTCCCGCCGACGCATCCGTTCAACCCGATCGCCGCGCTGCGGCTGTGCATCGCCGCCGGCAGCACCCCGCAGGCGATCGACGCGATCTTCAACTGGATCTGGGCGCGCGGCGAGCCGGGCGACAGCGTCGCGGCGCTGGTCCCCTTGGCGGCGTCACTGGGCATCGACGCCGCGTCCATTGACGATGACGCCACCAAGCTGGCCCTGCGCGCCAACACCGATGCGGCGCTTGCAGCGGGCGTGTTCGGCGTGCCCACGCTCGCGTTCGCCGAGCACCTGTTCTGGGGTAACGACACCCACGGATTCGCGCTCGCGGCGCTGAACGACCCCGCCCTCATGGCCGATGCCGAAATGCAGCGCCTGAATGCGTTGCCGGTGGGCGTGACCCGCCGCAGCTGACTCCATACGCTGCCGTCCGGTACTGCGCATCTCCCGCCAATCGCGATCAACCGCCGCGCGGGCTATCCTCGTGGTCATTCCGTGACCATTGACCAGGGGGAAACATGCGTATCGGATTAGTGGTGGACTCGGCGTGTGACCTGCCGTTGGAGTACCTGCAGAAGAACGACATCACCGTACTGCCCATCACCGTGCGCATCGGCGAGGCGGTGCTGGCCGACCACCGCGACGAGCAGGCGACGCTGCAGTTCCTCGACACGCATGTGGCCGAACGCGGCGCCGAAGCCGAAACGATGCCGTACACCGTGCAGCAGATCCAGGACCTGTTCCTGCAGAAGCTGGTCATCGACTACGACTACGTGTTCTGCATGACGATCACCAGGACGCGCAGCCCGATCTTCGACAACGCGCAGCAGGCGAGCTTCGCGATCCTCAACGACTACCGGCCGATCCGCTCCGCGGCCGGCCATGACACGCCATTCGCACTGCGCGTGATCGATACGCAGAACCTGTTTTCGGCGCAGGGCATCCTTGCGGTCGAGGCGGTGCGCCTGCGCCAGGCCGAGGAAGGCCCGCCGAAGATCCGCGCGCGGCTGGAAAACCTGGCGTTGTACACGCAAGGCTACCTGGTGCCGCGCGACCTGTATTACATCCGCAACCGCGCGCGCAAGAAGGGCGACCGCAGCGTCAGCCTGCTCAGTGCCGCCCTCGGCAGCGCGCTGGACATCAAGCCGGTGCTGCACTGCAACCGCGGCGAGACGGCGCCGGTGGCCAAGATCAAGGGTTTCGAGCAGGCCGCGCAGAAACTGTTCGACTTCACGATCCGCAGGATCCAGGCGGGACTGATGACGCCGACCGTGTGCCTGAGCTACGGTGGCGAACTGGCGGAAATGCGCGCACTTCCCGGCTACGAGAAGCTGCTGCTGGCGTGCCAGAGCCAGAACATCGAGGTGTTCGAGAGCGTGATGAGCCTGACCGGCATGGTCAACGTCGGCAAGGGCGCGCTGATCGTCGGGTTTGCCGCCGAGGCGATGAAGTTCGACTGAGGGGCGGGGCCGGCGCGCGGCGCCAGGCGCGTGGCCGGCGTCACCCACGGGCAGGATTACCAACGTCCGGTGACCGCCGCCTGTTTGACGTCGATACGGACGTGGCTGAGGTCGGCAACCGCGCCGAGAAGGCCGCGAACGACTATCGGCATCGCAGCACGGCGCCACCGTGCGGGCTCGAATTCGGTCCGCCGGCAGCCTGCCGATGCCGCAAGGGCGCTCACGGCAGCCATGTGCTTCTCGACTGACGCCGTTGACGTCGTGCCCGCGCGGGCACGGCATTCACGTTTGGCCAATGCCCGCCCGCCTAGGCTGGCGGCAGTCCACGAACGAGAGCACCTGCGATGGCCACCCGTTATTACATCAGCCTGCCCGATGGTGCCCGCGCCCGCGGCGCCACCCCGGAGTTGTCCTTCACTGCCCAGGGAGCCGAAGGTTTCGCCGAAGAACTGCAGGCGGCGCTGCGCAGCGATGCGCTGTTCGAGCGCTGGCGCAAGCTGCAGCCCGAGCCCGAGGAAGTCGACACGGCGCTGGCTGCCACCGACCCGGGCGCGATCGTCCAGGGCAAGCAGGACGACCTGCATATCGATCTCGTGGTCACCACCAGCCTGCCCGGCAGCGTGTTCAAGCAGCGCCTGCGCCTGCTGGCAGGTAGCGGGTGGGAATTGCGCGACGTGACGTCGGCCTGACGCCGGCGGAAACCGGGCGAGCGGGAAGGCCGCATCGGCCACACCGCGGCGCCCCTGCGGCGCACGCCGCTTTGCCGCGAGGGGCGTGTCAGTCACGGCCCTCGCGGTTTTCGTTGGTGCAGCAACGGGCCACGCGCGCCTGATAGAGCAACCGTCAGGACAGCCCGCCGCGATGCGCGGCATGGCGCGAATACGCCAGCAATGCCGCCGCGATCACGATCAGCAGCACCGGCAGTCCCAGACCCGACACCCACGAGGCCGACCAGGCCGGTGTCACGAGGTACCCGCCCAGGACCTGGACCAGCACGACCGCCAACGAGACCGCGAACATCGCCCCAGCGCCGACGCATCAGCAGGCCGATCGCCCCGATTACGCCGCTGGCCACCGCCAGCCCGAACACGGCCGTCAGCCAGGTGGGCGTGGCATCGAGCATCTCGGGCTGTTCGGCCGGCATCGCCGCCAGCGTGTCGGGCGACATCGTCACCTGCATCACGAACATCGCCAGTCCCAGCAGGTTCCACAGCAGCGCCAGCACGGCAACGAGCCAGAAGGCCTTCGGCAGCAGCGGCGTGGCAGCGGCATTCATTGGTGTCTCCCGGTGATGAATGGCAAGCGACGGTGGGTCGCTTGCCGTTTCAACGCAGGGCACCGCCGAGCCTGGCCGCGCGGCGCGGCACCGGACCGGTGCGGCCTGTCCCGAACGGCACCGCGGATGCCACTCACCCTTGCAGCGCGCGGGCGTGGTGGGCGATGTGCTCGCCGATGAAGCTGGCGATGAAATAGTAGCTGTGGTCGTAGCCGGGCTGCATGCGCAGGCGCAGCGGATGGCCTGCCTGCTCGCACGCCGCCTGCAGCAATTCGGGCTTGAGCTGGCTGGCGAGGAATTCATCGGCGTCGCCCTGGTCCACCAGCAAGGGCAAGCGCTCACCGGCATTGCGCAGCAGTTCGACCGCATCCCAGTCGCGCCATGCCGAGCGGTCATCGCCAAGGTAGGCCGCGAATGCCTTTTCGCCCCACGGCACCTGCGACGGCGCGACGATCGGCGCGAACGCCGACACGCTGCGGTAGCGGCCGGGATTCTTCAGCGCGATCACCAGTGCGCCGTGGCCGCCCATCGAGTGGCCGCTGATCGCGCGCGCAGTGCTGGTCGGGAAATGCGCATCGACCAGCGCCGGCAACTCGTCGACCACGTAGTCGTACATTCGGTACTGCCGCGCCCACGGCGCCTGGCTCGCGTTGAGGTAGAAGCCCGCGCCGATGCCGAGGTCATAGCCGTCGGCATTGGCCACGCCCTCGCCGCGTGGGCTGGTGTCGGGAGCGACCAGGATCACGCCGTGATGCGCCGCGTAGCGCTGGGCGCCGGCCTTGGCGATGAAGTTCTGCTCACTGCAGGTCAGGCCCGACAGCCAGTACAGCACCGGGCAGGCATGCCGCGCGGCCTGCGGCGGCAGGTAGACGCCGAAGCGCATCTCGCAGGCCAGCACCGCGGAGGGATGCGACCAGACTTCCTGGCGACCGCCGAAACTGCCGTGGGATTCGATGCATTGCATGGCGGTCACCTGGTTGCGCGTGTGGCCACCCGATGGCGGCGACCGACCCGCTTTGCGCGTGCCGGAGTGGAGTGGGATGTCCGGCGGTTCGGCTTCAAATCCATCAAAAACGGATGACCGTCCTGATCGACTTGCCCGCGTGCATCAGCTCGAACGCCTCATTGATGCTTTCGAGCGGCAGCTCGTGGGTGATGAACGGATCGAGGTCGATCTCGCCGCGCATCGCCTGTTCGACCATGCCCGGCAGCTGGGTGCGGCCCTTGACGCCGCCGAACGCCGAGCCGCGCCAGACCCGCCCGGTCACGAGCTGGAACGGCCGCGTGCTGATTTCCTGGCCAGCGCCCGCGACGCCGATGATCACCGACTCGCCCCAGCCCTTGTGGCAGCACTCCAGCGCCGCGCGCATGACGTGGACGTTGCCGATGCACTCGAAGCTGAAGTCGACGCCGCCGTCGGTCAGCGCGACGATCACGTCCTGGATCGGCTCGCCGTGGTCCTTGGGATTGACGCAATCGGTCGCGCCCATGCTGCGCGCCAGTTCGAACTTTTCCGGATTGGTGTCGACTGCGATGATCCGCCCGGCCTTTGCCTGCACCGCGCCCTGTATCACCGCCAGGCCAATGCCGCCCAGGCCGAACACCGCGACGCTGTCGCCGGGCTGCACCTTGGCGGTGTTGTGCACTGCGCCGATGCCGGTGGTGACGCCACAGCCCAGCAGGCAGACCTTCTCCAGCGGCGCGTCCGGGTTCACCACCGCCAGCGCGATCTCCGGCACCACGGTGTATTCGCTGAAGGTACTGCAACCCATGTAGTGGTAGATCGGCTCGCCGTTGTAGCTGAAGCGCGTGCTGCCGTCTGGCATCAGGCCGCGGCCTTGGGTTGCGCGCACCGCCTGGCACAGGTTGGTCTTGCCCGACAGGCAGAACTTGCACTTGCGGCATTCGGCCGTGTACAGCGGGATCACGTGGTCGCCGGGCTTGACGCTGGTGACGCCCTCGCCGACCTCGACCACGATGCCGCCGCCTTCGTGGCCCAGCACCGCCGGGAAGACACCCTCGGGGTCGTCCCCGCTGAGCGTGAACGCGTCGGTGTGGCAGACGCCGGAGGCCACGATCCTGACCAGCACCTCGCCGGCGCGCGGCGGCTCGACGTCGATCTCGACGACCTGCAACGGCTGGCCCGCGGCGAAGGCAACGGCGGCGCGGGATTTCATGGCGATGCTCCGGGGGAAACTGGTGATGATGACAGGTCGTCGTCCGGGCTTCGAAGGCGGGGGCCACCGCATCGACATCACGGGTCGTGACCGTAGCCATCCTTGGCGCACCCTGCGCGACTTCGGATCGCCCGGCCCGGCCCTCCATGGCCGGGCGATCGGACCGGCGGCGAGCCCTGCTCGCCCAGCGCCGCTCCTCACCCGGTGTTCTGCACCCCGGCAGCGATGCCGTTGACGGTCGCGACCAGCGCCTGCAGCAGCGCGTCGTCGGCCGAACCGGCCGCGCGCCAGCGCGCCAGCAGGTCGACCTGCAGCAGGCTGATCGGGTCGACATAGGGATTGCGCAGGCGGATCGACTGGCGCAGGCGGTGGTCGCCGGCGAGCAGGTCCTCGTGGCCGGTGATGGCCAGTACCGCCGCGCGGGTGCGCTCGAACTCGGCGGCGATGCGGGGATGGAACTGCGCGTGCAGGTCGCCTTCCGGGCAAGCCGCGGCCAAGGTCGAATAACGCTCGAAAATGCCCAGATCGGATTTGGCCAGCACCATCTCGACGTCCTCGACCATCGTGGTGAAGAATGGCCAGTCGCGCGCCATCGCCGCCAGCGCGTCGCGGCCGTGCCTGGCCAGCGCCCGCTCCAGCGCCGTGCCGACGCCGTACCACGCGGTCAGGCCGGCGCGGTTCTGCGACCACGCGAACACCCACGGGATCGCGCGCAGCGAATCAACCCCGCCGCTGCCGCCGCGCCGGGCCGGCCGCGAGCCGATCCGCAGCCGCTCGATCACGTCGATCGGCGTGGCCAGGCGGAAATACGCCGGGAAATCGACGTCGTCGTAAACCAGCGCGCGGTAGTGCGCACGCGCATCAGTGGCCAGTTCCGTGGCGATCGCGCGCCATTGCCGGTCGCGCGGCTCCGGCGGTCGCGGCCGCAGCGTCGCCCGCAGCACCGCGCCGGTGGCTTGTTCGAGGTTGCGCAGCGCCAGCGCGCGGATGCCGTACTTGCGGTGGATTACTTCGCCCTGCTCGGTCAGGCGCAACGTGCCGTCGACCGAGCCGCGCGGCGCCGCGATCACCGCGCGTTCGGTCTGGCCGCCGCCGCGGCTGATCGAGCCGCCGCGGCCGTGGAAGAACTCGATATGCACGCCACTGTCATGGCCGAGCGCGGTCAACGCGATCTGGGTCTGCTGCAGCGCCCAGCGCGACGCGACCAGGCCGCCGTCCTTGGCGCTGTCGGAGTAGCCCAGCATCACCATCTGCCGATCGCCGCGCGCGGCCAGGTGCGCGCGATAGACCGGATCGGAGAACAGCGCCCGCAGCGTGTCGGCGGCGGCATCGAGGTCGGCCACGGTCTCGAACAGCGGGGTGACGTCGAGCGGAATCCGGCCATCACCATCGACGCAGCCGGCGATCTGCGCGAGCGCCAGTACCGCGAGCGCGTCGGCGGCGCTGCGGCTCATGCTGACGATGTACGGGCCGAATGCCCGCGCCCCATAACGTGGGCGCAAGCGCGCCACGGTGCGGAACACCTCGAGCGTCGACGCCGCCGCATCGGCGCTGGGCGCCACGGCGGTATCGTCGCCGGCCAGCAGCGCATGCAGCCGCATCGCACGTGCCTCGACGCTGCGCGTGCTCCAGCGCTCGTCGGCCAGCAGCGCGGCGAGCGCGCTGTCGTGCACCGCCGAATCCTGGCGCAGGTCGAGGCTGGCGAGATGGAAGCCGAAACATTGCGCGCGCCGCCGCAGCCGCTCCACGGCGAAGCCACCGGCGTGTTCGCCGCCGTGGGCACGCAGGCTGTCCTCGATCAGTTCGACATCGGCCAGGAACGTGGCGGCGTCGCCGTAGCCGTTGGGCTGGTCGTGCGCGGTCGCCCACAGTCGTCCGGTCATCAGCGTCAACAGGTTGCTGTACGGCATGTCGCCGTGGCGCGGCCGCAGCGTGGCGGCGACGGCCGGCAGCAATGCGCGGTATTCGTCGATGCGCGCGAGCACCGCGTCGGCGACGCCCACCCGCGACAGCGATTGGCTCAGCAGTTCCCCGAGCGCGGCGAGGTCGCGGCGGTACGCGCCCAGCACCAGCGCGCGCTGCGCGGCGAGCGTCGCGGCGATGGTGTCGGCGCCGACGTTGGGGTTGCCGTCCATGTCGCCGCCCACCCAGGTGCCGAAGCCCAGCACCGGCGGCAACGTCGGCGACGTCCCATAGGTGTCGCGCAGCGCTTCCTCGAAAACCTCGTGGAACACCGGCAGCACCCGATACAGCACTTCGGACAGGTAGAAGCCGACATGCTCGAACTCGTCGGCGACACTGGGTTTCACCGGTGGTGCCTGCGCCGTCTGCCAACTCGCGGTGAGCGCCAGGCGAATCCGTTCGCGGTCGGCGCGGCGCTCGCCCGGCGTGCGGCCGCGGTCGATGTCGCCGACCAGGCAACCGACGATCTGTCGTTCCTTCTCCAGCAGTACCCGCCGCACCGCCTCGGTCGGGTGCGCGGTGAACACCGGCTCGATCCGCAGCCGCGGCAGCAGCGCCGCCATCTCGTCGACGGCAACGCCCTCGCCGGCCAGCTTGCCGATCACGTCGCGCAGCCCGCCGGGCTGGAACCCGTCGCCGCTGCGCTCATGGTCGCGGCGACGGCGGATGCGGTGCACGCGCTCGGCCAGGTTCACCGCCTGGAAGTAGGTCGCGAACGCGCGCACCAGGTCCTCGGCCTGCTCCAGGTCGACGTTGATCAACTCGCGGGCGATCTCGTCGACCGGCGCGCGGGTCTCGCGGCGCACGATCGCCGCCCGGCGCAACGCTTCGACTGCCGCCAGGAACGCCGGTCCGCGCTGCTCGGCGAGGATCTCGCCCACCAGTGCGCCCAGCATCTTCACGTCTTCGCGCAGCAGGGCGTCGGTGGGCGCGAACTCGACCACGCGCAGGGGTTCTTCGGCGGATTCAGGGGTGGTATTCATGCGACGCAGCCTACCGCGGGTCGCATTGCGCCTCCATCGTCGACGGGTACGGAGTGCTGGCTAGTACGCGAATTCCTTGAAAACCGGATCCACGCTGCCGCCCCACGGCCCGTGGAACAGCTCGAGCTTGCGCTCGGCCGGCGTCTGCCCGGATTCGACGAATTCCATCAGCGGCGCGAGGAAGATCGTCTCGTCGGAACCGTGCTCGTTCAGTTGTGCGCGCCGCGCCAGGCCGTGCGCGGAGATCTCCAGCGCGCGGCGCGCCAGGTCGAGCACGGTGCCGCCACGGACGCTACCAATCCGAGCCGGCAGCTTGAACGCGTGCTTGGGCACGCCGTCGCGCAGCGCGTGGCGTTCGGCGAGGCTGAAGTCCTTGACCAGGTCCCAGGCCGCATCGAGCGCGGTCTGGTCATACAGCAGGCCGACCCAGAACGCCGACAACGCACAGATGCGGTTCCACGGCCCGGAATCGGCGCCGCGCATCTCGAGGTACTTCTTCAACCGCACTTCCGGGAACGCGGTGGTGCTGTGGTCGGCCCAGTCCTTCATCGTCGGGCGCTGACCGGGATACGCGGGCAGCCGGCCGTCGAGGAAGTCGCGGAACGACTGCCCCGCCGCGTCGATGTACTTGCCGTCGCGGTAGACGAAGTACATCGGCACGTCGAGCAGATAATCGACATAACGCTCGTAGCCGAAGCCGTCCTCGAACACGAAGTCAAGCAGGCCGGTGCGGCCGGCATCGGTGTCGGTCCAGATCTGCGACCGGTACGACAGGAAGCCGTTGGGCTTGCCGTCGGTGAACGGCGAATCGGCGAACAGCGCCGTCGCCACGGCCTGCAGTGCCAGCGAAACGCGGAAC
>JBBRWW010000039.1:0-22828 GCA_038248955.1 Lysobacterales bacterium
AGCTCCAGCGCGGTGAGGGTGGCGAGGGCGATCCAGATTTCGGGATTGGCCAGCTGTTCCATGGGGTGTCTCTCGGCGGCGAATAGCGATTGAAGGGAATGGTGCGCGTCCAGGGCCCGTGCCTCCCGCGCCCTCAGCCGCGCGCGACACGCGCTTCATTGCTCGGCAGGGGGATCGGGCTTGCGGCAGGCTCAGTGACCACGGCCAGATTGCATCGGACCGATGCGCCTTCGCCGTGGTCGGCGAAGGTCTTGCTCACAGGCCACGAATGGCCTGCTGCTGCACCGGAGCCTGGGCTCGTATTGACGGCGACAGCAATTGGGAGCTACTCCCCTTCGAGGCGGAGCCTAGCACGCAGGCGATCGATCGCCGCCGGTCGTACATCTGGGCATCGGCCGCCGGCACGCGGTGCTCGAATCGCAGGCGCCATCGCCAGCCAGTCAGTCAGTCAGGGCTGACATCACAGCCAGCACCAAAGGCGTCGGCATGTCGCCCGCGCAGGCCGCGATGACCCCAGGGCATTGCGCCGCATCGGCCCCGAAGTGGCCGGCATCGGGCGCACTACGACGGACAAAAAAACAGCCGGTCGCCCGGCTGTCGTCCTGCAGAAACGTCGAGGACCTACTGCTCGGGCGGCACGCGCAGCACCTGGCCTGGGTAGATCTTGTCGGGATCCTTCAGCATCGGCTTGTTGGCTTCGAAAATCTGCGGGTACTTGCTGGCCTCGCCGTACATCTCCTTGGCGATTTTCGACAGGGTATCGCCGGACTTGACCGTGTAGGTGCGCGAGGTCCATTGACCGTCGGCGGCAGGCGTCGCGGTGCCGGCGGTACTCGTCGGGGTGATGGCAGATACGGCGGCCGGCGTCGAGGAAGTCACGCGGATGCGGTCGTCGACACTGCCGATGCCCTCGATGTTGCCGGCGATCAGGACGGCTTTCTCGCGCGTCGCGGTGTCCTTGGCGGTGCCGGTCAGCGTGGCCTTGTCGCCGTCCACCTCGACACGGATGCCGCTGATGCCGTAGCTGCTGAGATGCTGCTCGATGGCGGACTCGCGTCGCGCTTCGCCGGGCTTGAAGATCTTTTCGCCGGCATTCTTCACGAAATCAAAAATACTCATGGAAGCTCCTTGCTGGGGGGAGCGGCCAATATTGCAGAGGGGTCGTGAGCCTTGAATCAAGGGTCGGCAACAAAGGCGACCGTTCGCGGGCTAGCGCGGATACAGGCCACCGCAATGGCACCAACCCTCGGCCCAACAGGTCGCGGATGTTCGCAACCCGGCACAGTCTGTCCATCCCGCTACACGAGAACGGGCCGGTTGCGCCCTTCTTGCAGAAGCAGGTGTAGGTGCTGGTGGCGCCGTCGCATACGAAGCCGTTGCCTGCCTGCGCGGCCAGCGAGGTCTGCTGCAGCTCCGCGGCCTGTTCCGGCCCGAGCGCTGCCGGGGTCATGTGGCTGCAAGCCATGGCGAGCATCAGCGTTGCCAGCGCCATTGCCCCCAGCAGCATGCTTGCTCTGGTCGCCATCGCCCATCTCCGCTTCGGTAGGTATTTTCTGCGACGGGCACTTTGCTCCGAACCGGCCAGGCAACCATGGGAAAACGCGGTCGCGTCCGTTTCCGGGGAAAACGACCCTGATCCGCCCGTGGGATCTGTTTGACGGTTTGCCGTCACTCTCCCGGCACGACTCTTGCACCTAAAGTCACCTCCAGCCCATACCACCGACCAGGATCGCGATGCCCGCCATTTCACGCCTCAGCCCCTACCGACTGCCTGCGTTTCTGCTCGCCGCGGTCGTGCTGGTTGGCGTCGGCGTGGCGACGATCCTGGGTATCCAGGGCTTCTCGCGCAGCGTCGCGTTCGTCGCCCACAGCTATCAGGTGCTGGCGGCACTGGAAGCGACCGAGACGGCGGCTCGAACCACCGAGTCCAACGCCCGCGGGTACCGCCTGACCGCCAAACCCGAGCAACTGGCCGCGTACCTTGCCTCGGTGGAGCCGGCAACCGTGCGAGCTGACGAGGTGGTCGCGCTGGCTGTCTTGCCGCAACAACACCGCAGCGCGCTCGAACTTCAACGGCGCGTTCGCGCGCGCCTGGCCGAAATCGCCGCGTTGGTGCAACTGCAAAATGAGCAAGGGGCCGAGCAGGCGCGGGCAGCGATGATGAATGGCAATGGCGTCCACCTGATGGATGCCATCACTTCACTGGTCGCGCAGATGCGCAGCGCCGAGCAGGTGCTTCTGCACCAGCGCAGCGAGGCGACCGATGAACGCGCCAACCTGCTCGTGGGTTTCGTCGTACTCGGAATCTTCCTGCCATTGCTGATGCTGGGCCTGCTGCTGATGAGCCTGGCCCGTGAAAACGTGCGCAACAAGCGCCTGGAGCTCGAGGCCCGGCTGGCAATGACGGAACTCGAGGCCTCGGCGGCCCGGCGCGACCGTCTGTCGGAACAGCGACGCTGCCTCGGCACCTATGTCGGTTTGTTGCAGAGCTGCGAGAACATGGAAGAGGCGATGGCCATGACCGCCAACGTGCTGACCGAACTGCTCCCGCAGGCCGGTGGCCGTTGCTATGTGCTGCGGGCCTCGCAGAACCTGGCCGAAAGCGCCGCGCAATTCGGCGATGCCGTCATCGCCAGCGCCGAACTGCTCCAGCCCAACCAGTGCTGGGCGCTGCGTCGCGGCCAGCCTCACCGCACCGACCGCGCCCATGGCCACGTGCGCTGCGCGCACCTGGAGGGCGCCCATTGCGCCGATGGCCTGTGGACGTTGTGCGTCCCGCTGATGGCCCAGGGCACCTCTCTCGGCCTGCTCCACGTCAGTGCCCGGGAGACGGCGGAAACCGTCGATGGCGACG
Organism: Lysobacterales bacterium; assembly: GCA_038248955.1. Classification (GTDB taxonomy): domain Bacteria; phylum Pseudomonadota; class Gammaproteobacteria; order Xanthomonadales; family Xanthomonadaceae; genus Lysobacter_K. The sequence continues at coordinate 2,855 of JBBRWW010000039.1, forward strand.
TCTTCCTGGTCGAGTCCATCGCCGAGCAGCTCAGTCTGGCGATGGTCAACCTGCAACTGCGGGAGTCCTTGCGGATGCAATCGTTGCGCGACCCGCTCACCGGCCTGTTCAACCGTCGTTACCTCGAGGAAAACCTCAGCCGGGAACTGATGCGCTGCGAACGCCGTGGGCTGCCGTTGTCGGTGTTGATGCTCGACGTCGACCACTTCAAGCGCTTCAATGACCAGCACGGCCATGCCGCCGGCGACGCGATGCTGGCGCAGATCGGCCATATGCTCGATTCCATGACGCGCGGCGAAGACATCGCCTGCCGCTATGGCGGAGAGGAGTTCACCGTGATCCTGCCCGAGACCGACGCCGCGGGCGCGCTCCGACGGGCCGAGGAAATCCTCGCCGCGATCGGTTCGACCACGGTGTTGCACATGCGAAATTCGCTGGGGCCCAATACCGTGTCGATCGGCATCGCGACCTTCCCGGCCAATGGCGACAACCCCGCCCACCTGCTCCAGGTCGCCGATGCGGCGCTGTATCGCGCCAAGGCCGAGGGTCGCAATCGCGCGGTCTGCGCCTGACTGGTTCGTTCGCGCGCCTCTATTCGCGCGGCGCCGCGGGGTCCAGCAGGTCCTGGCCATCGTGGAGGTGGACATCGCCATCGATCTGGGCGCTGAGGTCGGCGGTGACCCGGGTATCGACGCCGGCCGATGGGATGCGCTCGGGTGCCGCCGGCGTAAGCGCAGCGGGAAGCGACAGCGGCGCCGGTTCGGTCAATTGCACCCGGTAGATCGGTTCGGGCAGGTCCATCCCCGCGGCTTCGAGGCGGGTCTTGGTGTGGCGGATTGCCTCGCTCTTCACCTGCAGGAAGTCGTGCGAGCGCTGGTCCACCCAGCCGTGGAAGCGCACCTGCACGTTCGAATCGCCCAACGACTGGATGAAGGCGCGCGGGGGCGGCGTGCCAAGCACGCCATCGACGCGCGCGAGTTCTTCGGTGCCCAGCGATTGCGCCAGCACGAGATCCTCGTTGACGCCGATGCCGACATCGAAGTCGAAACGCCGGCGGGGATTGCGCGTGTAGTTGAGGGTGACGCTGCGGAACACCAGCGCGTTGGGTAACCGCAGATGGTTGCCATCGAGCGTCATGAGGATGGTGGCGCGGGCAGTCAACGAAATCACGACTCCCTCGTTGCCGTCGATGACCACGTGGTCGCGCGGCGCGAACACTTGTCGCAGGCTCATCAGGATGCCGGCAAGGTAGTTCTCGAGGATGTCCTTGAAGGCGAAACCCAATGCCACGCCCAGTACCCCGGCCGCGCCCAGCACGGCGCCGACCAGCGCGGTGGCGCCGAGGATCTCCAATGCGACCAGCAAGCCCGCAAGCACGCATGCCCAGCGCGTCGTCGTCCGGGCGAGATCGCGCAGGAAAGGATTCCGGCTCGCCACGCGGTCGAACGATTTTCGCCGTGACAGCCAGCGCCCCGCACGCCAGGCGACCCACACCACGATGATCGCGAGCAGCAACAGCGGCAGCGCGGCCAGCAACGCGTAACCCTCGTCCAGGAGGCGTACCAGTACCGGGGTCACGCGGTTGAATTCGCTGGCGGGCATGTCGAACCCGGGAAGTAGAGGATGGGTCGCCAGCCTAGTCCGCGCGATGTCGACGGCACCTCACGGCCGTAACACGGGAGGAATCGCGGAAAACGCCTCTGCCCCGTGGTTGCTGGCTACCACTGCCAGACCACCACCGCCAGGATCGCCAGCACCGCCGCCGCCAGCCACACCAGCCGCATGGGCAATCGGGCATGCGCGGCGTGCCGTCGCGGCGTCGCGCCGGGCCAGCCCCAGAGGTTGAGCAGTGGCGCGGCGGGCGCAGCCGCGTTGCGGTCGGCGTGGGCCTCGCGCCGCTGCGGCGCCAGCAGGTTCGCGGCAAGCGCCCGCGCATCGGGCGGTGCATTGATCGCGTGCAACAGCCGCACCAGCACCTGCACGTCGGGATGGGCGTTCACCAACGCCTGCAAGGCGGCCACGTCCGGGTGGCCGGAGGCAATGCGCACCTGCTCATCGCCACCGACCTCCAGCACCACTGCCGTCCCGGCCGGTAGCCCTGCGTCCCGCAACAGCACGCCCATGCGTTGCGCCAGCAGCGTCGCCAGCGCCGCGGCCTGGGCGCTGCCGGGCGCGGGCAAGACAGGGAGGGTGGTTGCCGCGCCGGCCTGCAATTGCGCCAGCAGCACCGCAGCCGGCGAAAACGCGACCAGGTTGCCAGGGCCGGTGCCGGCCACGCCGGCGACTCCCATGGCATCGCGCGCGGCAACGGCCGGGCCGGCGGGCAGCGCGCCTTGGCGGGCCAGCGCTGCGGACGGTGTCGAGGGCGGGATGGTGAGGCTCATGCAGGGTGGCGCGCAGCAACCAGTCGCGGAAGGAATCAAGCACCTTAGTGCCCAGCATGCACTTGTCCAGCATGGTTTCCGCAACGGGCGGATCGTGGGGCTTGGACTGGTGTTCGTTGGGTTCCTGGTCGTGTGAATCCCGCACTTCGCGGCGGCCGGGACCGAGATTCGGATCGTGCCAGCCCAGATACCGTGACCGCGCACGTGGTGGGCATTGGCACATCACATTTCCTTTGATCACCTCTCCAATGAAAAGACCCGTCGCGGCCGAGATCCCACGCTGGCCTGACCACGGCCGCAAGCGGGCAGCCGGCAGCAGGTTCGACCTGGCTCTCACGCACCCGTGTGCGCCGGGAGGCGCTCAGGCAGCCCGGAACGGTCGGCTAAGCTGCTATCTCGGGTCCTGGAGCCCGGTCATTGCCACGCAGCGACCGGAGCCACCAATGCATGTTCCCGCCAAGCCCGCGGACGAGTCCACCCGACTCGACACGCTGCGTGCGCTGAATATCCTGGACACGTCGCCGGAAGAGCGCTTCGACCGGCTGACCCGCTTGGCCAAACGCTTGTTTGGCGTGCCCATCGCGCTGGTCAGCCTGGTGGACGCGGACCGCCAGTGGTTCAAGTCGTGCGTGGGCCTGTCCGAGAGCGAGACGCCCCGCGACATCTCGTTCTGCGGCCACGCGATCCTGGGCGACGATATCCTGATGATTCCGGACACCCTGGGCGACGAGCGCTTCCGGGACAATCCGCTGGTCACCAACGATCCCAACATCCGCTTCTACGCCGGTTGTCCACTGCGCGTCCCCAACGGCAGCAAGCTGGGCACGTTGTGCCTGCTCGACGTCGAGCCCCGCAGCCTGAGCGCCGAGGACCGTGATCTCTTGCGCGACCTGGCACGCATGGCCGAGCAGGAACTGGCCGCCGTCCAGTTGGCGACCATGGACGAGTTGACCAAGCTGTCCAATCGTCGCGGTTTCGAGGCGCTGGCGCAGCACGCGCTCAATGTCTGCACACGCATGGACATGCCCGCCACGTTGCTGTTTTTTGATTTGAACGACTTCAAGCTGGTGAATGACCGGTTCGGGCACGCGGAGGGCGACAACGCCCTGGCCACGTTCGCGGAACTGCTGCGCAATGCATTCCGTGACAGCGATGTGATCGGGCGGCTCGGCGGCGACGAGTTCGTCGTGGTGCTGACCAACTCCAATGAGGACGAGTCGGCGGCCGCAATCGGGCGCTTGCGCGCGCTGGTCGATGCCCGCAACGGCGATGCCAAGCGAGGCTACGACATCGAGTACAGCGTCGGCGAAGCCGCGTTCGACCCGCGCAAGCACGCGTCGATCACCGAGCTGCTCGCCGAAGCCGACGCGGCGATGTATGCGCACAAGGACGCTTCAAAGTCGGACGGCTGACGGCGCGCTGCGGCGGCGAACCGTTCGCGATCCCGCCGCCGAACCCCACTCGCATTCGACGAGTATTGGATTTCCCCCGTTCCACCTCCATCTAGGCCGCATCCCACCGCATCAGGCGTGCCGAACGCCGAACCCGGTGGCCTGTCGCGCAGGAGACCGCCATGAACGACTACCGCAAGAACCCCGAAGCACTTGCCAAGCTCACCCCGGAGCAGTTCCGGGTCACCCAGCAAAGCGGCACCGAGCGCCCCGGCAGCGGCGAGCACCTGGACAACCACCAACCCGGCATCTACGTCGACGTGGTCTCGGGCGAACCCTTGTTCGCCTCGTCCGACAAGTTCGAATCCGGCTGCGGCTGGCCCAGCTTCAGCAAGCCGATCGAGGCGGCCAACGTCGCCGAATTGCGCGACGCCACCCACGGCATGACCCGCACCGAGGTGCGTTCGCTGCATGCTGACAGCCATCTGGGCCACGTCTTCCCCGACGGTCCCGCCGACCGCGGCGGCCTGCGCTACTGCATCAACTCGGCCTCGCTGCGCTTCGTGCACCGCGAGGCCATGGCCGACGAGGGTTACGGCGCCTATCTGGACCAGGTGGAGGACGTGCGATGAGCAGCGAGCGCGCAGTGCTGGCGGGCGGATGCTTCTGGGGCATGCAGGACCTCATCCGCGGCTACGACGGGGTGATCTCCACGCGGGTTGGCTACAGCGGCGGCGACGTGCCCAACGCGACCTACCGCAACCACGGCAACCATGCCGAGGCGATCGAGATCCTCTTCGATCCGGCGAAGCTGGGCTACCGCGAATTGCTGGAAATCTTCTTCCAGATCCACGATCCCAGCACGCGCGACCGCCAGGGCAACGACCGCGGCAGCTCCTATCGTTCGGCGATCTTCACCACCTCGCCCGAGCAACGCGCGATCGCCGAGGACACCATCGCCGATGTCGATGCCTCCGGCCTCTGGCCGGGCAAGGTGGTCACCGAAGTGTCGCCGGCGGGCGACTTCTGGGAAGCCGAGCCCGAGCACCAGGACTACCTCGAGCGTTATCCCGAGGGCTACACCTGCCACTTCCTGCGACCGGACTGGAAATTGCCGCGCCGACCGCGATAGCGAACCGCAGCTCGCGCGCAGATGGCGCGCGCCGGCCACCGTCCAAGACCGACCTGCCATCCGGCGGGTCGGTCGTTTTAGCGATTGCACCGTGGTTTAACCGTTACGCGACTGCGGCTTAACGCGGCCGGAGGGACCCTCTTGTTCCCCCGCCCAGGCCCGGGCGCCTGCAGGAGGTCAAGATGGCTTACATCGACGGTTTCGTGATGGCGGTGCCCACCGCCAACAAGCAGAAGTTCATCAAGCACGCCAGCGAAGCCGATTCGCTGTGCCTCCAATTCGGGGCGATCCGCGTGCTGGAGTGCTGGGGCGACGACGTTCCCAAGGGCAAGAAAACCGATTTCCAGCGCGCGGTGCAGGCCAAGGACGACGAGACGGTGGTGTTCTCGTGGATCGAATGGCCCGACAAGGCCACGCGTGACGCGGGCATGGAAAAGATGATGAAGGACCCGCGCATGAACCCGGAAACCAACCCGATGCCGTTCGACGGCAAGCGCATGATCTTTGGCGGCTTCGAACCGGTGCTCGAACTCGGGGCAACCACCTTCCAGGACAACGTGGCCGGTCGCGCGCAGTCGAGCGACCACGACACCGGTGCCCGCGAGCGGTCCTCCCATCACTGAGGCTTGCGATTCGATCCGTGCGCCGAAGCCCAGGCAGCTCGGGCGATAGGAGTCCGGCCCGCGATCTGCCCCCCGGGCCGCAGGTTCCTGAAGAGGCGTCTGCCAACGCCTTCGCATGGCGCGCACCGGCGTGGCGTCGCGGCGACCAAGGGCCACCGGAGGGCCACGACCGTTACCAGCGTGCAATGACGGATCCACGCATGTTGCCATCGGGGCAGTGGCCGGAACTGCTGCAGTGCAGCGACGGCGGCGTGGGCGTGGGCGGGGACGGATTCGACCTGCAGCCGCAATCGGTGGTGACGTTCCATCGCCAGCTGATGCGCGAGATGGATCGCACGGAAAGGACTTCCGCGATGGGTGTCCTACGGGCCCTGTCGATACCCCTCCTTCGAGCTGCAGATGAGGGCCCGCGGCGTTACCGCGACGCGAGCGCGTTGGGCGCCGTGCAGTCGCGTTGGGGACTGGCCGGGTCGACGCTGATGCAGACGTCGAATGCCCTCAACGACAGGACCTGTCGACTGCTCCCGCCCGGCAGGGAAAACTGCCACAGGCCACAACGGCCCGCGTGGCCCCGTGCGCCCATCGAGTCTGTCGACATCGTCTCGACCGGTGCTGGGCAGCGACTGCGCGGATACACGGTGTAATGGCATCGACCGCTGCTGCTGCGCAGGCATTCGAAGCGCATGAGGCCTGGATACATGACCACCCTTCCATGCAGCGTCCCGGCGTCAGCCATGGCTGGACGCAGGTCGAACGTGCTGCCGCCGAGGTCGACACCATAGAGCGACAGTGCGTAGACAACGATTGCGATGAGTCTGTTCACGGATCACCTTGCGGGTGGGCGGCGCCGGGCGCCGGGGAATTCATTGGCGGGTGACGCGCCGCATGCGCGCATCGATCCCCTGGCCGATCACATGTGGCGAAACAACGCCATGAACGGTGCGCTGACGGTCAGCGTCTCGGGCCGCGATCGCAGGCGCACCGTGCCGCGGCCGCTGTCGTCGCGGACGATGCCGGCGATGGCCTTGAGGCTGACGATCGTCGAGCGGTGGATCTGCTTGAAGCGCGTCGGGTCGAGCACCGTCAGCAGTTCGCGGATCGGGGTGCGCAGCAACGCCTCGCCCTCGGCGGTCACCACCGTGGTGTACTTGTTGTCGGCGCGGAAGTACGCGACATCGTCGACCAGGATCAGGCGCGTCTCGCGGCCGGCGCTGGCAGTGATCCAGGTCAGCGGTTCGGGGACGTCGCCGCGCGGAAGGTTGGCGCCCAGGCGCTGCAGCAACGCCGCCAGCTCGCCTGCATCGGGGTTGCCGGTGCGCGCCTGCAACCGTTGGACCGTGGCGGCCAGGCGCTCGGGCGCGATGGGCTTGAGCAGGTAGTCGATCGCGCCGCGTTCGAATGCATCGACGGCGTATTGGTCGTACGCAGTGACGAACACGACCTGGGTGCGCGGACTGACCTGCGCGGCGGCGGCGGCGACCTCCAGCCCGCTCAGCCCGGGCATGCGGATGTCGAGGAACGCCACATCCGGCTTGAGTTCGGCCAGCGCCTCCAGCGCGCTCGCGCCGTCCTCGCACTCGGCGACGATGCGCAACTGCGGCCAGGCGCGGCCGAGCTGGTCGACCAGCGCCTGGCGCAACAGCGATTCGTCCTCGGCGACGATGCAGGTGGCAGGGGCATCAGACATGGCGGTTTTCCCGGTCGTGGTCGGCGGGCACGGTGATGGTCGCGGCGACGCCGGCGGGGAAGTTGGCGACCACCGCCAGCGCGGCCTCGGCGCCGTAGACCAGCCGCAGGCGTTCGCGGACATTCTTCAGGCCGATGCCGGTGCCGCTGGTCTTGGCATTGAAGCCCTCGCCGTCGTCGCCCACGGTGACCGCCACGATGCCATCGCTGCGGCGCGCGCGGATCCACACCGTGCCGCCGCCGGTGCGCGGCTCCAGGCCGTGCTTGATCGCGTTCTCGACCAGGGTCTGCAGCATCATCGGCGGCAGCGGCGTGGCGCGCAGGTTCTCCGGCACGTCCACCTCCACCGCCAGGCGCGCACCCATGCGGACCTTGAGGATCTCCAGGTAGGCCAGCGCACGCTCCAGTTCCACGCCCAGCGTCGACAGTTCATCATCAGTGCGCGGCAGCGAATGGCGCAGGTACTGGATCAGGTGCCCGAGCATCTCGTCGGCGCGTGGCGGGTCGCTACGGGTCAGCAGCTGCGCGCTGGCCAGCGTGTTGTAGAGGAAATGCGGCTCCACCTGCGCGTGCAGCAGGCTGAGCTTGGCGACCGTGAGCTCCTTCTCGGTCACGGTCTGGGTTGCCGCGGACTTCTCGGTGCGGCGGCGCTCGGCGACCCGGCGGCTGATCGCGCGGGTGATCGCCTCGGCGTTCTCGAAGTTGGTGCCGTCGTCGACCAGGAACCAGTCGCTCCATGCCGGGGTCTCGGGTTCGCAGATCAGGGTCACGCTGCCGCTGTCGTGGCTGGGGGTGACGGTGGCAAGGATCTGGTTGCGCGGCACGCCGAACCACGACAATGGGTTCCAGCGCCCGCCGGGGCGCTCGATGTCGATGTCGGGTCGGCCGACCTTGGCGCGCACCTGCAGACTGTCGCGCGCGCTTTCGACCAGCTCGATGCGCGGCAGTTCGCGGATGGCCGCGTCGACCAGGTCGAACGCCTCGCCGGCCTCCAGCGGGATCTCCACCTGGCGGCGCTGGCGGTTGGCGAGCGCGTCCTTGTCGATGCGACCGGTGATCAACCGGACCCGGCCCAGGTGCGACACCGCGCCGGCGACCACCAGCGCCATCGTGACCATGCCCGCGACCACGATCGGCCATTCGATCCAGCCGATCAGTGGCAGGTTGGACCAGATGCCTGCGACCAGGAAGATCGCGATCAGCCACGCGATGGCGATGCGCAGGATGAAGAACAAACTCTTGATCACGATGCTTCCCGTGCCGGGTTGGATTGCCGCGGAGCATAGCGGCGCGTGACGCGGGATTGGTCGGGGTTGCGACGGACCCGGGGTTGCGGCGACGAACCGTGGCGACGCGGCGATCAAAAATCCGGGCGCTATCGCGCGCCATGGACCATCGCGTCATTCATTTCGTCGCCATGCCCGGTGAGCCAGTGGCCGCGCGCTTTCACCCGATGCTGAACGGAACGGTGCCAGACTCATTCACCAGGCTGCGGATTCCGGGCTTGACGTGGCTCCCCGATCTCCCGGCACAGTCGCCGCGATCCTGATCACGCCGACCCAAAAAAGGCCCAGAACCACATGAACACCTCCGATTCCAACACCCACGCGGTCGCGACCTCCAATCGATCCCGGAACCTGCTGGTCGCCGCCGCTGTCGTGATCGCCTTGATCGTTGGCGTGTATTTCTGGGGAAGTTTCCAGACCCGCAGCCAACTCAGCGCCCAGAAGGCCGACTACGAGCAGCGCATCGTGTCAGTCCAGGATCAATTGCAGACGGCGAGAGCGGATATGTCCATTGCCAACAATCGCAATCTGCTGCTATTGGCTCGAACGGACATCTACCGCGCCGCCGCCGACCTGGATGCACGGAATTTCGGTACCGCCAATGCGCGACTGCAGGAAGCTGGTGCCGCGCTGGGCAAGGTCAACGCTTCCAGCGGCGATTTCGACGCTGAAAAGCTGGCGGCGTTGCGCGCTTCCATTGCCGGGACGAACATCAATGTCGCCACCAACCTCCAGGAACAGCGCACCCAGGTGCTGGGACTCGCTGCGCAACTCGACGCGATGGCGCTGGCGGCGACCCCGACTGCCGCAGCGCGGTAAAGCAGTAAAGAAGCAGCGCCGGCCTGCCGCTGCCGCTAACTGAACGGCGCTGCGAAGCGCTAATAGCCGGTTCATCGCTTGCGGTATTAATTGGACACACGTCAAATACGTGACGGTCCAATGAAGGGCGCCGACCATGAACGTCTCCTCCTACCCACGGGCCCTGAGGGCGCTTGCGCTGGGCTCGATCCTCACGCTCGGCTTCGGGGCGCAGGCGGATGCCCGCGACAATCCACGCGATCGCGTCGGCGATGAAAGTGGGCAGGACGACGCACAGCGCGATACGGGCACGAGCGACGCGGTCGAGCGCCGGACACAACGCCGTGAGGCCCGTGAAAACCGCAGCGCGCAGGGCCCGGACAACCGCCATCAGGAGGCTCCCCGCGAACAGGCCGCACAACAGCAGGACCGGCGTCGCGATGACGCACAGCAGCGTCCACCGCAAGCGATCGAACCCGTCGGCGACCTGCAGCGCCCGCCGGCCGCGCAACCGCCGCAGCGCGACGATCGTCAGCGTTTTTTGCGCCCATCCGGCGAGCCGCAACAGGATGGCGATCACCCGTTCGAGGCACGCCAGCAACGTCGCGGCGACCACGGCCAGCGCGACACGCGGCAAGCGGCTGAAACACGGCAAGGCGATTCGCGCCAGCAAGCCGGGCAGTGGCAGCCACGCCACGGCGACGATCGCCGGTTCGACGATGGGCAACCGCAGCAACGTACGGGCTACGACCGGCATGACCGTGACCAGCACGACCAGCGCATCCGCGACGAAACCCATCGCGCCGATCGCTATCGCCATTGGCAAGCGCAACAGCGCCAGTTGTCCGAAATCCGCGCACGCCAGCTGCAACAGCAGCGCCGCATGGCCCAGTTCCGCTATGAGCAGCAGTACCTGCAGCGCCTGAGCCAGCAGCGGTCGCGCTGGAATGCCCGAGGCTACAACCCGTACGACGACCGGTACTTCTCGACGCCGGCCAGCTACCGCTACGCCTACGGCGGCGGCTACCGCGAGACCAACCGCTACGGTGCGGATCTCATGCGCCAAGCCGTCAACTATGGCTACCAGGAAGGCCTGCGCGCCGGCCGCGCCGACCGCCAGGACGGTTGGCGGGCCGATTACCGCGGCAACTACGGCTACCAGGACGCGAGCTATGGCTACGACGGCTATTACGTCGAACAGGATGTCTACAGCCACTACTTCCGCCAGGGCTTCCAGCGCGGCTATGACGACGGCTACTCAAGCCACTACCGCTATGGCCGCCGCGACAGCAACGGCAACTACGCCGTCCTGACGACCGTGCTGGGCGTGATCCTGGGTCTGCAACTACTGCGCTGACCCCGAGGCCGGCGGATGCCATGCGCCCGTCGGCGACGACACGATTGCAACGCGGAAGGTCGGTCGCCACACGGGCCTTTCCGCTTTCACGCCGGCGCAAACCCCGGCGCTGCCGGCGCGGTCTGCCGGACGCGCTCCGATGGAATCGGGCAGGCTTACGATCCAATCCTCGACCCCATGCCGCGCCTGCGGCCCTGAAATGACCCACTCCCGCGAACGCCCAGGCAAGCCAGGTCCGTCGCGACCACGCGACGCCACGGTCACCCGCCTGCACCCGCGCAATCGCCACCAGGGCCGCTACGACTTTGCGCGGCTGACCGGGTCATGCCCGGAACTTTCGACGTTCGTGATCACCACCCCGACCGGCGAGGCGAGCATCGACTTCAGCAACCCCGACGCGGTGCGCGCACTCAACCGCGCGCTGCTGAAGGTCGATTACGGCGTGGCGCACTGGGACCTGCCTGATGGCTACCTGTGCCCGCCGATCCCGGGCCGCGCCGACTACCTGCATGGTCTCGCCGATCTGCTGGCCGAATGTAACGACGGGGCCGTCCCGCGCGGCCCGGCGGTCCGCGCGCTCGACATCGGCGTGGGGGCCAATTGCATCTACCCGCTGCTCGGTCACCGCGACTACGGCTGGCGTTTCGTCGGCTCGGAGATCGATGCCACCGCGCTCGACGCCGCGAGTGCGACCGTGCGGGCGAACGGTCTGGAGGAAGTCATCGAATTGCGCCACCAGCCGGCGCGCGGCAGCATCCTTGCCGGCGTGCTGCGCGCCGACGAGCGGTTCGACCTGAGCCTGTGCAACCCGCCCTTCCATGCCTCGGCCGCGGACGCCGCGCGCGGCAGCCAGCGCAAATCGCGCAACCTGGGTACGCGACTCGCCATCCCGGGGGAGGCGGCGGGCGCGCCATCACTGAACTTCGGCGGACAGCCCAGCGAGCTGTGGTGCACCGGCGGCGAAGCCTCGTTCGTGCGGCGGATGATCCGCGAAAGCGCCGGCCTCCGGGCGCAGGTGTTCTGGTTCAGCAGCCTCGTGTCGAAGGTCGAGCACCTTCCCGATGTGCACCGCCAATTGCGCAACGCCGGCGCGAGTGACGTGCGCGAGGTGGCGATGGCGCAAGGCAGCAAGCAGAGCCGGTTCGTGGCGTGGACATTCCTGGATGCCGGCGAGCGCGCGGCGTGGCGACTGGCGCGTTGGCAACCGGCGGACTGACGCGGGCGCAGAAACGGAACCGCCGGGTCCGGGGGAGCCCGGACGGCTGCGTGCGCGAACCCGCGCGCGCGCGCGCCATCGGGCTTCGCGAAGCGGTCGCCGCGCCTGCCCCACCGCTGCACGGAGCGCGTTTGCCGCCTACACTCGGCCGTCTACATCGGCTTGGGGAAGTTCGCATGCAGCTCCGCACACTTGGTCTGTCACTGGGCATGTTGTTTGCCACCACCGCACACGCGCAAGCGCCGACGCCGGCCCCGCCTCCGACCACCAGCACCCCGATTGTTCTCAAGGCCGCCCACCTGTTCGACGGCCGCAGCGGCCGCCTCAGTACGCCGGGGCTGGTGGTGGTGCGTGGCGACCGGATCGTCGCGATCGGCGCGGATGCGGCGGTCCCGGCCGGCAGCCGGGTGATCGACCTTGGCGACGCCACCCTGATGCCGGGCTTCATCGACGCCCATACCCACATCGCCTCCGACCACGACGACAACTGGGCGCAAGGCTTCTACGAGGGCATGCTGCGCTTTCCGGTCGAGCAGTCGTTCCATGCCGCGCGCAATGCCAAGGCCACGCTGCAGGCCGGCGTGACCAGCGCGCGCGAAGTCGGTGCCGCTGATTTCGTCGACGTCGCCCTGCGCAACGCGATCAACGGCGGCCTCGTCGAAGGTCCGCGGCTGCTGGTCGCCGGCCATGCGTTGGGTTCCACCGGTGGCCACTGCGACAGCTCGCCATTCCCGCCCGACCGGGTCAAGCCGGCCGGCCCGCTCGAAGGTGTGTGCAACGGCCCCGAGGAATGCCGCCTCGCCACCCGCCTGCAGATGAAGTACGGCGCCGACGTGATCAAGGTCTGCGCCTCCGGCGGCGTGCTGTCGGAATCCGATCCGGTCGACGTGCCCCAGCTCACCCCGGCCGAACTCGCCGCGATCATGTCCGAGGCGCACGCCTGGGGCCGCAAGGTCGCCGCGCACAGCCACGGCGATCTGGCCGCGCGCCTCGCAGTCGAGGCCGGCGTTGACTCGATCGAGCACGGCAGCTTCCTGCTGCCGCCGACGCTGCAGCTGATGAAGCAGAAGGGCGTGTACCTGGTGCCGACGCGCATGACCCAGGTGTGGGTACTGGAAAAGGCCGACAGCTATCCCGCGAAGATCGGTGCCAAGGCGCGCGCCGCCGCCACCGCCCACACCCGGATGTTCAAGGATGCGTTGAAGATCGGCGTGCCGATCGCGTTCGGCACCGACGCCGCGGTGTATCCGCATGGCCTCAATGCCCAGGAATTCGGCGACATGGTCGACCTCGGCATGACTCCCTCGGCCGCGCTGCTGAGCAGCAGCCAGGGTTCGGCGAAGCTGCTCGGCATCGACGCCGAGACCGGCACGCTGGAGGCAGGCAAGTTCGCCGACATCGTCGCCGTGCCCGGCGACGTGCTGCAACAGATCCGCGCGACCGAGAAGCCGGTATTGGTGATGAAGCAGGGCGCGATCGTGCGCGGCGGCGAATGACAGGCCGCGGATGCAAGTGACGAGTCGAACGTCGGCGGAATCCGGCGAGTGCCACTGACCGATGCGGGCAACGTCGTGGGACGGATGGGTGAAATTCACCCGTCAGCCCGCTGCGGGCCCGGAACATTCCTCCACACGGGCGCAATCCATGACGATGCACGTGACGTTGTTGAACCTTTCGGTGGCCATCGCTGCCATCGCAAGCACCGGGGCAGCGCAGGCGCAGTCGCCTGCGCCCGATGAAGCGGCGTTCCGCGACCTCTATCGCGAACTGGTCGAGATCAACACCACGCGCTCCGCCGGCAGCTGCACGCAGGCCGCCGAGGCGATGCAGGCGCGCCTGTTGTCGGCCGGCATCCCCGCCGCCGACATGCGCATCCACGCGCCGGCGGACCGGCCCAAGGACGGCGCGCTGGTCGCGTTGCTGCGCGGCCGCGACCCAAGCCTGAAACCGCTGCTGCTGCTCGCGCACATCGACGTGGTCGAAGCCAAGCGCGAGGACTGGGTGCGCGACCCGTTCACGCTGGTCGAGGAGGCCGGCTGGTTCTACGCGCGAGGGGCCAGCGACGACAAGGCGATGGCGGCGGTGTTCACCGACAACCTGGTCCGCTACAAGCAGGAAGGCTACGTGCCGCGGCGCAGCCTCAAGCTCGCGCTGACCTGCGGCGAGGAAACCCCCGACGTGTTCAATTCGGTGAGTTGGCTGACCACGACCCACCCTGAAGTGCTGGACGCCGCGTTCGCGCTCAATGAAGGCGCCGGCGGCGAACTCGACGCGGACGGCACGCCGGTCGCATTGCAGGTCCAGGCCGGCGAGAAGGTCTACCAGGACTTCGAACTGGTCGCGACCCACGGCGGCGGACACAGTTCGCGTCCGGTTCGGGACAATCCGATCAGCCGGCTCAGCGCCGGACTCGTCCGGCTCGCCGGGTACCAGTTTCCAATCGCCCTGAACCCGGCGACGCGCGGCTACTTCGAAGCCCAGGCCAAGCTGTCACCACCAGTGGTCGCCGCCGACATGCGCGCGGTGCTGCAGTCGCCGCCCGATGATGCCGCCGCGCAGCGATTGTGGACGCTCAACCCGGCCTGGAACGGCTCGCTGCGTACCACCTGCGTCGTCACGATGATCCATGGCGGCCATGCGCCGAACGCCTTGCCACAGCGGGTCGCGGCCAACGTCAATTGCCGCATCCTGCCCGGCGTGCCGGCCGCGCAGGTGCAGCAGACCCTGGTGAAGGTGCTGGCCGACGACACCATCAGCGTGGCCGCGATCGGCGACCCCGGCGTGACCACGCCGGCGCCGCCGCTGGGCACGGCCATCCTCGGGCCAGTACGCGAGGTCGCCGCGCTGATATGGCCCGGCGTGGCGATCGTCCCGACCATGTCCACGGGTGCGACCGACGGCCGCTACCTCAATGCCGCCGGCGTCGCGACCTACGGCATGTCCGGCATGTTCCACGACGCCGAAGGCAGCCACGCCCACGGCCTCAACGAACGCATCCGCGTGAAGTCGCTGCTTGATGGCCGGCGGTTCCTGTACGAGATCGTCAAGCGCTTCGCTGACAGCGGCGACTGAGCTGGAACCGCGCAGCAACGCATCGGAGGCGGCCGGTCGGTCGCCGCCGATGCGTTGGCGGGAGTGGGGATTCCCGATCAAGGCAGCTGCCAATGGCGCATGGAAACGCGACGACTATCGACGTCCTCCTGGACGAGGCGTCCGCCACCGCGCCGAAAACCTACCGGGTCACGGCCGACGCCGGCTTCTCGATGCAGCGGCTCGGCCCGATCCGGCACAACTATCACCGCCACCCGCTGATGCAACTCGACCGGTTGGAACAACTCGCGCACTCGCTGATGGCGACTGGGCAGTGCCGCTTCATCGTGCCGGGCTCCACCGATGCATCGAAGTTCGACCACCACAGTGGCCCCGCCGACGGCCGAAGCATCGCCGACGTGTTCCAGCGGATCCAGGAGCCGGGATCCTGGATCGCGCTGTACAACGTGCAGACCGATCCCGTGTACGGACGCTTCGTCTGGGATGTGCTGGGCAGCGCCGAGCGCATCGTGCAGGACCAGGAACGGGTATTCGACGTGCGCGGTTTCATCTTCATTTCCGCGCCGCCGTCGGTGACGCCGTTCCACATCGACCGCGAGCACAATTTCTGGCTGCAGATCCGCGGCCGCAAGACGCTCGGCGTATGGGACCACCGCGACCGCGAGACCGTCGCGGCAAGCGACGTCGATGAGTTCATCAGTTCCGGCTCGCTGGACAACGTCCACCTCACCGATGCGGCGCGCGGCCGCGCGCGCCACTTCGACTGCGGCCCGGGCGACGGCGTGTACTTCCCCAGCACCAGTCCGCACATGACCCACACCGATGCGTCGTGGGTCACGCCCGACGACGGCGTGGTGATCTCCATCGGGGTCGTGTTCTATTCCGACGTCACCCGCCGCAATGCGTATGTGCATGCGTGCAACAGCGTGCTGCGCCGCCTCGGCGTACAACCCGTCGCGCCGGGTGCCCGTCCTTGGCGCGATCGGCTGAAGTACCCCCTGGGCCGTGGCGTGGTGGCGCTGCGTCGACGCTTCCGCGGCTACACGCCTCCGCCGGGCTTTTGAGCCGAACCCACGCCGACGAACCGTGGCCTGGACCTTTCGTCTTCGTCGCAGACAAACGCCGCCGGGTGCCTTCGCTGCTCAATGGCCCCGGGTCGTTCCACCACGGCGCGGTTGATCAGGTCGCGAACAGCTGCGCCTCGATATCGGCGAACCCCTTGAACTCCAGCGCGTTGCCGGACGGGTCCAGCAGGAACAAGGTCGCCTGCTCGCCAGGCTGGCCGGCGAAGCGGACGTATGGTTCAACCACGAATTTGCTGCCGGCAGCATGCAGGCGCGCGGCCAGCGCACGCCAGGCGGGCAGCTCCAGCACCACGCCGAAGTGCGGCACCGGCACGTCGTGGCCATCGACAGGATTGCCGCCGGCGACCGCTGCCGCCTGCGCGCCGTCGACGCGATGGCAGACCAGTTGGTGGCCGAACAGGTCGAAGTCGATCCAGCGTTCGGCGCTGCGCCCTTCGGCGCAGCCGAGCACGCCGGCGTAGAACGCGCGCGCGGCGTCGAGATCGTGCACCGCGATGGCGAGGTGGAATGGCGAAAGCGTTCGGGGCATGGCAACGGCACGCAGGATCGGACATCGGCAGTGTGGCCCATTCGGGCACGGCGCAAACCAAGCGGCTGGCACGTTTTTTCGCTGCGGGAGGCGCCCTGTCCGTGGCGCCTGCCCCTTGGCCCCCCGGCCGCGAGCGCACAACGCACGCGGGGCACCGGCTCGCGCCACGGCTAGAACAGCGAGTCGTTTCCCGTCACGGCCTCGCACAGCCGTGCCCCGCTGTTGCGCACGTTGCCGACCGCGCGATCCACCGCATGGAAGGCCAGCGGCGGCGGCGTTGCAGACCGGGCGATCGCCATCGCGTCGTCGGGGCTGCCGTGCAGCCAGTGGTCGAATACGCATGCGGGCAATACCAGCGGCATGCGCTCGTGCAGCGCGGCCAGGGCCGGATCAGCCCGGTGGGTGATGATGCTGTAGGTCAGCAATTCGCCGCCTGCGTCGTCGGGCCGGGCTTCCCAGAGGCCGGCGAAGAACAGCACCGGGGCATCGCGGCGGTGGATGAAGAACGGCTGCCGGGTCCTGCCATCGGGCTTGCTCCACTCGTAGTAGCCCGAGCTCGGCACCAGGCAGCGGCGCTGCCTCCACGCGCCGCGGAATGCCGGTTTTTCCGCCACTGATTCCAGCCGCGCGTTGATCGTGCGGTGCGCGAGCCGCGCATCGGTGGCCCACGCCGGCAGCAATCCCCAGCGCATCGGCAGCGCGGTCCCGCCAACCTCGGCCGCCACGATCCCCCAGCCCTCCTGGGTCGGGGCCCGGTTGTAGTTGGGCACCGCGTCGGTCGCCGGCGTGATCAGCGGCAACGGGCGTGAGAAGGCGTGGACTTCCGCCCACGTCGCCGCAAAGGTGTCGCGTCCGCACATGCCGCAAGAATAGCCGCGGGTTGCCGCATGCGCCGCATCGTTCAGCGCCGGGACGCCCCGCGCCGCGGACCTACTGGACCGGAATCATAAGGTGCTGGTACGGGGTGTCCGCCCACATCACGTAGGGCACGGACGGGTCGGGATCGGCGTTGCTGGGGTACATGGCGTAGAACGCGGGGTCGGCGCCGACCACCATCACGTGCGGCCCGGTCTTGATCCAGTGGTTTCCCGTTGCCGGCGCGGTGGCATGGGGATCGGTGTTGCTGGCGTCCGTGCCGCCGGCGAGCATGTACATGAAGCCCATTTTGCCGCTGGCCGGCGCCGTTCGTCCGACCCATGCGTGCGCCCATTCCAGTGCCGCGGCATCCATGCACATCGGATCGGGACCGGGGGTGGCCGGGTTGTCGGCCATGCAGGTAAAGCCGTTGTTGCCGGCGCGGACGGTGCGCATGCTGCCGTCGGCCGCCATCGCCACGATGGTGGCATTGGCCGAAACCTTGGCGGGTGCCGCCTGCATGGCACTGCGGACCAGCGCGCTGTCGTCGTCCCTGGCGGTGGCTTCCTGGCCGGTCGCGACGCTGCTGGCATCGATGGCCATGGCCGCGGCAAGCACGGCGACGGTAAGTATCACTCTGGACATGATGGACTCCTGGTCATTGGAAGCCCCCCTCATTTCCCTTCGGGCCGGTCTACCCGACACCGTTTGCAACGTCGGCCGCGGGGCGTTGCGGACAGCCGCGGCTTCGGAACCAGCCACGAACCACCTCACGCAGGCCGGGGTAACGAAACAACCGAGCCCTTTTCCTCGGTCGCGCTGATCGCGGCGATCCCGACGCGCAAGGGATCCGCGGGCACATCCACGGCCGCGTTGGCTGGTGCGGTGCTAGTCGACCTGCGCTTGTTCGCGGGCGGTTTCCTCGGCGACGGTGTACAGGCTCTCCGGGACCGCGTCGAGCCGGTCCTGCGGAATCGGCTCGCCACTTTCATCCGATACGCCGTAGGTGCCTTCGTCGATCTTCTGCAACGCGCGGTCGATCGCCACCAGCCGCTGGCGGTTGCGGACGAACAGCGCAGCGTCATTGTCCTGCAGCGTGGTCTTCTGGGCGTCGTCGCCCGAACCCTGCGATTCGTGCAGCGAGTCCTCCTGCAGCTCCGCCTCCTCGCGAACGGCGGCGCGCCCGGTGGCCAGCAACTCCTCGCGCATGGCGGCAAGTCGCTCACGCTGGCTGGCGATGAAGGCGGTGCTCAACGGGGAATTCTGTTCGCTCATGGGGATTTGAATCGGCTGGTGGAGGATGCCGTCAGCGTATGGCCCGGTGCGTGATTTCGCTATGAGGATGCGCCACCGCCGGGCTGATCCCGCCACCGCAGCACGCCGCACCCTCGCACCCTCGTCGCCGTCGCTGACGCGCGCGCCAGGATCGGGCGTTGCCGACGGCACGGCACACCGCCTGCATCCGGGTTGGCGTTGCACGGCGCCGTCGTGCACACCCTCTCCACCCGCTGCCCGACAGCATGGCGTCAATGCCCCGGGGGGATCGCATATGAACGATACGAACACCGAGCCGGATTGCGGCACGCTGCTGGCCCGTGTCGAGGCGCTGATCCTCGAGCTTGAACGCGAGATGGGGCATCTGCAGGCGCGCCACCCCGGGGTCTTCGCCATCGCCAGCGCATGGGCGCAGCGCTACGACGTGATCATCGCCCTGGCGCCCCCGCAAGCGCGCCCTGACATCGAAAGCCGGCTTCAGCGGATCGGCATCCGCTGGGGCGTCATGCCCGGCCCGCGCGTGACCCAGGAGTTCACGGCCCTGGGGGGACACGCAGTGCTGGCTGGCCGGGCCCCGCCGGATGACGCCGACTAGCGCCAGTGCGCATTGTTTCTGGCGAAATCAGCGTTGCAGGTGCCGTTGCCGTTGCCGTTGCCGTTGCCGTGAGTCTCTCGCCTTTGACCTGAGGCGCCGTAGAGCTCGCCGAGCACCGCAGCCGGGAAGGGGCGAAGAGGCGCCCATGTTTGAGCGCTGCGCGTTTGGGCGCCGTCCCCTTCCCGGCGACAAATCGTCAGGAACGATCTGGACCGCCGCAGGCGCCCGCGAAGCGGGTGAGGCACAGGGATGTGCCGAAGTCCGGAACGCCGGGGACCGATGCGGCTTCATCGCATCGGCGAGCGTCCGGCACAGGCGGCTTTGCTTCCTTTTGCCAAGACAAAAGGGACTCGCGCGCGCAGCGGGCGAAAGCTCGTGATCTTGCCGTCGTGATCTGGCCGTCGTGAGCGTTGCCGCTACGTACCTACGGTGCTTCGTGGGCAAGGTGAAAAAATGAACCTGACCCCTTTTTCGTTTGCTGACACAGCTTGTTAGCCAAGCGTTCCCACTACCCGCACTTCGAATACCCACAATTCAAACAAGTAGCACACCCATCCATGATCACCAGCGCCTTCTGGCTGCACTTGTGGCACAGGGTCGCGCTGGGCGGGAACGACACGCCGCCATCGCCGGTGACCTCGACGTCCTCGTCGCGCCCGTCGTCCTTCACCTTCGGCGACGGAAATAGGTCCGCCGAACTGCCACTGCAAC
>JBBRWW010000040.1:0-22550 GCA_038248955.1 Lysobacterales bacterium
GTGCAGCTGATGGGCAGCGGCACGATCCTGCGCGAGGTGATTGCCGCGGCCGAACTGCTCGACAAGGACTTCGGCGTGACCGCCGACATCTGGAGCTGCCCGAGCTTCAACGAGCTGGCGCGCGACGGCAGCGACGCCGTGCGCCACAACCGCCTGCACCCGGAAGCCAAGGCGCCGCGCAAGCCGTACGTGACCGAGCTGCTGGAAAGCCGCCAGGGCCCGGCGATCGCCGCGACCGACTACATCCGCGTCTACGCCGACCAGATCCGCGAGTTCGTGCCGACGCGCTACACCGTGCTGGGCACCGACGGGTTCGGGCGTTCGGACACGCGCGCGAACCTGCGACGTCACTTCGAGGTGGACCGCTTCCATATCGCGCATGCGGCGATCGCGGCGCTGGCGGCGGAAGGCAAGATGACTTCGAAGGATGTGGCCCGGGCGATCAAGCAGTACAAGATTGATGCGGACAAGGCGAATCCGTTGGGGGTTTGATCGGTCGCAGGCAACGTAGCAATCGAAAGGGCGGCCGATGGCCGCCCTTGTTGTTCGGACCGCGTGCGAATTTTTCGCGGCGCAGGACGTAGCCGATAGGAGTAGCGTCACGGGAACGCAGGCGACCGCCGTGGGCTGTCGCGCAAACCGCTGGGGAGCGGTTCGCTAAGGCTTGGCATGTAGCGAAGCATCGATTCGGCGCGTCGATCGGTGACCGCTCGTGCTGCAAGCCAGACTGCTTTTTTCTACTTCATCAGGGGAACGGAAATGAGGATTTTTCTTGCAATATCGCTGATGCTCATGGCGATGTGCTCGGCGACCAACGTCAACGCCCAGGAGGCCGAGCCACAGCTTGCCTGGCAACGCGGACCGGCCACGGGCGCGATCGGCAGCAATGCCACGATCGACATCCCGAAGGACTACGTGTTCCTGGATGTGGCCGAGACGACCAGGTACGTCGAGATGTCGAAGAATCTTCCGTCGGGCGAGGAGCAACTGTTCGCGCCGACGAGCGGCGACTGGGATGCGTACTTCTCGTTCGCTCCCGAGGGCTACGTCAAGGACAGCGAGACCCTGGATGCC
Source organism: Lysobacterales bacterium (assembly GCA_038248955.1). Classification (GTDB taxonomy): domain Bacteria; phylum Pseudomonadota; class Gammaproteobacteria; order Xanthomonadales; family Xanthomonadaceae; genus Lysobacter_K. The sequence continues at coordinate 1,075 of JBBRWW010000040.1, forward strand.
GATGCGTTGCTGGAGACCTTACGAAGCAATCAGAAGGAGGCCAACAAGGAGCGTCGTCGCCGTGGCTGGAGCGAGTTCACCATCACCGGCTGGCACCTCGCGCCGCGCTACAACCCGGACACCCGGGTGCTCGAATGGGCGACGACGGCGACGGCCGAAGGCTCCGACCGGGCCTCGATCAACTACAACACCAAGATCCTCGGAAGAAAGGGGGTCATGAGCGTGCAGTTGGTCTCCTCGCCAGAAAAATTCGAGGCGGGGCTGGCGGCATTCCAGGACAGCCTCGACGGCTTCAAGTACAAGCCGGGGGACCGCTACGCCGACTACGAGCCGGGCGACCATGTGGCGGAATATGGACTGGCGGCACTGGTCGCCGGCGGGGCAGTCGCCGTCGCCGCGAAGAAGGGCGTCTTCGGTGTGATCGCCGCGTTCCTTGCCGCCGCATGGAAGTTCGTCCTAATGGGAATCGCGGGGCTGGGCGTCTGGCTGAAGTCGTTGTTCGGCAAGAGGAAAGGCGCGGAGTGATCTTCGAGTTCGAAATCCTGCTCGTGGTGGGCGCACTTGCTTTCTATGCCTACGATGCGGGCGCGCTGCTGTTTGCGGACGAGATCATGTTGGAGAAAACTGGCCATCGCTGGCGCGTACATGCCGGCTCGCCGATGCTGATGTCGGGCAAGCGGCCGTTCGTGCCGAACCTGCTCGCGCCCTACCGGCCGCTGCTGCGCTTGTCGATTCAGGCACTGCTCGGCGAGGAGCGCACGGGACGCAGTGATGTCCGGCATTTCCTGAACGCGCTTCTGCCTTTCAAGGTGCTGTCGGTGTGCCTGCTTGTGCTGTTCTTTCCGCTTCTGCCGCTGGTGCTTTACCGATTCGGTACGGGTGCGCAGTTGCTGTGCTGGTTCGCGGCCGTGTATCTGTGCGTGGCGGCCATCGCCTGGCATGCGTTCCGTCGCCGCCGAGTACTGGAACTGTCGCTGCGCGAATTCGCGGTGCTCGCATTCGAGTGTGCGTGCTGCGCGCCGTTTGCGATCAACATCGTCAGAAAGCTGACCCTGCGCCTCGCGCCGGCAACCCTGCGGTCCTGCGAATCGCTGCTGGACGCCGAAAGCCAGCAGTCGCTGATCCTCGCGGCGCGCGAGCGCATCGAGGAGATGCTCGAAAGCCGCGACCCCCACTCGCCGCAGGCGGGTTCCCTGCTGGCATGGCGCGGCAGGCTCGCCTCGGAAGTACAAGCACCATGAGCGGCACCGAGATCGCCGTCGTGATCGGCGGCCTCGTCCTCGGCTACTGGATCATGGCGGTATTCCTGCCGTCCCTTTGGGATGGCGATACCCCGGCGGATGACGGACCGGAGCGGGCAGACGACCGCGCGGACCGGAACTCCGACCGAGCAGGCGAAGCGCCGGAAGAAGTCGTCCGCTGGTTCGAGGTGCTGGAGATCCCCGAGTCGAGTTCCAGGGAAGAGATCACCGCCGCGTACAAGCGCCTGATACGGCAGTACCACCCTGATCTGGTGGCGCAGATGGGCCGGGAGCTGAGGGAGCTGGCCGAGATCAAGTCCAAGGAAATCAACGTGGCCCATGACATCGGGCTGAAGCTTCGGGACGGGAGCTGGCGTGCGTGAGGTGTTGCGAACAATGGATCAGGTTCATCTATCTATGATCAGACCTGACCCTACGTGTTGGGATTAATTATTCGCTGGTCCGGATTTTTCCGGAGATCGGGAGGCCTCGCAGGTCAGAGCCGGTGTAGGAAAGTCGACTCTGACCCCTGTTTTTTATGACTATCCAGAAGCCAGTGGCTGGTTGAAGTCCGTCGTTTCTCGTAACGCATAGTGTTCCGCCAGGAGCTCCAGATGCACCCAGTTGACACCGCTAGCTGTTGAGGTTCGACACGTTGTTCCGCGGAATCCGGCTGATCGGTGGTTGGTAGCCGAGGGCGGAATGAGGTCGGTGGTGATTGTATCGGTGCATCCATGGTTGCAGAGCCGCTTGCCGGTGGGCGCTGTTGGTGTAGGTGGCGACATAGGCCCATTCGCGTAGTGCGGTCTGGATAAAGCGCTCGGCTTTGCCGTTGGTGCGCGGGGTATAGGGACGCGTGAAGCGATGTTTGATGCCCAGTTCTTGGCATACGGCGGCGAAGGCTTTTGAGCGATACGCCGGTCCGTTGTCGGTGAGCAGCCGCGCGATGGCGACGCCCAGGCCGGCGTAATAGGCCACGGCTGCGCGAAGAAAGGCGATCGTCGAGTCGCGTGTTTCATCCGGGTACGCCTGCGAAAATCCGACCCGGCTGTGATCGTCGATCGCGACATGCACGCATTCCCAACCGGCCCCCTCGACGCTGTCGCGACGGTCGCCGGTGACGCGGTGGCTGGGCCGTACGATGCGGCCGAGTTTCTTGATGTCCAGGTGCAACAAATCGCCCGGCGCGGCGTGCTCGTAGCGCACCACCGGCGGCGGCGGGTTGAGCCGCGGCAACCGATTCATCCCTTGACTGGCCAGCCAGCGGCGCAGGGTCGATACCGGCACGCCTTGTTGCATGGCGATCGCACGGATGGTCAAACGGTCCCCGCGCAAGGTCAGCGCCGTATCCCGTTGCCGCGCGTCCAGCGCGGCGCGCAGCCGATGCGGACGACTGCTGCGATCGACCAACCCCGCATCACCCTCGGCGCGATGGCGCGCCAGCCATTTACGGGCGGTGCGCTCCGAGATTCCGGCATCAGCCGCCGCAGCCTGGAGCCCTCTTCGAATGATGCGTTCGATCAAGATCTTTCGACCTTGGAAGGTCAATCGGGCATTCTTATGGATGTTCATCCGGCTCCCTGATGAGGGTTCTGAAGTCTCGACAACCTCAGCTTCCTTCACCACAGCCGGGTGAACAACCTATCGAATCGCAACAGCTAGTCCGTCTATCGAACATCCGAAGTCGGGGCCAGCACCCGTCTAAAGCTGTCGGGGCCTGGCCCGCACGCGAGCGCGCCGCCACCCGAGCTGGCCAACACGCGGCGCCACGGGCGCTCGTCCCGTCGCGCGTTACACGCGTGCCTGCCGCGACTACTCCCCGAGCGTCAGCAGCGAGGCGTTGCCGCCGGCTGCAGTGGTGTTGATGGTGATCGTCTTCTCGGTCGTGAAGCGGGGCAGGTAGTGCGGGCCGCCGGCCTTGGGGCCGGTGCCGGACAGATTCTGGCCGCCGAACGGCTGCACGCCGACCACGGCGCCGATCTGGTTGCGGTTGACATAGCAATTGCCGACCTTGGCCCGCGTCGCGATCCGTTCGACCGTCTCGTCGATGCGAGAGTGGATGCCGAGCGTCAGTCCATAGCCGGTGGTGTTGATCGCGTCGATGACCGCGTCGAGCTGGTCCGCCTTCCAGCGGATCACGTGCAGCACCGGCCCGAATACCTCCCGGTCGAGCTGGTCGAGAGAGCGAAGCTCGTAGGCACGCGGCGCGAAGTAGCTGCCGTGCGCGGCCGCGGCGTCCATCGCCACCGTGGCGATCGGCGTCGCCTCGCGGTCCATCCGCCGGGCATGCTGTTCCAGCGTCGCCAGGGCGTCCTCGTCGATCACGGGGCCGACGTCGGTGGACAGCAGGCCGGGATCGCCGACCCGCAGTTCGGCCATCGCGCCGGCGAGCATGGTGATGACCCTGTCGGCGATGTCGTCCTGCACGAACAGCACGCGCGCGGCCGAGCAGCGCTGCCCGGCCGAGGTGAACGCCGACGATATCGCATCCTTGACCAGTTGTTCTGGCAGCGCCGAGGAGTCGGCGATGAGGGCATTCTGGCCGCCCGTTTCGGCGATCAGGACGCCGATGGCGCCCTCGCGCGCCGCCAGCGAGCGGTTGATGGCCGAGGCCGTTTCGTTGGAGCCGGTGAACGCCACGCCGGCCACGCGCGGATCGCGGGTCAGGGCTGCGCCCACCGTCAGGCCGTCGCCGGGCACGAACTGCAGCACGTCCGCCGGCACGCCCGCGTCGTGCAGCAACAGCGTGGCGATGTAGCCGACGAGGTTGGTCTGCTCGGCGGGCTTGGCGATCACGCTGTTGCCGGCGGCGAGTGCCGCCGCGACCTGGCCGATGTAGATCGCCAACGGGAAGTTCCACGGGCTGATGCAGACGAAAACGCCACGGCCGTTCAGTTGCAGCGTGTTGCTCTCGCCGGTGGGTGCCGGCAGCGCCTCGGGCCGGAACATCGAGCGCGCCTGGGCCGCGTAGTAGCGCAGGAAATCAACGGCTTCGCGGACCTCGCCGACACCGTCGGGAATGGTCTTGCCGGCGTCCTTGACGCACATCGCGATGAACTCCGCCATGCGTGCCTCCAGCTGGTCGGCGGCATGCTCGAGGATCGCCGCGCGGCTCGCGCCGGGGGTGGCATTCCAGCGCGGCTGCGCAGCGACGGCGTTCTTCAGCGCCTGCTCCACCGTGGCGCTGTCGGCGGGCCGCCAGTAACCGACGATTTCGCGGCGATCGGCCGGGTTGGTCACGGGCACGCGATCCCCGCCGACGCTCGCGCCCGGCACCAGGGGTTCGGCATACCAGTCGTTGCGCACGGCGGCGTTGATCTGCGCGGCCAGGATCCGTAGCTGGTCGTCGTTGGCAAGGTTCACACCCATGGCGTTGCTCCTGTCGCAGTACTTCATGGTGTCCGCGTAGCTGCGATAGAGATCAACCGGCAACGGGATGCGGGGATGGGGAATGGCCTTGAAGGCCGACACGGTTTCCACCGGATCACGGACAAGGTCATCGATCGCGACATCCTCGTCGGTGATGCGATTGACGAAACTGGAGTTGGCGCCGTTCTCGAGCAGGCGCCGCACGAGATAGGGAAGCAGCTCCTCGTGTGAACCGACCGGGGCGTAGACGCGACACGGCACATCCATGCGGTCAGCGGGGATCACCTCGGCATACAGGTCGTCGCCCATGCCGTGCAGCTTCTGGAATTCGAACGTCCGCCCGGCAGCCATCCGCTGCACCGCGGCGATGGTCTGCGCGTTGTGGGTGGCGAACATCGGGTAGATCGCGTCGCCAGCGTCCAACATGCGCCGCGCGTTGGCGAGGTAGGACACGTCGGTGTTGGGCTTGCGGGTGAACACCGGATAGCCGGGTTGGCCATCGATCTGCGCGCGCTTGACCTCGCTGTCCCAGTACGCACCCTTGACCAGGCGTACCGGGATGCGCCGGCCGGTCTTGCGGGCGAGTTCGGCGATGAAGTCGATGACCTCCGGCGCACGCTTCTGGTACGCCTGCACGGCCAGGCCATAGCCCTCCCAGCCGTCGAGCGACGGGTCGGCATAAGCCGCCGCGATCACGTCCAGCGACAGCTCCAGGCGGTCGGCTTCCTCGGCATCGATCGTGAAACCGATGCCGTAGGACCTGGCCAGTTGCGCGAGTTCGAGCACGCCCGGGGTCAGCTCCCGCAGCACGCGTTCGCGCTGTGCGTGTTCGTAACGCGGGTGCAGCGCGGACAGCTTCACGGAGATCGACGGAGCGGCGAACACGTCGTCGCGTGCGGCCTGCGCTTCGCCCTGGCGACGCGCGGAGGCATGCCTGCCGATGGCATGGATCGCGTCGCGATACGCCTGCAGGTAGCGTCGCGCATCGGCGCTGGTGAGCGCGCCTTCGCCGAGCATGTCGAACGAATACCGGTAGTTCGCGTTGTCGCCCTTGTTCGAACGCGCCAGCGCCTCGCCGATCGTGCGGCCCATGACGAATTGATGGCCCATGATGCGCATCGCCTGGCGCACGGCCAGGCGGATCACCGGCTCGCCGACGCGGCCGACCAGGCGCTTGAATGCATTGTGGACGTCGCGTTTGGTGTCGTCGGCGAGGTCGACGAGGTGGCCGGTGAGCATCAGGCCCCAGGTCGAGGCGTTGACCAGCATCGAGTCCGACTGGCCCATGTGCCGGCGCCAGTCGGCCTCGCCGAGCTTGTCGCGTATCAGCTTATCGGCGGTGCCGGGATCGGGGATGCGCAGCAGCGCCTCGGCCACGCACATCAGCAGCACGCCTTCCTCGCTACCCAGGTCATATTGGCGCATGAAGGCTTCGATCGCGCCCTGGTCCTGGGCGCGGCCGCGGACACGCCGTACGAGGTCGGCGGCGGTGGCCTGGGCGGCATCACGGTCGGCGTCGGGCAGGCGTGCCTGCACGAGCAATGCGCGGACGTGCTCGGTCTCGTCACGGACCCAGCCGGCGGTGATCGCCGCGCGCGCGGCGCTGGCGGGGGGCGGAAGTTCCGGGCTGATCAACAGCGGGCGTGGCGCCGCGACGTCGGTGGCGGGGCCGGCCTTGAGGCCGGACGAAAGGGTGTCGATGGTCATCGGGCCCGCAGGAACGCCTGGAGAGGCCGCTAGTCTAGTGCCTCCAGTGGCCCCTCCTTGCGCCGCCGCGTCTGCGCGTCGCGCGACTTGCCCGGCCGCGATGTTCGTCGCAGGCCCCGTCCGGGCCAGAACCAGCATGCGGGACGCAATCGGGCCTCGCGCGGCTTGCCGCCTCGAGGCCCTGCGGCTACCATTTGCAGGTTATCCATCGCATCGCGGGGCAGCACCTCCCTCGTTGCAATGGGCCACCCAGCAATGGCCGGGGGCCCCGACAGCCACCTCCTTCCGGACGGTCCCCCGCCTCACGCGGGCCGGTGGCGGAAACGATGGCCGACGGAGCATGAAGGCGTAACCAACTGATTCCAAGCAGATTTTGGGGCTCCAACTGATGAAAGCCGGTCGTATCAAGCAGTGGGTACTGGGTGTCGCCGCGATGGCGTTGCCGGTCCTTGCGATTGCGCAGGGTGCAGATCCCCAGCGCTGGCAACTCAACATGGGCCAGGGCGTGACCCCGCAGTCGATGAACGCCTATTCGGCGCACATGCAGGTCCTGTGGATCTGCGTGGTCATCGGTATTCTCGTGTTCGGCGCGATGGCGGTGGCTATGTTCAGGTTCCGCCACTCCCGCGGCGCGGTGCCGGACACCGACTTCACCCACAGCACCAAGCTCGAGATCGTCTGGACGGTGATCCCGGTGATCCTCCTCGTCGTCATGGCCTTCCCCGCGACCAGCAAGCTGATCGCGCTGTACGACGTCCGCAACGCGGCGATGACGGTCAAGGTCACGGGTTACCAGTGGCTGTGGAAATACGACTATCTCGGCGAAAACGTCTCGTTCACCAGCCGTCTTGCGCGTGCCAGCGACGAGATGCGCCAGAGTGGCAAGCGGCCGACGCTGGCCAGCGACGAGCACTACCTGCTCGACGTCGACAACGCGCTGGTATTGCCGATCGACACCAAGATCAGGTTCGTGATCACCGCCGACGACGTCATCCACTCGTGGTGGGTACCGGCCCTGGGCTGGAAGCAGGATGCGATCCCGGGCATCGTCAACGAGGCCTGGACCGACATCAAGACCCCCGGCATCTACCGTGGCCAATGCGCCGAGCTGTGCGGCAAGGATCACGGCTTCATGCCGATCGTGGTCCGGGCCGTGCCGAAGGCGGAATACCAGCAGTGGCTGGTGGCGCAGCAGGCCAAGAACGCGCCCGCCGCTGCTCCGGCACCGGTGGCCCCGCCAGCGCAAATGCCGCCGGCGCCGGTTGACGAAACCACTCCCAACACCGATGCCCCGATGGCGGTTGCCGCCGCGGGCTGAGCAGCCGCTGGCAGGCGACCGGCAGCCCGATATCCGGCTTCCACATCACGTTATCCAATTGAGGTAGGCCATGGCCACCAACTACACAGCACCCGCCGCGGCTGGTCACCTTGCAGACCACCACGATGACCATGCCCACGCGCAGGGCTTCATGGAGCGTTGGTTCTTCTCGACCAACCACAAGGACATCGGCACGCTGTACCTGATCTTCAGCTTCGTCATGTTCATCGTCGGCGCGGGCATGTCGGTGATGATCCGGGCGGAGCTGGCGCAGCCCGGCCTGCAGTTCGTCAACCCCGAATTCTTCAACCAGATGACCACCATGCACGCGCTGGTGATGATCTTCGGCGGGGTGATGCCGGCGTTCGTCGGCCTCGCCAACTGGATGATCCCGCTGCAGATCGGCGCGCCGGACATGGCGCTGCCGCGCATGAACAACTGGTCGTTCTGGATCCTGCCGTTCGCGTTCAGCCTGCTGCTGCTGACCCTGTTCCTGCCCGGCGGCGGCCCCGCCGGCGGCTGGACGCTGTACCCGCCGCTGTCGCTGCAGGGCGGCAGCAATGTCGCGTTCGTGATCTTCGCCATCCACATGATGGGCATCAGCTCGATCATGGGCGCGATCAACGTGATCGCCACGATCCTCAACATGCGCGCGCCGGGCATCGACCTGCTGAAGATGCCGATCTTCTGCTGGACGTGGCTGATCACCGCCTTCCTGCTGATCGCGGTGATGCCGGTGCTCGCCGGCGCGGTGACGATGCTGTTGACCGACAAGTTCTTCGCCACCAGCTTCTTCAATGCGGCCGGCGGCGGCGATCCGGTGATGTTCCAGCACATCTTCTGGTTCTTCGGGCATCCCGAGGTCTACATCATGATCCTGCCGGCGTTCGGGATCGTGTCGGAGATCATCCCGACCTTCGCGCGCAAGCCGTTGTTCGGCTACCAGGCGATGGTGTACGCGACCGCCTCGATCGGCTTCCTGTCATTCATCGTCTGGGCGCACCACATGTTCGCCGTCGGCATGCCGCTGGGCGGCGAGCTGTACTTCATGTACGCGACGATGCTGATCGCGATCCCGACCGGGGTGAAGGTGTTCAACTGGGTCACCACGATGTGGCGGGGTTCGATCTCGTTCGAGCCGCCGATGCTGTGGGCGATTGCGTTCGTGATCCTGTTCACGATCGGCGGATTCTCCGGGCTGATGCTCGCGATCGTGCCGGCGGACTTCCAGTACCACGACACCTATTTCGTGGTCGCGCACTTCCACTACGTGCTGGTCACCGGCGCGTTGTTCGGCATCATCGCGGCGGTCTATTACTGGTGGCCGAAGTGGACCGGGCGCATGTACAACATGACGCTGGCCAACATCCACTTCTGGTGGACGATGGTGTTCGTCAACCTGCTGTTCTTCCCGCAACACTTCCTTGGCCTGGCCGGCATGCCGCGGCGCATCCCGGACTACAACGTGGTGTTCGCGGACTGGAACCTGGTCAGCTCGATCGGCGCGTTCGGCATGTTCGTGACCCCGTTCCTGATGGCGTTCATCCTCTGGCGTTCGCTCAAGACCGGTGCCAAGGCCGACGCTCGGGTCTGGGAAGGCGCGAAGGGGCTCGAGTGGACGCTGTCGAGTCCGCCGCCGCACCATTCCTTCAGTACCCCGCCGGTGATCCGCGACGGTGACCTCGCCCACGGCGACATCACCCACTGAGGCCTGGTACGCAATCATGACCCCGACGCCCGCCCCCCGCCCCGATCACGCCGCGCGCCGACAGCGCGTGCGCCGAACCGCGCTGTGGGTGGCCGCGGTCGCGGTCGCGGTCTACCTCGGCTTCATCCTGCTGGCAGCGCTGACCCGATGAGCACTCCCGAGCGAAGCAAGAACACCGCCGGCATGATCAAGATGGTCGGCTTCGCGCTGGTGGCGTTTGCGTTCACCTTCAGCCTGGTGCCGCTGTACCGGATCGCGTGCGAGAAGGTGTTCGGCGTCCGCGTCGAGCGTGGCGCCGCGGACCCGGCGGAACTGGCGAAAGCGCCGCAGGATGCCCGCGAAATCACCGTCGAGTTCGACGGCGGCGTCAACTCCAAGTTGCCCTGGGATTTCTCGCCGCACCAGGTGACGATGCGGGTGCGACCGGGCGAGCAGTACGAAACCACGTACTACGCGCGCAACACCAGCGACCGCACCATCGTCGGCAGTGCGGTGCCGTCGGTCGCGCCGGCGCGCGCGTCCGGGTATTTCAACAAGACCGAGTGCTTCTGCTTCACCGCGCAGACCCTGCTGGCCGGCGAGGCCCGCGACATGCCGCTGCGCTTCATCGTCGATCCCGACCTGCCCGACGATATCCGCACGATCACCTTGTCCTACACCTTCTTCAAGAACGAAGCGCTCACCGCGCGGGCGCTGGCCGCGCCCGATCCCGGCGGCGCATCGGGCGTGCCGCGCGCCGCGCCCTGACCGCGGTGGCCCGTCGCCATCCACTGGCCGACGTCACCACACCTGATTCAACCGTAGCGCCTTCGCCGATCCGCTCCAATCGCTATTCACCGCAGCAACACTGAACCGGAATTTGCCGCCATGGCCCAAGCCCAATCGATCGACGCCGCCACCTACTACGTGCCGCACAGCAGCAAATGGCCGTTCCTGGGGTCGATCGCGCTGTTCACCACGATGTTCGGCGTCGGCAGCTGGCTCAACGAAGCCAGCTGGGGCAAGCCGATGTTCCTGGTCGGCATCGCGCTGATGATCGCGGTGTTGTTCGCCTGGTTCGGCGACGTGATCCGCGAGTCGATCACCGGCAAGTACAACAAGCAGGTCGACGGCTCGTTCCGGATGGGCATGGTGTGGTTCATCTTTTCCGAAGTGATGTTCTTCGCGGCGTTCTTCGGGGCGCTGTTCTACGCCCGCCAGTACGCGTTGCCGTGGCTCGGCGGAGCCGGCGACGGAATCGCGACCAACAGCCTGTTGTGGTCCAACTTCAGTGCCGCGTGGCCGAGCAACGGTCCCGGCGCGGTCGGTGGCGCGTTCCAGACGATCCCGCCGTGGGGCCTGCCGCTACTCAACACGCTGATCCTGCTCAGTTCGGGCGTCACGGTCACCATCGCCCACCATGCCCTCAAGGCCGGCCATCGCAAGCCGCTGCTGGTCTTCCTGGGCTTGACGGTGCTGCTGGGCTGCACGTTCCTGTACTTCCAGGCCACCGAATACATGGAGGCCTACAAGGAGCTGAACCTGACGCTGGGTTCGGGCATCTACGGCTCGACCTTCTTCATGCTCACCGGGTTCCACGGCCTGCATGTGACGCTCGGCACGCTGATGTTGGCGATCATCTGGTTCCGCTGCGCCAAGGGCCACTTCACGCGCGACGACCACTTCGCGTTCGAGGCCGTGGCCTGGTACTGGCATTTCGTCGACGTGGTCTGGCTGGGCCTCTTCATGTTCGTCTACGTGCTGTAAGCGAGACAAAAAGCGCGCAGTGCGGGCCGGCATTGCCGGCCCGTCGCACGTTGGGGCCCTGCTGTCGGGGCCGGTGTGGATTCGCGACGATCGGACGACGTCAGGCGCCGATGCCGTGGGGCTGGATCCAGCCGAACTTCATCGCGAGGATCACGATCACGATCAACGCCACCGACAGCGCGATGCGCCGTGTCAGCGCGTTCACCGAGCGTTTGCTGCGGCCCTTGTCCACCAGCATGTAATAGAGGCCGGCGCCGAGGTTCCAGACAATGACAACCAGGAAAGCGACGATCAACAGGGTTTTCATGGCAATGCTCGGGTCCGTGGACGGTGTGGTGGTGAACGTGGCCGGCAACGGCGTCCTTGCGGTGGCCGATGCCTGCCCCGGTCTGCCGGCAGTATCGCAGCACCACGGAGTCCCGGCATGAGCAACGCGCGCACGTTGTTGTTCGGCTGGGTGCTGGCGGTGTCCGCGATTGCGTCATTCACCAGCCTCGGCTTCTGGCAATTGCGGCGTGCGGTGGAGAAGCAGGCGATGCTCGACGCCGCCGCCGAAGTCCTGTCCGCTCGCGATGCCGTGCCGCTGGCCGCCGCGGCCGACCGGGCGCGCCGCCGCGACTATGACTGGAGCAGCGGCGACGGGGTGTTCGATCCGCGCGGCCCGCTGTGGCTGGATAACCAGCAGCGCGACGGCCGCTCGGGGGTACGCGCATACCGTGTGTTCGTCGCTGACAGCGGTGCGCCGCTGCTGGTCGACCTGGGATGGCTGCCGCTGCCGGGCAACCGCGCGCTGCCCGCGATCCAGCGACCACCCGGACGCGTCACGGTAAGGGGGCTGCTCGCGCCTCCGCCGTCGACCGGCCTGGCGCTGGGCAGCGGCTGGGCGCGGCAGCAGGACGGCTGGCTGCTGACGCGCGTCGACACCGCGGCGATCGCGCGGGCGCTGCGGCTGCCAGCGCTGGCGCCGCGCGTGTTGCGGCTGGACCCTGCCTTGCCGCTGGGTTACGACCGCGACCTGCAACTGCTGGCCAATACCCTGCCGCCCGAAAAACACCGCGGCTATGCGCTGCAGTGGTTCGCCATGGCGCTCGCGGTGCTGGCCACCGCCCTGATCCTCACCTTCCGCAGGCCCCATCCATGAATGCCGACACCTCCACCGCCACCCGAAACCGCAACCGCGTGCTGCTGATCGCGATCTTCGCGATGTTCTTCGGCAGCATGCTGGTGGCCGGCGTGCTGCGTTTTTCCGGCTGGCGGCCGGCCGCCACCCGCAACAACGGCGAAATGCTCGATCCGCCCGGCGATCTGCGCGCCATCGTCCCGCGACGGGTGGACGGCAGCCGCTACGAATGGGCGCCCGTCGCCCGACGCTGGCGCATCGCGCTGGCGCCGCCGGCGTCGTGCACCGTCGAGTGCGAGAAGCTGGCGCATGACCTCGACACGGTGTGGCAACTCACCGGCCGCGATGCCGACCGCGTCGACGTGCTGTGGATCTGTGCGGGGGCGAGCTGCGCGCCGCCGGCCGGTGCGCCGCGAACGGTGACCCTGCAACGGTTGCAGGGCGATGCGCGCCTGCGCGCCGCGCTGCCGCGCGTCGATGACGCGGCGGGCGTGCCGGTGTACGTGATCGATCCCAATGGGTTCGTGATTCTGCGTTACCCTCCCGGCTTCGATCCGGGCGGGCTGCGGGCCGACCTGGCCAAGCTGCTCAAGCTGCAATGAGCGCATTGAATCGAACCGCTTGAAGTGAGCGTATCGAAATGAGCACGTTCAGATGAGCACGTTGAAATGAGCAGGTTGAAGTGAGTACCTTGAATTGAGCACCCAGTCCGCATGAACCAGCTTCCCAGGACGGCGCGATACAAGCACCTGCATCGACTCGCGTGGCTGGCCGTCGCGCTGGCGCTGGGCGTGATCGTGTTCGGCGCATTCGTGCGCCTGTCCAACGCCGGCCTGAGCTGCCCGGACTGGCCGACCTGTTACGGTCGTGCCGCCTGGCCAACCACCGCGAGCGATGCCGCCGACCATGCCGCCACCGCCATCCGCGCGGTCGAGCCGCACAAGGCGTGGCGCGAGCAGTTCCACCGCATGATCGCCGGTGGGCTGGGCGTGCTGGTGCTGGTGCTGGCGCTGCTGACCGCCCGCAAGCGGCGCTTCGGCGTCGCCCAGGTCGCCGCCGCCGCAGTGCTTGTGGCGCTGTCGATCCCGCTTTACATGCAAGGCCAGCACGTGCCGGCGTCGGTGGTCGCGGCCCTCGGCGAGGTGATCCTGCTGCTGGCCGCGGTGCGCTGGAATAATGCCGACCTCGCCCGTGTCGGCGCGCTGACGCTGATGGTGATCGTGCTGCAGGCGTTGCTGGGCATGTGGACGGTGACGTGGCTGCTGAAACCGATCGTGGTAATGGGGCACCTGCTCGGCGGCATGCTGACGTTCTCGCTGCTGACGTGGATGGCATGGCGCGCGACCGGCGTGCCGATCCGCTTGGCCGAAGTCATCACCGTGCGCCGGCTGGTGATCGCGGCGGTGATCGTGCTGGCGGTGCAGATCGCGCTGGGCGGCTGGACCAGCGCCAACTACGCGGCGTTGGCCTGCGGCAGCGATTTCCCGACCTGCAACCACCAGTGGTGGCCGGCGATGGATTTCCGCGAGGCGTTCGTGCTGTGGCGTGGCCTGGGCATCGACTACGAAGGCGGGGTGCTCGGCGGCCAGGCGCTGGTCGCCGTCCAGCTGGCGCACCGGATGATGGCGGTGGTGGTGTTCGTGTATCTGCTTGGCCTGTCGATCAAGCTGCTGCGCACGCCGGGCATGCGTGGCTGGGCAACGCTGCTCGGCCTGCTGGTGCTGGCCCAGGTCGCGCTCGGCATCGCCAACGTCAAGCTCGCGCTGCCGCTGTGGACGGCGGTGCTGCACAACGCCGGGGCGGCGGCGCTGCTGTTCGTGCTGGTGACCCTGCTCGCGCGCCTGCGCGCGCCGGAGGCGTGATGGCCAGCACCCTGCGCCAGACCGCGCGCCAGTACTTCGACCTGACCAAGCCGCGGGTGGTGGCGCTGATCGTGTTCACCGCGATCGTCGGCATGTTCCTGGCGGTCCCCGGGCTGCCGCCGCTGCGCGAGTCGGTGCTCGGATTCCTCGGCATCTGGCTGGCGGCGTCCAGTGCGGCGGCGATCAACCAGCTGCTCGACGCGCGCATTGACGCCAAGATGGCGCGCACCTCGTGGCGGCCGATCGTCGCCGGCCAGATCAGTCCGATCCAGGCGCTGGTGTTCGCGCTGGTGCTGGCGGCATTGTCGATGCTGATCCTCGTGTTGTGGGTCAACCCCCTGACCGCGGCGCTGACCTTCGCCTCGCTGATCGGGTACGCGGTGATCTACACCGTGTTCCTCAAGCGCGCGACGCCGCAGAACATCGTCATCGGCGGCATCGCCGGGGCCGCCCCGCCACTGCTGGGCTGGGCCGCGGTCACCAACATGCAGGACGAGTGGGCGTGGGCCAACGCGCTGTTGCTGGTGCTGATCATCTTCGTGTGGACGCCGCCGCATTTCTGGGCGCTGGCGATCTTCCGCCGCGCCGACTACGCCCGCGCGATGGTGCCGATGCTGCCGGTCACCCACGGCGTCGCGTATACCCGCGTGCAGATCCTGCTGTACACGATCCTGCTCGTGGTCGTGACCGTGCTGCCGCGACTGACCGGGATGAGCGGCGATTTCTACCTGTTCGGCGCCCTGGTATTGGGTGCAGGCTTCCTGTGGCATGCGTGGAAGCTGATGGATCCGCCCGACGAGTTGTACGCGATGAAGGTCTTCAACTACTCGATCGTGTACCTGATGGCGCTGTTCGCGTTCCTGCTGATCGACCACTGGCTGCTGCCATGGCTGCAGCCAGTGGCATCGTTCCACTTCCAGCCGGTTGCCTGATCCGGGTGCTGGCACAACCAACCTGGGGTTTGTGCATGTCGCCACTGCAGCAACGCGCGGTCTTGATCGGCCTGATGGTCGTCGCGGTGTCGGCGTCGCTCCCGGTTCGAGCACAGGACGCGATTAGAACGACCGTGGTCCTCACGGCTGAACGCCTCCTCGATGTGCGCACCGGACGGATGATCGACCGGCCCCAGTTGCTGATCCGCGACGGGCGCATCGTCGAGGTCGGGCGCGCGGGGAGTGCTGTTCCCGCCGATGCCAAGCGAATCGACCTTGCCGGCCTGACCTTGCTGCCCGGGCTGATCGACATGCACGTGCACCTCGACAGCGACCCCGGTTACGGCGGTTACACAGGACTGCAATTCGGCGACCGCTTCTGGTCGATGCTGGCGGTGCCGCATGCGCAGCGCACGTTGATGGCCGGCTTCACCACCGTGCGCAATGTCGGTGCCGATGCGTGGAACGATGTGGGCCTGCGCGAGGCAATCGACGCGGGCAAGATCCCCGGCCCGCGCGTGGTGACGGCCGGGTACTCGTTCGGCGCGACCGGCGGACATTGCGATTCGACGTTCTTTCCGCCGTCGATGGCGCAGAAAAGTCCCTATAACGCCGACAGCCCTGACGAGGCGCGCAAGGTCGTTCGCGAGCTCCGCAAGTACGGTGCCCAGGTGATCAAGATCTGCGCGACCGGCGGCGTGTTCTCGCGCAACACCGAACCGGGCCAGCAGCAGCTCAGTCTCGCCGAAATGACCGCGATCGCGGATGAAGCGCACATGGCCGGGCTGAAAGTTGCCGCGCACGCCCATGGGGCCTCGGGCATCAAGGACGCGATCCGCGCCGGCATCGACACCATCGAACACGCGAGCCTGATCGACGACGAAGGCATCAGGCTCGCCCGCGAACATGGCACCTGGCTGTCGATGGACATCTACAACACCGATTACACCCAGTCCGCCGGCAAGGGCAATGGCGTGCTCGAGGACAATCTGCGCAAGGACCGGGAGATCGCCGAGATCCAGCGGGAGAACTTCCGCCGCGCCCACGCGGCCGGGGTGAAGATGATTTTCGGCACCGATGCCGGCATCTACCCGCACGGCGACAACGCCAGGCAGTTCGCGGTCATGGTGCGTTACGGCATGACCCCGGCCGAGGCGATCCGCAGTGCGACGATCAACGCCGCCGATGCCCTCGGTCGCGACGACCGCGGGGTTGTCGAGCGCGGCCGCCTCGCCGACCTCGTTGCGGTGTCCGGCGACCCCACCCAAGACGTCACGCTGCTGGAGTCGATTCCGTTCGTGATGAAGGACGGCATCGTGGTCAAGGACGCGCGCGCCCAGTCGCCATAGCGCCCCGTCGCCGTATCGCCATGGCGCAAGGACGGCGAAGGTGGCCCCGGCCGTCAGGCAGCGTAGCTCCGCAACGTCCGTCCGGTGGGGAAATTGCGCAGCCTCTGGGGCTTAGCCGCTGACTGCCCAGGCCCGTTGCAGCGTCTGCTCCCAGGAGCAGGGAAAGGCGTGGTTGCGGACGTCTGGCCCAGGTCTTGCATCTTTGTTGACATGGAAACAATGGCTGAGACGGCGATGACACCTGTGCGAACCGGCCACGACGCGGCCGGGGAGGCTGCGCGATTGGCGGCGCTGCAGCAGCTGGGCATGCTCGACAGCGCGCCCGAGCCGCTGTTCGACGACCTGGTGGCGCTGGCCGCGGACATCTGCAACGTACCTATTGCCCTGATCTCCCTGGTGGACGCCCATCGCCAGTGGTTCAAGGCGCGATGCGGCCTTGAGGCACCGCAAACCCCACGGGAGCATGCATTTTGTGCGCATGCCATCCTCACGCCGGCGCTGCTCGAAATCCCGGATGCCCTGCTCGACGCACGTTTCAGCGCCAATCCGCTGGTGCTTGGACCTCCCGGCATCCGCTTCTACGCTGGCGCCCCGCTGATCGGCGTGGGTGGCCATCGATATGGCTCGTTGTGCGTGATCGACACGCAACCCCGGCGGCTCGAGGAGCGTCAAAAAACCGCCCTCGTGCGGCTGGCGCGCCAGGTGGTCGTCCACCTCGAAACCCGCCGCCTGCAGATCGAGGCGCGCACCAACGAGCGCACCCTGGGGCACCTGCTTGAAGCAATGCCCGATGGCGTCGTCTCCTGCGATGCGAACGGGATCCTGAAGGAATTCAACCAACTTGCGCGCCTGTGGCACGGCGTCGACCCGAGGGCGCTGCCGCCGGACCAATGGGCCGGGCACTTCGACCTGTTCGAGCCCGATGGCATCAGTCCGCTCGCCCTGGAGCACATCCCGCTGCTGCGGGCGTGGAACGGCGAGCACGTGCGCGATGCCGAAATCATCATCAAGGCGAGGGGGCAGGCACCGCGCACCGTGTTGTGCAATGGCGACCGCCTGGTTTCCTCCGAAGGCGAGAGCTTGGGCGCGGTCGCGATCATGCGCGATGTCACCCAGTTGCGTGCCGCCTCTGCGCTGGCCCAGGAGCACGGTCGCAGCCTGGCGACCATCATCGAAGGCACACGGGCGGGCACGTGGGAGTGGAACGTCAAGACCGGTGAGGTCCGATTCAACGAGCGCTGGGCGGAGATCCTCGGCTATCGCCTCGCCGAACTGGCTCCGGTCACCATTGGCGTCTGGCGCAGCCTCTGCCATCCCGACGACCTGGTGGTTTCCGGCGACCTGCTGGAGCGTCACTTTGAAGGGGAGTCGGCGGAATACGACTGCGTTTCCCGCATGCGCCACAAGGACGGCCGCTGGGTCTGGGTCCATGACCGCGGTCGGGTCTCCGAATGGGACAGCAACGGCGAACCCGTGAGGATGGCCGGCTCACACCTGGATGTGACCGCCGCGAAGGAAGCGGAGCTCGCGACTGCCGATGCGCAACGGCGTCTGCAGGCCATGGTGGATGCGTCGCTGGACGTGGCCATCATCACCACCGATACCGACGGCCTCATCACGGTGTTCAACCCCGGCGCCGAGAAATTGCTCGGCTATGCCAGCAACGAAGTCACCGGGCGCTGCACGCCTGAGTTGTTCCACCTCGCGAGCGAAGTCGAATCGCGCTCGGCCATCCTGAGTGAAGTCTTGGGCCGGCCGGTCAGCGGTTTCGAAGTGTTCGTCGCGGAAGCCGGCAGCGGTCGCAGCGAGACCAGGCGCTGGACCTATGTACAGAAGAGCGGCGCCTACCGGCAGGTACGGTTGTCGACCAGTGCATTGCGCGACAGCGAGGGAGTGCTGACCGGATACCTGGGCATGGCAACCGATGTCACCGATCAGGTACTCGCGCAGGAGGCGGCCAGGTTGGCGGCGGAGCGCTTCTCCGGGGCGTTCGCCGCCGCAGCGCAGGGCATGGCCCTGGTATCGCTGGAGGGCCGCTGGATGGAGGTCAACGATGCGCTGTGCGGCATGTTCGGTTACGACCGCGATGCGCTGCTGTCGTCCGACTTCCAGTCGTTGACGCACCCCGACGATCTGGCATCCGACATGAACCTGATCACGGAATTGATTGCGGGAACACGCACGAGTTACCACCTGCCGAAACGCTATTTCACCCAATCCGGCCAGACGCTCTGGGCGCGCCTTTCGGTTTCGTTGGTCCGCGACGTCAGGGGCCGACCGCTGCATTTCGTTTCACAGATCCAGGACGTCAGCGAGCAACACGTTGCCGAAGAGCGGTTGCGCCACTCGGAGGAGCGGCTGCGCGTGACCCTGCACTCCATCGGCGACGCGGTGCTGACGGCCGATCCCGCCGGCCTGGTTACGTATGTGAATCCCATGGCCGAATCCCTGCTGTCGCGATCTTCCGCCGACGTGGTTGGGCAGTCGCTGCAAGCGGTTTTCAAGGTGGTGCGCGAGGACTCCGACGAACCGGGGCCGAACCCGTTCCAGTCGGTGCTGGACGGCGCGGTGCCAGCGCAGACGACCGATCACATGGACTTGCTCAGGCACGATGGCACCCGTTTGGCGATCACCACCTCGGCCGCGGGGATACGCAGCCCGGACGGCACGGCGGACGGCCTGGTGCTGGTGTTTCGGGATGTCTCCGAGGCTCGCGCCCTGGCCATCGAGGTGTCGCATCAGGCATCGCACGATGCGCTGACGGATCTGGGCAATCGTCGCGAATTCGAGCGGCAATTGGCATCGACACTTCATGATGGCGCCGGCGCACGGCAGGAAAACGTGTTGCTGTTCATCGACCTCGATGGCTTCAAGGAGGTCAACGATTCCTGCGGCCATCTGGCCGGCGATGCGTTGTTGCAGGACGTGGGTCGAGTATTGCGGTGCACCGCGCGCAACAATGATGTCGTGGCGCGACTGGGTGGGGATGAGTTCGCGGTGATCCTGCGCGGCTGCGCGGTCGACAACGGCCGCCGCGTCGCCGAGCAGTTGCGTGAGGCCATCGAGCAGATCCGATGCCAATGGCAGGGCGAACTGTTGCGAATCGGCGCGAGCATCGGGCTGGCGTCATTCCGTGGCGGAGCGCCCATGGCCGAGGTGCTCAGTGCCGCCGATGCCGCCTGCTATGAAGCCAAGGAGAACGGCAAGAATCGCGTCGTGGTGTCGGCTGCCGTGTCCGTGTGAGGGCGCTGCTGTCCGCAGCAACGCCACGCGGCGATGTGTCGGCTGCCGTGGAACGAGGGTTCAGGCCGGCGGCAACACCCGCGCGACCACGCGCTTGATGGTCATTCCCTGGCCGAGGATCGAGAACACCACGACTGCATAGGTCAATGCCAGGATCAGGTCGCGCTCAGGGCCAGGCGGGACAGACAGGGCAAGCGCAACGGAGATGCCGCCACGCAGTCCGCCCCAGGTCAGGACCTTCCATGCGCCCGCGGGCAGCCGGAACCAGCGGTGAAGCCGCGCCACCGGAATCCCCACGGCGATTAGCCTGGCCAGCAGCGCGATCGCGATGACCGCCAGCGATGCGAGGAACACGTCGGCGGTGAACGCGACCAGCACGATCTCCAGGCCTAGCAGCACGAACAGCACGGCATTGAGGATTTCGTCCAGCAGTTCCCAGAACAGGTCGACATGGCGCCGTGTGCTATCGGACATCGCCAGCGCGCGGCCGTGGTTGCCGATGATCAGGCCGGCGACCACCATCGCCAGCGGACCGGACACATGCAGTGACTGCGCCAGTTCGTACCCGCCCAGCACGCCGGCAATCGTCAGCAGCACTTCGACCTGGTAGCTGTTGATGCTGCGCAGGAGCACGAACAACAGCGCGCCGACCGCCCCGCCCAGCAGCAGTCCGCCGCCGGCCTCGTGTGCCAGCAGGAGGGCGCCCTCGGACAGCGAAGGAACGACACCCTCGGTGGCCACGGCAAGCAGCAACGAGAACAGCACCACGCCAACACCGTCGTTGAACAGCGACTCGCCGGACACGACCATGCTGACGTCCTCCGGGGCGCCCGCCGACTTCAGGATGCCGATGACCGCGATCGGATCGGTCGGCGAGATCAGCGCGCCGAACACAAAGCAGTAGGCAAGCGGCAGCGCCAGCCCGAACAGCGGCAGCATCCACCAAACCGCAAGGCCGACGAGCACCGTGGATATCGCGGTGCCCACGACGGCCAGCGCGCCGACCTGCCAGCGGTACGCGCGTAGTCGGCTCAGGTCGACCTGCAGGGCGCCGGCGAACAGCAGCACCGACAGCATGCCCTCCATCAGCAAGCTGGAAAAATCAATCGACCTCAGGAATGCCGTCTCGTAGCCGCGCAGCGAGCCAAAGCCCATGCGGTCGAGCAGGATCAGCCCCAGCGACAGCAACAGCGCCACCGCCATGACCCCGATGGTCGTTGGCAGACCCACGAAGCGCTGGTTCACATAGGCCAGCAGCGCCGTGATCACCAGGCATGTCACCGCAATCTGGAACATCCGTCCCTCCGTGGGCAATACCCTGGCCCGGCAGCCAGTCTAACGGCGCGTCGGCGATCGCTGGACGCACAGCCACGGTGTGCGGCGCGTCGCGTAGTTCTAGCGTTCGCAACGACCGGCGCTGGCTCCGCCAGTACCGCTCACTGCCGGACCAGCTGCTGCATGTCCTTCAATTCCGCGCGTTCTTCCGCCGAGAGCGCCGAGGACGTGCCGATCTCGCGCCACTTGGCGGTGAGTTCGTCGATGCGCTGCTGTGCGGTCTGGCGATCGAGTTGGGTCTTGGCGCCGATAAATGCCTCGCGCCACCGCTCGTCGTCACCCGGCATCGATTGCGACGCGAGTTTCTGTAACGCGGCCTGCTCGTCGCGGTCCGCGAAGTGTTCGATCAGCGAGCCGGTGCTGATGTCGGGCCGTTCATAGACCACTTGCAGCAGCTCGATCAGCAAGCTGATCCCCGGCTGGCGTAGTGCGGCGAAGCGGAAAGGCGGCTGCAATTCGAGCGCCAGCGCGGGCTTTTGCAGCAGCAGCGCAATCGCGCTGCGCACGATGCTGGGCTTCTGCGTAGGCCCAGCACCACCACCACCA
>JBBRWW010000041.1:0-22388 GCA_038248955.1 Lysobacterales bacterium
ATCCAGAAGAAGTCCGACAACCCCAACGCGGCCAAGGACAGCGCGGAGCGGCTGCTGGTCGGTGCCGCGGTCGGCGTCGGCGGCGACACCGAGGCGCGCGTGGAGGCGCTGGTCGCGGCCGGGGTCGACGTGATCGTCGTCGATACCGCGCACGGCCATTCGCAGGGCGTGCTCGACCGGGTGAAGTGGGTCAAGCAGCGCTTCCCGCAGCTGCAGGTCGTCGGCGGCAACATCGTCACCGGCGATGCCGCGCTGGCGTTGATGGACAACGGCGCCGACGCGGTGAAGGTCGGCATTGGTCCCGGCTCGATCTGCACCACGCGCATCGTCGCCGGCGTCGGCGTGCCGCAGATCACCGCGATCGCGATGGTCGCCGAGGCCCTGCAGGACCGCATCCCGCTGATCGCCGATGGCGGCATCCGCTATTCCGGCGACATCGGCAAGGCGCTGGTCGCCGGTGCGTCCACGGTGATGGTCGGCGGCCTGTTCGCCGGCACCGAGGAGGCGCCCGGCGAGGCCGAGCTGTTCCAGGGACGCAGCTACAAGAGCTACCGCGGCATGGGCAGCCTTGGCGCGATGGAACTGGGCTCCAAGGACCGCTACTTCCAGGATGCCTCCGACGCCGACAAGCTGGTGCCCGAGGGCATCGAGGGCCGGGTGCCTTACCGCGGCCTGCTCGGCGGCGTGGTCCACCAGCTCGCCGGCGGCCTGCGCGCGACGATGGGGTATGTCGGTTGCGCGACGATCGAGGACCTGCGCAAGAAGCCGAGCTTCGTGCGCGTGACCAATGCCGGTGCGCGCGAGAGCCACGTCCACGACGTGCAGATCACCAAGGAACCGCCGAACTACCAGGCCGGTTGATGCCCATGGCGGCAGGTGCGGTTGACGCCTTACTGCCGCGCTTCCGGCGCTACGGGTGTGACGCCCGCCGACACCCCTTTCGCGATCACCTGCGTTGCCGGTTTCCGCACCACGTTCCCCGCCACGGATCCCCATGACCGACATCCATACCGACAAGATCCTGATCATCGACTTCGGCGCGCAATACACGCAGCTGATCGCCCGTCGTATCCGCGAGATCGGCGTCTACTGCGAGATCTGGGCCTGGGACCACGACCCGGCGCAGATCGCTGCGTATGGCGCCAAGGGCATCATCCTGTCGGGTGGGCCGGAATCGACCACGGTTGCCGATGCGCCCACGGCGGCGCAGGAAATCTTCGATTCGGGGCTGCCCATCCTCGGCATCTGCTACGGGATGCAGACGCTGGCGGCTCAGCTCGGCGGCACCACCGAGGCGGCCGACGCGCGCGAGTTCGGCCATGCCCAGGTCGAGCTGGTGGCGCAGGATTCGTTGCTGGAGGGCCTCAAGGACCATCCGGGCTCGCCGCCGCGGCTCGATGTGTGGATGAGCCATGGCGATCACGTGACCAGCGTGCCCCCGGGGTTCGTGGTCACCGCGCGCACCGACCGCATTCCGGTCGCGGCAATGGCCAACGAGGACAAGCGCTGGTACGGCGTGCAGTTCCATCCCGAGGTCACCCACACCACGTCCGGCGAGGCGATCCTTCGCCGCTTCGTCACTGACATCTGTGGCTGCCAGACGCTCTGGACCGCCGCGCACATCATCGAGGACCAGATCGCGCGCGTGCGCGCCAAGGTCGGCAGCGACGAAGTGCTGCTGGGCCTGTCGGGCGGCGTCGATTCGTCGGTGGTCGCGGCGTTGCTGCACAAGGCGATCGGTGACCAGTTGACCTGTGTGTTCGTCGATACCGGCCTGCTGCGCTGGAAGGAAGGCGACCAGGTGATGGCGATGTTCGCCAACGAGGCCGAGAAGGGCGGCATGGGCATCAAGGTCCTGCGCGTCAACGCCGCCGACCGCTATTTCAAGGCGCTCGAAGGCGTCAGCGATCCCGAGGCCAAGCGCAAGATCATCGGCAGCCTGTTCATCGAGATCTTCGACGAGGAATCCGCGAAGCTCGCCAATGCCAAATGGCTGGCACAGGGCACGATCTATCCGGACGTGATCGAGTCCGCCGGCAGCAAGACCGGCAAGGCTCACGTCATCAAGAGCCATCACAACGTCGGCGGCCTGCCGGAGAACATGAAACTCGGCCTGGTCGAGCCGCTGCGCGAGTTGTTCAAGGACGAGGTGCGCCGCCTCGGCATCGAGCTCGGCCTGCCGCGCGAGATGGTCGGACGCCATCCTTTCCCGGGCCCGGGCCTGGGCGTGCGCATCCTGGGTGAGGTCAAGCCCGAGTACGCGCGGCTGCTGGCGATGGCCGACCAGATCTTCATCGATGAACTGCGAAAGGCCGGCCTGTACGACAAGACCAGCCAGGCGTTCGCGGTGTTCCTGCCGGTCAAGTCGGTGGGCGTGGTCGGCGATGCGCGGGCCTACGAATGGGTGATCGCGTTGCGCGCGGTCGAGACGATCGACTTCATGACCGCGCACTGGGCGCACCTGCCCTACGACTTCCTCGGTACGGTCTCCAACCGGATCATCAACGAACTGCGCGGCGTGTCGCGGGTGGTCTATGACATCAGTGGCAAGCCTCCCGCCACCATCGAGTGGGAGTAGGCGCCCTGCCTGCGAGCCATGGGCTCGCAGGTCGCCTATTGACCGGCTCTGGATGGCCGCGCCAACCGATCCGAAGGTGAAAATGTCGCGCCATGGATGGCCGCAATGGCATTGAACGATTTGCTGGAGCGAGTGTGACGGATCCGCATGCCATGGCCGACGACGAGCGCTGGATGCGCCACGCATTGACGCTGGGCGATCGCGCCGAGCGCGAGGACGACGAGATCCCGGTCGGCGCAGTGCTGGTGTCGGAAGGCGGGGTCGTGGTCGGCGAAGGCTGGAACCGCAACATCACCGAACACGACCCGACCGCGCACGCCGAGATCGTTGCGATGCGGCAGGCCGGCGATCGGCTGCGCAACCACCGCCTTCTGGGCTGCACCTTGTACGTCACGCTCGAGCCCTGCGCGATGTGCGCGATGGCGATGGTGCATGCGCGGGTCGCGCGCGTCGTCTATGGCGCGAGCGATCCCAAGACCGGTGCCGCGGGCAGTGTGTTCGACCTGTTGGGTGATCCCCGTCACAACCATCGCGTCGAGGTCCTGGGCGGCCTGCTGGCGCAGGAGGCAGGCGCGCGCCTCAGCAATTATTTCCGCGCCAAGCGCGGCAAACCGCCGCTCTGACGGCCTCGCCGGACGCAGCGCTCAGCCGCGCCGGCGCGCCATCTCCTGGTCGAGTTCCTCGTCGAAGCTGTGGACCGCCAGGCTGACCTCGCGGCCCATCGACAGGCACGCGAACAGCAGGAACGCGACCCCGATCACCGCCAGCACCGTCGGCAGCACGCCGAGCCGGAAGCCCAGGAACGCATCGACGGCGAGCGACAGGCTGGTGCCGACGAAGCCGCCCAGCGCGCCGTACAGCAACTGGCAGGCGCGCAGCACCAGTTGCGCGCGATGGCGATGGCGCTGGATCTGCACTTCGCGTTCGGCCCGGTCGGGCGCATCGGATTCCCACGCGATGATCAGGGCGCGAAGCCGGTCGACCACGCGGGCCAGCCGCGCATTCGCCGATACCAGCAGTGACGCGGTCGCGGTCATCAACAAGGCCGGCGCGAGCATGGAGGTCAGGATCGCGTAGTGGCTGGAGTTGGCGGTTTCGAACATGGCGTGGGGGGGCTTCGCGATGGGAGTGCTGCGATATCATGCCCGCTCACAACGGGCATCGCGAGGCGAGGGCATGGCAGCCAATCCACAGGAACACCGACTGATCTGGATCGACCTGGAGATGACCGGGCTGGATACCGACAACGATTCAATCCTGGAGATCGCCACGGTCGTGACCGATGCGAACCTCGAGGTGCTCGCCGAAGGACCCGAGCTCGCGATCGCGCACCCGCTGGCAAAGCTCGAAGCGATGGACGACTGGAACCGCAACCAGCACCGCAAGTCAGGGCTTTGGCAACGCGTGCTGGACGCGGGCGTGAGCCTCGCCGAGGCCGAGCAACGCACGCTCGACTTCCTTGCCCGATGGGTGCCCGCCAACACGTCGCCGATCTGCGGCAATTCGATCTGCCAGGACCGGCGCTTCCTGCACCGCGAGATGTCGCGGCTGGAACGCTACTTCCACTACCGCAATCTCGACGTCAGCACCGTCAAGGAGCTGGCGCGGCGCTGGGCGCCGGAGGTGATGGAAGGCCTGCGCAAGGAATCCAGCCACACTGCGCTGAGCGACGTCCATGACTCGATCGCCGAGTTGCGCCACTACCGCGCCGCGATGGGCCCGCTGGGCGGCCTGTAGGGCCGACCGGCAGTGCCGGTCGGCCGCGCTATTCAGGGTCGGTTGCCGGATGATGCTGGGGATCGTCCACGCCGACACGCGCGGGTTGGGTCGAGGGTTTCGCGCTCACCAGCCGGTAGGTCCCATCGGCTTCGGCGTCCGCGACATGGTGGTACATGTGCACGTCGCGCTGCGGGTAGGGAATGCTGACGCCGATCGAGTCGAATGCCTTCTTGATGCGCTCGGTCAGCTCGCACTTGGTCACGAAGAAATCGGCATTGCCGACGTGGCATCGGATGCCCAGGTTCACGGCGTTGTCGGCCAGTGCATATACCAGTACGTCCGGCGCAGGTACTGCAAGGACGCGCTCGTCGGCGCCCATCACGCCCAGCGCCGCGGCGCGCGCCGCCTCGATGTCGTCGCTGTAGCCGATGCCGATGATCAACTCGATCCGGCGCATCGTGTCCGGGGTGAGGTTGATGATCGAGTCGTTGGTGATCAGGCTGTTGGGCAGCATGATGGTCTGGTTGTCGGCTCCGCGCAGGCGGGTCTGGAAGATGCTGACCGACTCGACCTTGCCGGTAACGCCGGCGATGGTGACGATGTCACCGACCCGGAACGGCTTGAGCGATACCAGCATCACGCCCGAAGCGACGTTCGACAGCGAGTCCTTCAGCGCCAGGCCGATCGCCAGGCCCGCGGCGCCAAGCACCGCGATCATCGACGTCGGGGCAATCCCGAACACGCCTTGCAACACCGCCAACACCAGCACGACCATCAGGATCACGTAGGTGACCTTGCGCAGGAACAACACCGCGGTCGGTTCGACCGCTGCGCGGGTCATGCCCTTTTCGGCCAGGCCCGCCGCCCAGCGTGCAATGCGCACGCCGACCATCATGACCACCAGCGCGATCGCCACGCGAAGGCCGATTGATATCGCCACGGCGGTCCAGCCCGACTCCTGTATCGCCGTCCACCAACCTGCCACGTCCGTCATGCCGCCTCCTGGGCTTGCCGCAGATGCGCCTGCAACTGCACCTGCAAATGCGACGCCCCGCATCAGCGGGGCGTCGGGGTTTGTGAACGTCGTTCCTTGGCGACAGACCGTTAGAGCGTCGTCGCCTTGTGCCCGTCAGCTGGTTTTTGCCTTCGCCTTCGCCAGGCGCAACCAGGTGTCGACCACGGTATCGGGATTCAGCGACACCGACTCGATGCCTTGTTCCATCAGCCACACCGCCAGATCGGGGTGATCGCTCGGACCCTGGCCGCAGATGCCGATGTACTTGCCCTTGGCGCGCGCGGCGGAAATCGCCATCGACAACAGCTTCTTGACCGCCGGATCGCGTTCGTCAAAGAGCTTTGCCACGATCGCCGAGTCGCGGTCTAGGCCGAGGGTCAACTGGGTCAGATCATTGGAGCCGATCGAGAAGCCGTCGAAGATGTCCAGGAACTCGTCGGCGAGCAGCGCGTTGGACGGCACCTCGCACATCATGATGACTTTCAGACCGTTCTCGCCGCGCTTCAGGCCATTGGCCTCGAGCACCTCGATCACCTTGCGGCCCTCGTCGAGGGTGCGCACGAACGGGATCATGATCCAGCAGTTGGTCAGGCCCATCTCCTCGCGGACCTTGAGCACCGCCTGGCATTCCAGCGCGAAGGCATCGCTGAAGCTCGGGTCGACGTAACGGCTGGCGCCGCGGAAACCGATCATCGGGTTTTCTTCGTGCGGCTCGTAGCGTGAGCCGCCGATAAGGTTCGCGTACTCGTTGGTCTTGAAGTCCGACAGCCGGACGATCACCGGATTGGGCGCAAACGAGGCGGTGATCGTGGCGATGCCTTCGGCAAGGCGGTCGACGTAGAACTGCACCGGTTCGCCATAACCGGCGATCCGGGCGTCGATCAGCTTCTTCGTCTCGGCATCCTGCTGGGCGTATTCCAGCAGCGCCTTGGGATGGATGCCGATGTGGCTGGCAATGATCATTTCCAGGCGCGCCAGGCCCACGCCGGCGTTGGGCAACATCGCGAAGTCGAACGCGCGGTCCGGGTTGGCGACGTTCATCATCACCTTGAGCGGCGCCGGCGGCATCTTGCCCAGGTCGGCGGTGTGGACCTCGAACGACAGCTCGCCGTCGTAGATGAAGCCGGTATCGCCCTCGGCGCAGCTGATCGTGACGATCTGCCCGTCCTGGATGGTATCGAGCCCGTTGCCGGTGCCGACAACGGCCGGCACGCCGAGTTCGCGGGCGATGATCGCCGCGTGGCAGGTGCGGCCGCCGCGGTTGGTGACGATTGCCGCCGATCGCTTCATCACCGGTTCCCAGTCGGGGTCGGTCATGTCGGCGACCAGCACGTCGCCGGGCTGCACGCGGCTCATGTCGGCCAACGTGCGCACCACGCGCGCGGTACCGGTGCCGATCTTCTGCCCGATCGCGCGACCCTCGCAGATCACCGCGCCACGCTCGCCGAGCTGGTAACGCTCGATCTGGGTGGCATGGCCGCGCGACTTCACCGTCTCCGGGCGCGCCTGGACGATGAACAGCTTGCCGCTGATGCCGTCCTTGGCCCACTCGATGTCCATCGGGCGGCCGTAGTGCTGCTCGATCACCAGCGCCTGCCTGGACAATTCATGCACGTCGGCGTCGCTGAGCGAGAACCGGTTGCGCAGCTCGGCCGGCGTCTCCTCGGTGCGCACGCGGTCGCCGGGCTGGTCCGAATACACCATGCGCAACTGCTTGGCGCCGATCGAGCGGCGCAGGATCGCCGGCTTGCCCTGCAACAGCGTCGGCTTGTAGACGAAGAACTCATCGGGATTCACCGCGCCCTGCACGACCATCTCGCCGAGGCCGTAGCTGGAGGTGATGAACACCACCTCGCGGAACCCGGACTCGGTATCCAGGGTGAACAGCACGCCCGATGACCCCATGTCCGAGCGCACCATCAACTGCACGCCGGCAGACAGGAACACGTCCTCGTGCTTGAAGCCATGGTGGACGCGGTAGGCGATCGCGCGGTCGTTGTAGAGGCTGGCGAACACCTCCTTGACCTTCAGCACGACGTCGTCGACGCCGGTCACGTTGAGATAGGTTTCCTGCTGGCCGGCGAACGAGGCGTCGGGCAGGTCTTCGGCAGTAGCCGACGAGCGCACCGCGACGGCAATGTCGCCGCCGCCGTTTTCCCCGCACAGTTGCGCGTAGGCGGCGCGGATGTCGGCGTCCAGCTGCGGGTGCAGCGGCGCGTCGGTCACCCAGCCGCGGATCTCGCCGCCGGCGGCGGTAAGCGCGGCGACGTCCTCGACGTCCAGCGCAGCCAAGCGGTCGAAGATGCGCTGTTCCAGGTTGTTGTGGGCAATGAACGCCTTGAATGCATCGGAGGTCGTCGCGAAGCCGCCGGGCACCGAGACGCCCAGGTTGGCGAGGTTGCCGATCATCTCGCCGAGCGAGGAATTCTTGCCGCCGACGCGTGCCAGATCGGAAAGGCGCAGCGCGTGCAGCCAGAGGATGTTCTCGTTCAAGGCAGTCGATCTCCGTGGGGGGCAGGCGCGTCAGTTGTCGGCCAAGCAGCTATGATCGCCGCTGCGTCGAGTGCATACAAGCTTGATTCGACGGGGTTTTTCGTATTGACCGCGATTTTCGGCGAGGTGGGCGATGGCAGGTGTGCGGCCGGTTTTCTATGTTTCCGACGGCACCGGCATCACCGCCGAGACCATTGGCCACAGCCTGTTGACGCAATTTCCAGGCACGCGGTTCATCAGCGATCGGTTGTCTTTCATCGACAGCGTGGAGCGCGCGCAGGGAGCAGCGGGCCGGATCCGCGCCGCCGGCGAGTTGCACGCCGTGCGTCCGCTGGTCATCAACACCTGCATGGACAGCACGGTGGGAGCGGCACTCGCCGAGAGCGGGGCGTTGATGCTCGACGTGTTCGCGCCGTTCATGGAGCCGCTTGAGCAGGAATTGGGCGAAAGCCAGCAACGCCGGGTAGGGCAGGCGCACGGCATCGTCGATTTCGACAGCTACCACCGCCGGATCAACGCGATGAATTTCGCCATGACCCACGATGACGGCGCCAGCCTCGACTACACCGACGCCGACCTCATCCTGGTGGCGGTTTCGCGGGCCGGAAAGACGCCAACCTGCGTCTACCTCGCGCTGCACTACGGCATCCGCGCCGCCAACTACCCCTTGACCGAGGAGGACCTGGCGCACGATCGGCTCCCCCCGCGGCTGCGGGCGCATCGCAACAAGCTGTTCGGCCTGACGATCGATCCGGTGCGGCTGCAGCAGATCCGCCAGGAGCGCCGCCCCAACTCGCGGTATGCCCAGCTGGAGACGTGCAAACGCGAAGTGGCGGCGGCCGAGATGATGTTCCGGGCCGAGAGGGTGCCGACCTTGAGCACGACGCACACGTCGATCGAGGAAATCGCCAGCAAGGTGCTGACGACATTGGGCATCCAGCGCGAGATGTTCTGAGCGGCGGCGGTCGCGTGCCCGGCCGCCAACCTGACGCCGGTTTTCATCGGCGGTCAAGGCCTGCCTGCGGGCGGGTCCGACGTGTAGGATCGAGGCATGAAGTCGCTCGTCGCCAGCCATTCCCGCGTCCCCCAACTCAGTCGGTTCGGCTGGCTGATGGCCTTGTACGGTGAGAACCACCTGAGGTTTTCCCACCTGTTCGCGCCTGCCGCGCTCGCACCGGGCAGCTATTGTTCGCACGTGGGCGATGGCCTGGACCTGCAGCTCGACGTCATCGAACAACACCGCTACACGACCGAGCTGCGACTGACCTACGCGATGCAGGACCCGCTGACCGGCCAGCCCGACCCCTCGGCCTACCTGCGCCTGTACCACGACACCTGCCAGCTCGAGGCCACCCACTGCTACATCGGCCGGCGATGGCAGGATGTCATGGGCCTGTATCCACCGCCGGCGGCGCTCCTCGGACACCGTTTGCGGATCAATACGTTCCTGGGCAAGTGGCTGGAGTACCTCGCCGAGCGAGGCCATGGCGAAGCCACGCTACGGCCATCGGCCAAAAACCTCCGCGAAATCCAGAAGACCGCTTGACGAGTCCGAAGACGGGCTCTAAGATTCGCGGCTCACAAGCACGTGGGGCCATAGCTCAGATGGGAGAGCGCCTGCATGGCATGCAGGAGGTCGACGGTTCGATCCCGTCTGGCTCCACCACTTGTTGAAGCGTTCCAATGTCACGGTTCCAAGATCCGTTTCAAGATCAGGTTTTACTGCGTCCCCATCGTCTAGAGGCCTAGGACACCACCCTTTCACGGTGGACACCGGGGTTCGAATCCCCGTGGGGACGCCAATTGATTCGAACATTTAGGGCTGCCGAGAGGCGGCCCTAGTTGTTTCCGGGGCGCCCGCCGGCGTGTGTCGGGCCTTCGCCAGCGTGGCCATGGGGTGCCTCTCGATCAGGCGGACGCCCGATCCCAATCCCCCTCGCGGCCGAGCAGACCAATGCGCATCGCAGCCCACTCGTGGCGGCCGCGGCGCCGGATGTTGCCCACGCGCGACACCGGTTCGACGCGATGTCGCGGCTTCGGATGATTGATGCAGGTCAATGCTGCGCACTCGGCGCAGTGCGAAATGGCGCCCACGGCGTCATCGCAGATTTCGGAGTGCGGGGCATGATCAAGGACGTGGTAATCCCCATCACCGGCACTGCGGGGGACGGCAATGCGGTCGATTTCGCCTTGGCGCTGGCGGCACGCATGGACGCGCATATCGCGGTGCTGGAGATCGTGAACCTTCCCGTGCCGGCACCCAGCCCCTGGGGCCTGCTACCCGATCTGGCCATGAACGAGATCTACACCACGCTGCGGGCGAAGGCGGAAAGCAACGCCTCGGCATGGCGCGAACGCTTGTCCGGTGAGTCGATCGCATCCGACGTTCGCGTCACCGAATCGCTGTTCGTCGAGCCGCCGAGGACCGCCGCGCTGCATGCGCGATACAGCGACCTGGCGGTGATGACGGCGGCTGGCGCCGACGTGCGTGATCTTCCCGTCATCCAGGCATTTTTCACCGCATTGCTGATGGAGACCGGCCGCCCGGTGCTGGTCGTGCCGCCGGGCTTCAAGTCCCGCGAGGCAACCGGCCACATGGTGGTGGCGTGGCGTCCCACGCGCGAGGCCAGCCGGGCGTTGCATGACGCCTTGCCGCTGCTGCGCGCGGCACGATCGGTCGACGTGCTGCAAGTCGATCCCCAGGGCGGGGACAAGGGCGATGGCCCACAGCCCGGAGCCGATATCGCCGCGCACCTCGCGCGCCATGGACTGCAGGTACGCGTGGTGGTGCACGCTCTGGCCGGCGAGACCGTCGCCGAGGCGTTGGCCACCCATGCCCAGCGGACCGGCGCCGAGTTGCTGGTGGCTGGCGGCTACGGCCACTCGCGATTCCGCGAATGGATGCTGGGTGGCGTGACGCGCGAACTGCTTCGATCGGCGACGCTTCCCGTGCTGTTCTCCCATTGAGGCCGGTGCGGCCGGTGGCGTCGTCACCAGACATCGGGAGTTCGGCGCCCGGCATCGCGAGGTCGGGTTGTCCGGGGCCAACCTCCCGGTCGCGGGAGCGGCAAGCCTGGGTCACACCATCGGCAGCAGGGCAGGCGATCCACCCCGCGCGGGCCGGCGGCAATCGCGCCCCCCGTCGGTCCCGCGATGCTGGCCCTCGGAGTTCGAGTTCGTGCACGACCCGCTGGACATCGGTAGGCCGGCATCGGAGTCGCTCGGGTAAACGATGTCGGGGGAATCGCCTGGCTCCAGCGTGGGCTGGCCTTGATCGCGGCGTCGTTCGCGGTACGGAGGTTGACGTGCATCAAGTCCAGGCCGTCGCGTTTCGCGCGTTGATTCAAGTCAAGGCGGTTGCGGTTGCAGGCGTCAGGGTGGATGGATACTTCGGGAGGACGCGACATGTTCAAGGACATCCTGGTACCGCTGTTGCTGGGCGACAGCCACGAGGCGGCAGTGGCGAGCGCTTGTGCCATCGCCACCGGACCTGGGGCGCACGTGGCGGCCCTGGTCGGCGTCAGCATGGTCACCCCCATCGCCACCGCGTGGGGGTACTACCCGGTCGGCGTCTACGAGACCCTGGACGAGGTGGCCAACGCCACCACGAAAGCCCTGGCCGAGGCGGTCGAGCAGCGACTGGCACGCGAAACCGTCAGCCATGAAGTCCGGCGCTCGGATTCGTTGTGGTTGACCTCGGCGGAACTCGGGGCACTGCACGCGCACTATTCCGACCTGGTGGTGCTGGGCGTGGGGCGCCCCCTGCGCGACGCCGACAGACGCCTGTTCGCCGGTCTGCTGCTCGACGGCGGCCGCCCGGTGCTCGTGGTGCCCGCAGGGGCGCCAATGTCGGGACCCAGCCGGCACGCGGTGGTGGCGTGGAAATCCTCGGCCGAGGCCGCGCGCGCCGTGCACGACGCCATGCCGCTGCTGATGGGCGCGGGGTCGGTCGACGTGCTGGTGGTTGAACGCGAACCTGGCGACGAGACCGGCCGGGAAATCGCCGGCAGCGACATCGCCGGCCACTTGGCGCGCCATGGATTGACCATCAATGTCGTACCGCGAGCATACACGCCGCCTTCCACTGGACAGTCGATCCTCGCGTACGCGCAGGCCTGCGGGGCCGACCTGATCGTCGCTGGCGGATACAGTCGCCCGCGCGCGCTGGAGCAGGTGTTCGGGGGTGTTACCCGCAGCCTGCTGGAGCACGCCACGATGCCGGTGCTGTTCTCGCACTAGCGGCCAGGTTCGGCCAACGGGGGATGGGATCAATCCGCCACCGGCGCAACGGGACCCATCCGCCTGCGGCGGGATGGGATCAACAGGCGGTATATCCTCCGTCGATCACGAGCTGTGCGCCGGTGACGAATTTCGATTCGTCGGAGGCCAGATAGACGACGCCCCAGGCGATATCGTCGGGCTCCCCCATGTGGCCGAGCGGATGCAACAGGCCGACCTCCTTGCGTGCCGCATTGATGTCGGTGGCGCCGCTGTCGCGCAGGTGGTGCTCGACCATCGGTGTCCAGATGAAGCCCGGGTGCACTGAATTGACCCGGATCCGGTCGGGCGCATAGATCACCGCATCGGTCTTGCTCATCAGCGTGACCGCTCCCTTGGCCGCGTGGTACGGCGGCACGTCGGCGGCGCCGACCAGTCCATAGATCGACGAGAGATTGATGATGCTGCCGTGCCCCGCGCGCTTCAGGTGCGCGATGGCGTGCTTGGTGCAGAAGAACACGCCCTTGACGTTGACCGACTGGACACGATCCCATTCCTGCTCGGTGATTTCGTGGGTCGGCTTGTTGATGCCGGCGATGCCGGCGTTGTTGACCAGCACGTGCACGGCGCCGTAATGGGCCGC
Source organism: Lysobacterales bacterium (assembly GCA_038248955.1). GTDB lineage: Bacteria > Pseudomonadota > Gammaproteobacteria > Xanthomonadales > Xanthomonadaceae > Lysobacter_K. The sequence goes on from JBBRWW010000041.1 coordinate 12,667, forward strand.
GACGCCATTGATCGCCGCCTGCACGGAGCTTTCACTGGCTACATCGACATGCCAGTAGCGTGCGGCCACGCCCTGCGCGTGCAGGCTATCCACCAATGCCTTGCCGTCGTCGTCCAACACGTCGAACAGCGCGAGTTGAGCGCCCTCCTGGCCCAGTCGCAGCGCGCACGCGCGTCCGATGCCAAGCGCCGCGCCCGTCACGATGCAAACCTTTCCCTTGACCCGTTCCATTGCCGTTGCCTCCGTCGTGCAGGTGGGCGGCGATGCGTGATGGCGTCGGGGCGCCGTGCCGGCATCACCGATCCCGCCTGCGATCCAGTGGACGCCGGCGGGGAAACACGATGTTGATTCAGGTCAAGTCCGCGAAGGCCCGCGCTGGCGTCGCTGGCGGCGGCGCGCCACGCGGACGCCAACGCAGTGGGGTTCCGGTCGATCATCGTTCATTGATCTTCGTCAAGGTGCCACCCGGCAATCGGCGCAAACGTCCCTTGTCATCGAGTGGCGACTGCGTATTGGGCGTGAAGCCTCGTTCGGTGTATCCCCCACCCAGGAGACCCCGCCATGGCACTGCCAATGCCTACCCGCTGGAACCCGCGTCGCCCCCCCAGCACGTTCGACCTGGTCGCCGAAGTTGCGAGCGCCACCCGCGGCGCCTATCGATCAATTAACCGGTGCCGTTGATCACGGTCGACCGTGCAGGCAGGGAGCGAACGATGAAGCGTATTACCCAACTGGGCCCGGCCGCGCTGTTGCGGGCAGCGATGCCGTTGGCGTTCGCCCAGCGCGCGGCGCAGGAGGCGCCCCCAGTGGCCATTTCCACTGGCGCGCCGCCGGCGCAGGCAGCGCCTCCCGCGCCGGCGCCACCGGCGAACTCCGCGAAGCCGGACGCTGAACAGGCTGTAGACGTGATCCGCGGGTATTCGACGGAACTGCGCGAGCAGGCGGTAGCCAACGCCAGGCAGGCGGCCGACGATCTCGACAACCAGATGGCGCGGCTGCAGCAGGAGATGGACCGAGGCTGGGCCCGGATGAGCCAGACGGCGCGCACGCGCTCGCAGTCGACCATGTCCGACCTGCGAAAACGTCGCAACGAGCTGGGCGAGTGGTATGGCGGGATGCAACATGGTTCCGCCGCCGCGTGGGTCGAGGTGCGCACCGGTTTCGTCAATACCTACCGCGAGCTGGCCGATGCCATGGTCAGGGCGCGGACCGAGCTTGACCAGGCACAGAAGCCCGCCGAAAAACCGGCCGCGCACCACCCCCCCAGCGACAAGAACGGATGAGCCCGAATGGCCGGATTCACGCGCGCGGCCGTCAACCAGCGGAGTACCAACACCATGAAACAGCTGAACCCGGATCGCCTTCGAAGCAACCTCAACACGGTCGTCAACGACGTTGAGCAGATCCTGCACCAGATGTCCGATGCCACGGGCGAGCAGATCGACGAACTGAAATGGCGCGCAGGCAGCAAACTGAGCGAAGCCAGTCACCGCCTGGGCGCTGCCGAGCGCCATACGGCCGCGCAGTTGCGGCGCGCCACCCGGCAGGTTCAGGGATACGCGCGGAAACATCCGTGGCAGCTGGTCGGCGGGCTGGCGGCGATCGCCGTTGCGCTGGCGGTCCTGAACAGGACCCGTCACTGAGGCGCCGGGGCCGACGAAAACAATCGGTCGAAAGGCCGGCTCCCGCCATTCGGATACAAGCTCGTGCGGAAGTTAACGTCCAGTCCGGCTCGGCGCGGGATTGGCCGCACCCGTTGACTCCGCGCGAAGGTGTTGGGCAGGCAAGCCCGCACGCGGGAGGGCTCGGGGCACGTGAAACTATCGGAATTCATCCGCTCGGACCTCGATTCCATCCTTGATGCGTGGGAGCGTTTCGCGCGTGAGCTTCCTTCCGCCACGCGGATGACGCCGGCGGCTTTGCGCGACCATGCCCGCGGGATGCTGCAAGCCATCGCCGCCGATCTCGACTGCGCGCAATCGCCGCACCAGCAGACCGAAAAATCGCAAGGCCGCGGGCCGCTCGCCAACCAGCGGACCGACGCCGAGTTGCACGGGGCGGACAGGGTGTCGGCCGGCTTCAGCGTCAATGAAGGCTTGTCCGAATTCCGCGCCCTGCGGGCGAGCGTCATGAAGTTGTGGAGCCAGTCGACCCCCGCGTCGCCACCGCGCATTGACGAAGACCTGGTGCGTTTCAACGAGGCAATCGACCAGGCCCTGGCCGAGTCGGTCGAGCGCTATTCGAGCGACAAGGAAAAGACCACCCGGTTGTTCGACACGTTGTTGTCCTCGTTGCCGGACCTCAATTTCATCGTCGACCCCAAGGGCAATTTCATCTATGCCAACAAGGCCATGGCCGAGCAATACGACATCGCATTGGGCAACGTCGCAGGTCGCAACATCGCCGACATCGACGTACCCATCGCCGGGATCACGAGCAAGTTGTGCCAGGTGGTGGATTCCAGGCAGGCCAAACGCGCGGAAACGGCCCACAAGGGCCCCGGTGGCGAAGAACTGACCTACGAGTGCCTGCTTGCACCTCTGCTGGACCACCAGGGAAACGTCGCAGCCGTCGCCGCCCTGGTGAGGGACATCACGGAGGGCAAGGCCTATGAGGAAAACATCAGGAGAGCCGCGAATTTCGACGCGCTGACCGGCTTGCCGAACCGCAGCATGTTCCGCGACCGGCTGGAGCAGGAGGCCAAGCGGTCGGAGCGCAGCCAACTGCCCATGGCGCTGCTGTTCATCGACCTCGATGGTTTCAAGGGCGTCAACGACCGTTTTGGCCACGATGCCGGGGATGCGTTGCTGCAGCAGGTGGCGGTGCGCACCAGCGCGTGCGTGCGCAGCACCGATACCGTGGCGCGCATGGGCGGTGACGAGTTCACGGTGATCCTCGCCGCGATCAGCGATCTTCAGCATGTGGACATCGTTGCGCAAAAGTTGCTGGATGAACTGGCCAGGCCCTTTACGGTGTGCGGCCGGGACATAGCGATTTCCGGGAGCATCGGCATCACGGTGTTCCCGCTGGATGCGACGTCACCCGCGGACCTGATCGGCAACGCCGACCAGGCGATGTATGCGGCCAAGCATGCCGGACGCAACCGTTACAGTTTCTATTCCGCGGACCTGCGCGCGGCGGCGTGGACCCGCCTCAAGTTGCTCGACGAGTTGCGCCATGCGCTGGCCGCAGGCGAGTTGTGCGTCCATTACCAGCCCATCGTCGACCTTTCACTGGGAACGATCATCAAGGCCGAGGCCTTGTTGCGATGGCAACATCCCGGCGTCGGGCTGATGCTCCCGGAGTCCTTCCTGGGCCTGGCGGAAGAAGCCGGCCTGATCATCGCCATCGACGAATGGGTGCTGGGCGAGGCGAAGGCGCGCGCGCGCGAGTGGAGCGCGATGCTGGGAACGTCCTTTCAGATCAGCGTCAACCAGTCGGCCATGGAGTTCCTCGGCAAGCGGCCGATGAAGACTTGGGACAGCCAGCTGGCAGGCGTTACCGCGCTGGGCAACCCGATCGCCATTGAACTGTCCGAAGGGATCCTGGAGCATGCATCGCCGATGGTCGTGGACAAACTCCAGGCCCTGCACGACGCCGGGATCCAGCTGAGCATCGACCGGTTGGGCACGGGTTGTTCGACGATGGTTCGCCTGAAGCAAATCGGGGTGGACTATCTGAAGATCGACAAATCCCTGGTGCATGACGCCCTGGCCAACCCGGATCTGCGAACCGTCGGCGAAGCCACCATCGTGATGGCCCATATGCTTGGCCTGAAGGTGATCGCCGAGGGTGTCGAATCGCCCGGGCAGTGCGACTGGCTGAAGACCGCCGGCTGCGACTACGCGCAGGGCAACTACTTCTCCGGGCCGCTGCCATCGGCCGCCCTCGACCAGTTGCTGGCCCAGCGCAAGCCGCCGCCCCGGCGGTCGGGCCCGGATGCCTGATCCCGTCTGCGCCGCTACGTGAAGGTCCGCGCCTTTGGCCGGTGGCGGCGTCCCGCGGCCGCGCTCGGCCGGAATCAGGCCATCAGGTCGACGCGCTCAAGGTAGTCGGGCACCTGCGCGTTCCAACCCAGTTCGCGCGTGATGCGCAGGCGCATGGCTTCGGCGGCATCGGGTTCGCCGTGGGTCACGAACACCCCGCGTGGCGGCCGCGGCGCGCCGCGCAGCCATTCGATCACTTCGCCGCCGTCGGCATGCGCCGATGCTCCCGACAGTTGGACGACATCGGCATTGATCGCGACATCCTGGCCGTAGATGCGAACCGTGCGAGCGCCGGCGGCGATCGCCGCGCCACGCGTGCCGCCGGCCTGGTACCCGGACAGGACAATGGCGTTGCGCGGGTCCGGAGCGAACGCCACCAGGTGGTGCAGCACGCGTCCGCCCGTGGCCATGCCGCTGGCCGAGATGATGATCATGGGTCCGTGGCGGCGGTTCAGCGCCTTCGACTGCTCCACGCTGGAGACGATCTGGGTGGTGCGTTGCACTGCATCCAGCGCCGCGTCGTCGAGTCGATGGATGTACGGGTACTGGCGGTAGAGCGCCGTCACATCGGTGGCCATCGGGCTGTTGAGAAATACCGGTACCGCCGGCACCTCCCCGGCCAGCTGCAATTGCGCGATCAAGTGCAGCAGCAGTTGCGCGCGGCCGACGGCGAAGGCGGGGATCACGACCACGCCGCCACGGGCGATCACCCGGCGAAGGACCTCGCCCAGTTGCTGGGCAATTCCCTCGGCGGGGTGGGCGCGGTCGCCGTAGGTGGACTCGGTGACGATCCAGTCCGAGTCCGCCGGCGGCAGGGGTGCCAGCATCACCGGGTCGTGCGGCCGCCCGAGGTCGCCACTGAAGGTGATGCGCCTGCCCTGATGTTCCAGCGTCACGGCCGCAGCGCCGAGGATGTGGCCCTGCATGCGCAACGTCGCCTGGATCCCGGGCGCGGGTTCGAACGCCTGCTCGAATGCGACGCCTCTCAGCAACCGCAGGCTGCTGTTGGCATCGACCTCACTGTAGAGCGGCTCGGCCGGATGGTGCTTCGACGTGCCCTTGCGATTGGCGTAGCCGGCTTCCTCCTCCAGCAACCGCCCGGAATCGGGCAGCAGGATGCCGCACAGGCTGCGCGTCGCGTGCGAGCACCAAACCGTGCCGGTGAAGCCAGAGCGGACCAGGCGCGGCAGGTAACCGCTATGGTCGAGGTGGGCGTGGGTCAGCACGACCGCGTCGATCGACGCAGGATCGACCGGGAAGGGCGCCCAGTTCCGCAGCCGCAGCGTCTTGTAGCCCTGGAACAGCCCGCAGTCGACGAGGATGCGGCGGTCTCCCGCCTCGACCAGGTAGCGGGAACCGGTGACGGTGGCATTGGCGCCGAGAAATTGCAGTTTGAATCCCGCACCCCGCGATGGCGCAGCAGGCGTGTCGGTGTCGGTGTCGGTCGTGGCCGTCGTCATCCCGCTGGTCTCCCCTGGCGCGTCATTGCCGGCTGCATCGGAACAAAGGCTCGCACAGCCCGTAGGCGCTGGCCAACGTGGCAAACGACTCGATCCGGGCCGGGTCGGCGTCGCCGGTCAGCGTGACGGGGTATTCGATGGGGGCATCGATCCAGGGCTGGATGGCGGCGCGGATGACCAGTTGCGCGGTCACCATGGCATCGGCCGTGATCGCCGCGGACTTGTCCGTCACGCGCGCCGACAACACGTCGTTGCCCGTGCGTGGATGCGGCAATCTCGGATCAAGGGCATCGCTGGCGTTGTTGGCCAGCATTGCCACGTGCGGCTGCAGGTCGATTGCGGTGAGGCGGGTATGGCGAACGCCACCGCGCATGGCGTCGGCGACCAGTTCATCAGGAATGCTGCGATCGCGCCAGACGGGCAGCAGGTGCGTCGGCCGCGCATCGATCGGGCCCCGCTCGCGGGCCAGTTCGATGGTGCCACGCAGCGTGCCGAGGGCCAGCGCCGTACCGATGGTGACCACCTGCTCGGCGGCACGCGGATCGTCGTAGCCGATCCCGAGCAGGTGGAGCCCGTCGGCCAATCCGATCACTCCGATGCGAAGGCCGCAAAACGACGGCACGCTGCGATGCATCGTCACCAGGGCGTCGTCCAGCAGGCGCACGGCCAGCGAAGCGACCGCGGCGAAGTGCTCGCCGTCGAACCGCGCCTGCGGGGTCAGTGGCGCATTGACGAACCCGGCGACGTTGAGCGTGGCCCGTGGCGACTCGAACGGGCGCAGGCCGGATCCGGTGCCTGCCATGCGCAGCAGGCGCTCGTCGGGCAACAACTGCCAGCGGCTGAACGCTTCGACAAAGCGGTAGGCCCACAGCTTTTCCTGGCTGCCCTCCGCGCGGGCGATCGCGTCCGCCACGCGCCACCACGTGCCGTCGATGGTGCGGTCGCGCAGCCCCTCGCCGTTGCGCCAGCGGAACCAGCTGTCCCAGGCGTCGACGGCGGCTCGATCGGTGAACCGGGTGGTCGGTGCCACGTTGCATCCTTCGCGCGGGCCGGCAGGGTCCGATGCGGCCACTCTTGCCTGTTGGCCGTCACCTGCCCTTGACCGCCGTCAATAAAAGGCCTGTCGTTACCCACCGTTACATTCGGTTACGCGCCGCACATCATCGCGCCCACGGCGCGAGGTTAGGTTGCAGGCTCTCCCCGCGCAGGAAACGAGGCCATGCTGCAGCTGTCATCCGCCGTCGTCGAACCCGCCGGGCTTGCGGGGGAACCGACCGCACCGCCTCGCGTGCGCCGGTTGTCAGCGCCGGGGCTCGAGAGCCTGGTCGCGGGGCTGCCGTTGCAGCGTCGCCGGGTACGGGCAAAGCAATACGTGTTCCGTACCGGACAGCCGGGGCATTCACTGTTCCTGGTCCACGCCGGATTCTTCAAGACCTGCGTGCTCAGCGAGGACGGCCGCGAGAAGATCACCGGATTTCGCCTGCGTGGCGATCTGCTGGGCGTGGACGCGCTGGACATGCCGCGTTATGCCTGTGACGCGATTTCCCTCGACGTGGGGGAGTTGTGGGAGTTGCCGTACACGCTGCTGCGCGACAGCGTGCCCGATTTCCAGCAACGGCTGGTGTCGGTGCTGGCCAGCGAAATCCGCCGCGACTGGGGCTGGATGCTGACTATTGGCACGCTTTCGGCCGAGCAGCGCGTGGTCGCGTTTCTCCTGGATCTCGCAACCCGATTGGAATCGCTCGGGTACAGCGCACGCCGCCTGATGTTGCGGATGACCCGCGCCGACCTGGGCAACTTCCTCGCCCTGCAGCTGGAGACCGTGACCCGGGCACTGTCGCACCTGCAGGCGCTGGGCTTGATCGGCGTCGAGCGACGCCAGATCAGCATCCTCGACGCCGACGGGCTGCTGGCGATACTGGGCGCCGGTCGGCCCGTGCACGGTGCGTTGCTGCACTGACGATTGCGTTGACTACGTGGTATCGACGGACGGCGCCAGGCAGCGCCGCACGGCTGCTGCCAGTTGTTCGCGACGGTAGGGCTTGCGCAGCAACTCGAAGCGGTCGGCGTCAAGCGGTTGCCCTTGCGCCAGCGTGTCTTCATAGCCCGATGTCAGGAGCACCGGCAGGCCCGGCCGCAGGGTCCGAGCGGTGCGCGCGAGCTCCGTGCCGTTCATGCCGTCGCCGAGCATGACGTCACTGAACAGCAGCGAGACCGTGTCGTCGCCGCGCAACTGTTGCAGCGCCTCCTCGGCGCTGTCGGAGGCAAGCACCCGATAGCCCAGTGAGCGCAGGAAAGACGTGGAGATACGCCGCACAGCCGCGTCGTCCTCGACCACCAGCACGGTTTCTCCATCGCCCGAGCGAATCTCGATCGCGGGCGGCTTCATGGACTCCTCGCGCTCGCCGGGCGCGGCAACGGGCAGGTAGATATCGATCCGCGTGCCGTATCCAAGGCGGCTGTCGATGTGCAGGTAGCCACCACTCTGCCTCACGAATCCATAGACCATGCTCAGGCCCAGGCCGCTGCCGCGGCCGACATCCTTGGTGGTGAAGAACGGTTCCACGGCGCGCGCGAGGGTGACTTCGCTCATGCCAAGTCCGGTGTCGATGACCGAGAACACCACGTAATGGCCGACCGCCAGTTCACCGTGCCGCTGGTCGTTCGAGACCCGGTGTTCGCCGGCCGCCAGGGTGATTTCGCCGCCTCGCGGCATCGCATCGCGCGCATTCAGCGCGAGGTTGACCAGTGCCGTATCCAGCTGCATGGCATCGGCATAGGCGCAGGGCAGGTCGCCATCGCAGGAGACCTCGATGTGGATCAGCTCGCCCAGGGTTCGACCCAGCATCTGTTGCAGGTCGCCCAATAGGGTCGGCGCGTCAATCGGGCGCGGGTCCAGGCGCTGGCGGCGGGCGAAAGCGAGCAGCTTGGCGGTGAGCTCCGCGCCATGCGCCACCGAGCGCAGCGCGCTGCTGATGAGATCCAGCGATTCGGGGCGCCCGCGTGATTCGTCCTGGAGCAGTTGCAGGCTCCCTGAAACGATCGTCAACAGGTTGTTGAAATCGTGCGCGATGCCACCGGTGAGTTGGCCGATCGCGTCCAGTCGCTGTGCATGGGCCAGTTGCTCCTCCATCCGCCGGCGCTGCATGAGCGCGGCGATCAAGTGCGATACCGCGTGCAGCAAGTGCAGGGCGTCGTGATCGAAGCGATGCGGTTGCCGCGAGAGCACGATCAGCGCGCCCATGGGCCGGTCACGATCCAGCAGCGGGATCAATGCGCCGCTATGGGCGTCTTCCGTCATCGGAATCGACAACGGCTCGTCGCTGGCGGCGGTATTCTGGCTGACATCCAGACGGCTGCTTTCGAGCGCGCGCCAACTTTCCAAGGCGCGCCAGAAGGCGCTGTTGGGCTGGCTCAACGATCGCCCGGAGACCGACGGTTCCGCGTCCAGGCCGACCGCGGCGCGTACGTCGAAACCGTCGTTGTCAGACCGCATGAATGCCAGCGCGACGGTTTCCACCCCGAGCGCTTCGGCCAGCAGCGCCGGGACGATCTGTATCACGCTGTCGTCGTCCGCCGACTCCAGCGCGAGTTGGCCAATTCGCGCCACCAGCGTGTCGTACCTGGCCCGCACCAGCGCCTGGCGCGCGCGCACGGACGCGGAAACATCGCGGATGGACGCTAGGTAGCGCTTGCCTTCGTCGTCCTGGATCGGACTCAAGGCGATTTCAATCGGAAATTGCTGGCCATCCCGGCGTTGGCCGGTCAGGACCTGGCCGGCGTCGCCCATCGCGCGAACCCGCGGGTTGGCCATGTAGCCGTCGCGATGCTCGCGATGGCGGTCCCGCACGCCTTGCGGCATCAAGGCCTCGACCCGCAACCCGTTGAGCCCGTGGGGCGAGTAACCAAACAGCCGGTCGGCCTGGCTGTTGGCGATCACGATGCGACCATCGCTGTCGACGACGATCAGAGCGTCGGGAACGCTGTCGAACAATTGCGGAAACATGCCGGTGGCTCAGTGCTGCTCGACCGGGCTGGCGAGCACATAGCCAGCACCGCGGACCGACTTGATCACCCTGGGTTTGGCGGCATCAACCTCGATCTTTCGTCGCAGCCGGCCGATGTTCACGTCGATCGCGCGGTCGAACGGACCGGCGTCGCGGCCGTGCATGCAGTTCATCAGGTCGTCGCGGGTCAGTACGCGGTTGGGGCGTTCGAGCATCACGTGCAGCAGGGAAAACTCCCCGGCGGTGAGGGTCACTTCGCGTCCATCGCG
>JBBRWW010000042.1:0-22344 GCA_038248955.1 Lysobacterales bacterium
CATCCCCGGCGCCGTCATCGCGATCATCCCCACCGCCGACCGCAGCAAGGCGACGGTCAAGGTGCGCATCGCGCTGAACGTGCGCGACCCACGCATCGTCCCGGACATGGGCGTGCGGGTGAGCTTCCTGGAGAAGGCCGCCGCCGATGCGCCGAAGCCGACCGGCGTATGGGTGCCGTCGAAGGCGATCGTGCTGCCTGACGGCACCGCGGAAACCGACGCGGCCAAGACCCGCACCGGGCGCATGTTCGTCGTCGTCGACGGCAAGGCCCGCGAGCGCGAGGTGCAACTGGCCGAGATCCGCGACGCCGACCGCCACGTCAGCGCCGGCATCAAGCCCGGCGAGCCGGTGGTGCTGGACCCGTCCAAGCTGCGCGACGGCCAGCGCGTGACCACCACCACGGCGAAGCAATAGCCGCATGTCCGGCCCACACGCCCGAGATTCCGACGCCCCCGCCACTCCCGACGCCCGCGCCGACAGCACCGCCGCGGCGGCCGGACCGCCGTCCGCCGCTGCGCGGCCGCTGGTCGAGATCCGTGACCTGACCAAGACCTACGAGCGCGGCAAGCAGCGCATCGAGGTCCTGCACCACATCAATATCGATATCCCGCAGGGCGACTTCGTTGCGCTGATGGGGCCGTCGGGTTCGGGCAAGACCACGCTGCTGAACCTGATCGGCGGGCTCGACTCGCCCACCAGCGGCGACCTGCGCGTCGACGGCATCGCGATCGACGACCTTGGCGGCGACGAGCTCGCGGCGTGGCGCGCGAACACCGTCGGCTTCATCTTCCAGAGCTACAACCTGATGCCGGTGCTGACCGCGCAGCGCAACGTCGAACTGCCGCTGCTGCTGACCGACATGGGCGCGTCCGAGCGGGCCCGTCGCGCGCTGCTGGCGCTGGAACTGGTGAGCCTGGGCGACCGCGCCCGGCACAAGCCCAACGAGCTGTCGGGCGGCCAGCAGCAACGCGTCGCGATCGCCCGCGCGCTGGTCTCCGACCCGCTGCTGCTGATCTGCGACGAGCCTACCGGCGACCTCGACCGCAAGACCGCCGACGAGGTGTTGAGCCTGCTGCAGCAGCTCAACCGCACGTTCGGCAAGACCATCGTGATGGTGACCCACGACCCGAAGGCCGCCGAGTACGCCAGGCACACCGTACACCTGGACAAGGGCACGCTGGTCGACGCGCCGGCGGCGCACTGACGCCATGATCCGCAAGTACTTTCCGCTGGTGTGGGGGGCGCTGTTCCGCAAGAAGACGCGGACGCTGTTCACGCTGCTGTCGTTGACCGCGGCGTTCCTGCTGCTGGGCCTGCTACAGGCGGTGAATTCGCTGTTTTCCGGTGGCGCCGATTTCCTCGGTGCCAACCGCCTGATCGTTCAGGCGAAGACCAGCTTCACCCAGCCGCTGCCGATGCGGTTGCTGCCGCAGATCGAGGCGATCCCGGGCGTGGAGCGCGTCGGCTACTCGCAGTTCTTCGGTGGCCAGTATCGCGACGAGCGCACCGGCTTCCCGCAGTTCGCGGTCGGTCCGCAGCGACTGCGCGACACCTACCCCGAATGGATCATGCCCGAGGAGCAGTGGCGCGCATTCGTGTCCACCCAGGACGGCACGATCGTCGGCCGCAAGATCGCCGAGCAGTACGGCTGGAAGATCGGCGACATCATCCCGCTCAACAGCTTCATCTGGACCAAGGCCGACGGCAGCCGCATCTGGGAATGGCGCGTGGTCGGCATCTTCGACGGCAAGGACCAGAAGTGGCAGGACCAGACCCAGCTGATGTACCTCAATTTCGGCCAATTTGATGAAGGCCGCAATGCGCGGGCGAGGGGACTGGCCGGGGTGTTCGTGGTGCGCGTGGCCGATCCGCTGGATTCGCCGCGGGTCGCGGCCGAGATCGACCGCCGCTTCGCCAATTCCGCCGACGAGACCAAGAGCCAGAACGAGCAGGACTTCCAGCTGAATTTCCTGCGCCAGTTCGGCGATATCGGGTTCATCATGAATGCCATTTCCGGCGCGGTGTTCTTCACCATCCTGATCCTGACCGGCTTCACCATGAGCCAGGCGGTGCGCGAGCGCATTCCCGAACTCGCGGTGCTCAAGTGCCTGGGGTTCACCGACAGGACGGTGCTGTGGCTGGTGCTGGCCGAGGCGCTGCTGCTGTGCACGCTCGGCGCCGCGCTGGGGATGGCGCTGGCCGCGGTGATCACTGCCCACCTGCCGCCACAGTTCCCTCCGCTGCAACCCGACCGGCGCGTGTGGGTGTTCGTGGTCGGCGCGGTGCTGGTATTGGCCACCGCGGTCGGCCTGCCGCCGGCGCTGCGCGCGAAGCGGCTGAAGATCGTCGACGCGCTGGCGGGGCGGTGACGGCGATGCGCACGCCAATGCCATCGCCCTCGAAATCGATGCCGTTGCGGTTGCGGCGGACCCGCGCGATCGGTGTGACCACACCGACCACCCTCGCATGAACAGCCTTCGCCAGATCCGCGAGATCGTCGCCATGAACCTGCAGAGCATCCCGCAGCGCTGGGGCGCGTCGCTGGTGATCGTGGTCGGCATCGCCGGCGTGGTCGCGGTGTTGGTGGCGATGCTGTCGATGTCCGCGGGCCTGACCAAGACCCTGGGCACGACCGGCCGCAGCGACCGCGCGATCGTGCTGCGCGCCGGCAGCAACGCCGAACTGTCCAGCTTCATGGAGCGCGCCCTGGTGACGCTGATCAAGCAGGACCCGGCGATCGTCCGTGGCCGCGACGGGCTGCCGCTGGCGTCGGGCGAATTGATGGTGATCACCGAGGTCGCGCGCAAGGGCCAGGACGGCAGCACCAACGTCACCCTGCGCGGGGTCGAGCCTGCCGCGTTCGAACTGCGCCCGGAAGTCGAGATCGTCGCCGGCCGCCGCTTCCGACCCGGCCTGCAGGAACTGCTGGTCGGTCGCGCCGCGCAGCAGCAGTTCGCCGGCCTCGCGATCGGCCAGAAGCTGGTGTTCAAGGGCTCGGCGTGGACCATCGTCGGGGTGTTCACGTCCAACGGCGACGGCCACGAATCGGAGCTGTGGGCCGACACCGAGTCGGTGCAGAACGCCTTCGACCGCAGTGGGTACTCGTCGGTACTGGCGCAACTTTCCAGCGACAGCGCCTTCGACGGCTTCAAGGCGCGGCTGAAGAACGACCCGCAGCTCACCGTCGACGTCGAGCGCGAGCTGGATTACTTCAGCAAGCAGTCCGAGACACTGACGTTCCTGATCCGCCTGCTGACCAACGTGATCACCGTGATCATGGCGTTCGGAGCGTTGTTCGGCGCGCTCAACACCATGTATTCAGCGGTGTCGGCGCGCACCCGCGAGATCGGCACGCTGCGCGCGCTCGGCTTCGGCCAGTTGCCGGTGATCGCCTCGGTGATGGCCGAGGCGCTGGTGCTGGCGATCGTCGGCGGGATGGCGGGGGCGCTGATCGCGTACCTGATGTTCAACGGCTACAGCGTATCGACCCTGAGCCCGGGGTCGTTCACCCAGGTCGCGTTCAATTTCGCCGTGACCCGGGCGCTGATCGGGCAGGGGCTGCTGTGGGCGCTGCTGATCGGGTTCCTCGGCGGACTGATGCCGGCGCTGCGCGCGGCGCGGATCCCGGTTACCGAGGCCCTGCGCGCGATCTGAGCGTCGTCCCCGGCGGCGGCATGCCGCCGCGGTCGCCCGGGCAAACGCGCGCTACGCCGCCGGCTCGCTCTCGGGCGCCGGCACCAGCCTCGGGGCGCGTGATTTCGCCAGGGTGATGATGACCACGCCGACCAGGATGATCGCCATCGCGCCGATGTCGTGGGCGGTGAACGTCTCGCCGCCGAGCAGCGCCCCCAGCAGCACCGCGATCGGCGGATTGACGTAGGCATAGCTCGTCGCCAGCGCCGGGCGCACGTGATGCAGCAACCAGATATAGGCGGTGAAACCGAGGATCGAACCGGCCACCACCAGCCAGCCCAGCGCAAGGGTCGCGTCCAGCGACGGCCACGCGTGCATGCGCTCGCCATGCAGCGCCGCGGCGAGCAGCATCCACACACTGCCACACAGCATCTGGCCGCTGGCGGCCATGAACGGGCCAGGCAGGTCCTGGTCGCGGCTCCAGATCGAACCCCAGGCCCACGCGATCGGCGCGATGATCAGGCACACCAGGCCGAGCGTCGACGACGACAGTTCGCTGCCGGCATTGAGCCAGATCACGCCGAGGAAGCCGATCACCAGCCCCAGCCACTCGATCCGCGACGGATGCCGCCCGCGCAGCATCGCGAACACCCCCGCGAACAGAGGCATCGACGCCACCGCGATCGCTGCCAGACCGGAGCCGACCTGGGTCTCGGCGAGGTTCACCAGCCCGTTGGACAGCAGCACCATCCAGATCGACAACACCGCCAGCGTGCGCCATTGCCGGCGGGTCGGCGCCGCGGTGCCGCGGGCGCGCAGCAGCGCATACATCAACGCGCCAGCCAGCGACATCCGGATCGCGCCGAGCAGGAACGGCGGGTAGCCCTCCAGCGCGAAGCGGATTGCGAGATAGGTGGATCCCCACAGCACGTACAGCAGCACCAGCGCCAGGACGACGGCCAGCGCGGTCGGTGCAACGCGGGCGGTGGGGGACGTGGCGATGCTCATGCAGCGGGTTCCCGTGGACGGACGGCGAAGGGGGACAAGGGCTGGTGCGCCCGTGACGGGCGCCTGGGCAACGGGACGCCGGAACGCCGGAGCGTCGGAACGCAACCGGGGCAACCGCGGACACAAAGCATAACGGGCACCCGAGGGTGCCCGTTATGCGGACCTTGCGCTCATGCGGCCGGCGACATCGCGGCGCCGGCGGGCCGGGATCGGCGGACTAGTCCGCCCAGTGCCCCGGCTTGACCGCGGTCGGCAGTACCTGCGCCGACAGGGTGCGATCGTTGTCGAGCAGGCGCACCGCGTCGACCAGGATCGCGGCGGATTCGCGCAGCAGCGGATCCGGGCGCTTCTCGGCGGCCTTCTCGCGGGCCACGTCGCGCGCCACGTCGCGCTCTCCCGCCTGCAGGCCGTCATCGCGGCTGTCATCGTCGGCCAGCGGGTCGAGGTCCAGCCCCAGCGTCTTGCGGGCTTCCTGGCGCGACTTGCGCTTGGCGGCCTCGCGATCACGCTCGCCGCGGCGATCCACCTCGTTGAGCGAGATGGACTTGTCGGCGCGCTCCTCGCGGAACTGCGCGACATCCTCGCTCCACCACTGGAATTCCTTGTCGGCGACGATCCGCGTGCCGTGCAAGGCCTCGAGCTTCGGCAGCAGCGGCGCGAAGTTGCCGTAGCTGGTGTGCGGCACGGCGGCGATCCGGGTCCACGGCAACGCGTTGTCGTAGGTGCTTTCGCCGTACTCGCTCGCGTCCACCGACACCGGGAAGGCGACGTCAGGCACCACGCCCTTGTTCTGGGTCGATCCGCCACTGACCCGGAAGAACTGCGCGATGGTCAGCTTGACCTGTCCGAAGCGCGGCACCTCATTGGCCGGCCAGCGGTCGAGGTCGACCAGGTTCTGCACCGTGCCCTTGCCGAAGCTGGTCTCACCGATCACCAGGCCACGACCGTAGTCCTGGATCGCGCCGGCGAAGATCTCCGAGGCCGAGGCCGAGCCGCGGTTGATGAGCACCGCGAGCGGACCTTCCCAGGCGATGCCGGCGTCCTCGTCGTCATTGACGATCACGCGGCCACCGGATTCGCGCACCTGCACCACCGGGCCATGGTCGATGAACAGGCCGGTGAGCTCGATCGCCTCATCGAGCGACCCGCCGCCGTTGTTGCGCAGGTCCAGCACGACGCCATCGACCTTGTCGGCGCGCAACTGCACCAGCAGCTTGGCGACGTCGCGGGTCGCGGAGGCGTAATCCGCCTTCTTGAGGCGGCGGCCCTCGAAGTCCTGGTAGAAGCCCGGCAGCTTGATCACGCCGATGCGCTTGGCCGGGGCGGCGACGCCTGCCGCGGCGGGAATGGTGATGATTTCGGACTTTGCCGCCTGGTCTTCGAGGCGGATCTTGTCGCGCACCAGCGCCACGCGATTGGGCTTGCTGTCCAGGCCAGCCTCGGCCGGGACCACGTCGAGGCGAACCTTGGTGCCCTTGGCGCCGCGAATCTTGGCGACGACGTCGTCGATGCGCCAGCCGACCACGTCCTCCATCGCGCCGCTGTCGCCCTGGCCGACCCCCACCACACGGTCGCCGGACTTGATCTTGCCCGAGTTGCTCGCCGGGCCACCGGGTACGATCTCGCGGATCGCGACCACGTCGTCCTGCTTCTGCAGCACGGCGCCAATACCTTCCAGCGACAACGACATCGACATGTTGAAGTTGTCGGCCGAGCGTGGGGTGAAGTAGTCGGTGTGCGGATCGATCGCGTTGGCATAGCTGTTGACGAACGTCTGGAAGACGTCCTCGCCCTTCAGTTCGACAATCCCGTCGACCAGGTTGGCATAGCGCTTGTCGAGCGTCTTGCGGATCTCGTCGCCCGACTTGCCGGCCAGCTTCAGGCGCAGCCAGTCGTTGCGGACCGACTGCGTCCACATCGCGTCGAGCGCGCTCGCGTCAACCGCCCACGGCGCGTCCTTGCGGTCGTAGTCGAAGCGATCCTTGCCGGTGAAATCGAACAGGTCGAGCTTGAGCAGGCCGCGTGCGTAAGCCACCCGCGCTTCGACGCGCTCCCGGTAGGTGGCGAAGATGGCGTAGGCCGGGGTCAGGTCGCCGCGCTTGATCGCGTCGTCGAGCTTGGTCTTGTAGGGATCGAAGCGGGCGATGTCCTGCGCCGTGAAGAACTGCTTGCCCGGATCCAGCGACTCCAGGTAGCGCTTGTACATGTCGGCCGACAACGCATCGTCCAGCGCGCGCGGCCGGTAGGCGTAGCGGCTGTCCGACAGCAGCCCGTAGACCAGCTTGGCCGCGGTGCCCTGGTCGGCGGTCGGCGCGGCCGGCAATGCATTGGCGGCGTGGTCCGTCCGCGCGAGCAACGCCAGCGGCGCGGTCAGCAGGAAGGCAAGCAACGTGGTCTGCAATTTCATCGTAGTGGCTTCGCGGCCGGGGTGGGCCTGATCTTTCAATGGGCCGGGCCGTGGGGGACGGATCGGGGTGGGCCGACAACAACGTGCGCGCAGCAGGTGCCTGGCTTCGACTATGTACACGCATTGGACAGTCGCACAGTGCCGAAAGTTGCGCGCTGGCCCGGTGCTGGAGCCACCTTGATAGCACGCATAAAACCGCGCCGCGAGGCCGGGGCCGAGATTGGTTCAGCTTACAGCGCTGCAGGTGTCACCCTGGTGCTACGCGGGCGGCCACGCACGGGATGCAGCGTTGCGGATTCAGCAAGATGCCCCGCAGGCGCGGTCGATTCCCGGGAGATCAACGCGGCATCACGCCGGCACGGGGGCGCTCGGATCATCAGCCGCCCCAAGCCGCACGGGCGACATGCCGTCGCGGGTGGAGGAACCTGCAAATGCTGGCCCGGCACCGGGCATTCACTGCGGGCGCGCTAGGCCAAGGCGACGAAGCCGGCTTCGATCGCCGAACGGTCGGCGTGGTACGACGAGCGCACCAGCGGGCCGGAGGCGACATGCTGGAAGCCCAGCGCCATGCCGAAGTCCTCGAGCTGCTTGAACTCGTCCGGGGTCCAGTAGCGCATCACCGGGTGATGGTGCGCGGTCGGCTGCAGGTACTGGCCAATGGTGATCATATCGACGTCATGCGCGCGCAGGTCGCGCAGCGTCTGCTGCACCTGCGCCATGGTCTCGCCCAGGCCCAGCATGACCCCGGACTTGCTGGCGACCTGCGGGTGCTGCGCCTTGAACTTCTGCAGCAGGGTCAGCGACCACTGGTAGTCGGCGCCCGGGCGCACGTTGGGGTAGAGGTCCGGCACCGTCTCGACGTTATGGTTGAACACGTCGGGCGGGTTGCTCGCGAGGATCTCCAGCGCGCGTTCCATGCGGCCCTTGCCGCGGAAGTCGGGGGTGAGGATCTCGATCCTGGTGTTTGGACTGTGCTCGCGGATGGCGGCGATGCAGTCGGTGAAATGCTGGGCGCCGCCATCGCGCAGGTCGTCGCGGTCGACGCTGGTCACCACCACGTACTTCAGGCCCATGTCGGCGACGGTCTGCGCCAGGGTCAGCGGCTCGGAGGCATCGGGCGGCTTCGGCCTGCCGTGGGCGACGTCGCAGAAGCTGCAGCGGCGCGTGCAGACCTCGCCGAGGATCATGAACGTCGCGGTGCCATGGCTGAAGCACTCGTGGATGTTCGGGCAACTGGCTTCTTCGCAGACCGTGACCAGGCGGTTTTCGCGCAGCTTGGCCTTCAGCAGCGCGACCGAGTTGCCCGACGGGATCCGCACCCGGATCCACGACGGTTTGCGCAGCACCGGCGCGTCGGCGAACTGCACCGGCGAGCGGTTGATCTTGTCGCCGCCGAGTTGCTTCACCCCGGGCTGCAACGGTGCCGGCGGCGCGACCTGCTCCAACCCCTGGCTGGTCACCACGGTGAGCGGGATGGACTTGCTGGCGGACTCGGTCATGGTTTCCTGGCGAACTCTGGGTTTTTGCGACCCCTCCCGGTCACGGAAGAGGGCGGGACTGCGGGCACGCGGTACAGGATTGCGGCGAACGCCGCGGGGCGATGCGCACTCGTCCGCGCTTCGGGACCAATCGCCGTCACTTCCGTCCAGCCCTCGCTCGGGTCGGCGACGCTGCAGACCGGCGTCCTGCCGTCTTGCTGCCGCGATCGATCGGCTGCGGCACCCGTCCTGCCACCGCTTGCGGGGGCCATCAGGTCGCCGCGAGGGCCGGCGGCGGGGCCGGTTGGACCGTCAGGCCGAACTGGCGCGCGAGCTGTTGCACCAGCGCCGGCTTCACCGCATCCAGCCCCGACGGGCCGCCCAAGTCTAGCACCGAGGTCACCTGCAGCCCGGCGAAACCACAGGGATTGATACGCTGGTAAGGCGACAGGTCCATGGCGATATTGAAGGCCAGGCCGTGGAACGTGCACCCGCGGCGGACCCGGATGCCCAGCGCCATCACCTTGGCGCCATTGACGTAGACGCCCGGTGCGCCCTCGCAGCGCGCCGCCGTGATGTTCCAGTCGCCGAGCGTATCGATCACGGCCTGCTCGATGCGGTCGACGTACTCGCGTACCCCGACCTTGAGCCGCCGCAGGTCCAGCAACGGATACAGCACCAACTGGCCGGGTCCGTGGTAGGTCACCTGGCCGCCACGATCGACGTGGATGACCGGGATGTCGCCTGCCATCAGCACGTGCTCGGGCTTGCCGGCCTGGCCGAGGGTGAACACCGGATCGTGTTCGACCAGCCACAACTCGTCGGACGTGGACTCTGTGCGCGTATCGGTGAACGCCTGCATCGCGCGCCAGACGGGTTCGTAGGGTTGGCGGCCGAGGTCGCGCAACAGTGCGGGCAACCGCGTCGCGGGCGGCATCGCATCGCCGGCCCGGTTTGACTCCCCCTCGGGTGGTACGGCGCCGGCAACAGCCGCCGCGGCCGGGATCACAGCGTCCACCTCACTTCCGGATGGTCGCGCAGCACCTGGTGCGCCAGGTCGTACTGCTCGCGGCTATCGGCGCGGAAACCAATGCGCACCGACACGTACTTGCCGTTGGAGGAGTGCTTCCACTGCACGGTTTCGCTCTGCACGTCGATACCGGCGTCGCTGAGCAGTTGCGGCAGCACGCGCTCGAGGCCGGAGTCGGCCGGCCCCAAGGCACTGAGCTCGAACGTGCCGGGGAACTGGAAGCCGTGGTCGGGGTTGTCGGATTGGATGTCCATCCCCGGATTATGGGTGCGGCCGGCAGCCAACCCAAGCGCCATCGCCCGGCAACAAGGCGCCGGCACGGCCGTGCCGGACGCGGGATGCATGGTCTAATTGGCCGATCCGGACGCACCCCGCCCGCATTCGCCGCCATCCCGGAGGCGAGGCACAGGTGGTGGTGGCACGTTCGATGGACCACGAGGTTGATTTCCCATGGCGATGTCCGAAACCGATATCCAGAAAGGCTGGATCTATCGCACCAGCAACAA
This sequence comes from Lysobacterales bacterium, assembly GCA_038248955.1. Taxonomy (GTDB): domain Bacteria; phylum Pseudomonadota; class Gammaproteobacteria; order Xanthomonadales; family Xanthomonadaceae; genus Lysobacter_K. Next base: position 10,064 of record JBBRWW010000042.1, read on the forward strand.
CCAGGAGCGGCTGGTGCTGGGCTGGGACCGCGACGGCCGCGTCGTCTATACGTCCAAGGGCCGCAACGAGGCCGCGCCTTTCCTGAATTGCCATGTGCGCGTCACCGCGAAGCGCTTCGCGCAGCGCGCGATCGGCAAGCTCGGGCAGGTCGACGACCTGCGGCCGTACATCGTCGCGAACAAGGCCACGACGGTGGTCGTGCGCTGAGACAGGCGCCGGAGGCACGCACAGGTGGACCAGGCAACGCTGTGGTGGGGACTGCTGTTCGGCTCGGTCGGACTGGGCTTTTTCATGTACGGAAAACGCCAGCAGGCGCCAGTGCCGTTGCTGTGCGGGCTGGGGCTGATGCTGTTTCCGTACTTCGTCTCCAACGCCTGGATCCTGGTGCTCGTCGGCGGCAGCCTGATGGCCCTGCCGTACTTCCTGCGCCGCTGAATCGCCAACCTGCACCGCCACCGGCCGATGGCAAAGGCCGGCTTTCGCCGGCCCTTGCCATCCACCGCACTGCGCGGCACGCCGCGCTCAATCCGGCGTCGGGATCAGCCCTGCCACCACATCAGCAGCTCGTGCCAGAGGCGCTTGAAGAAGCCGCCCGGCTCGATCGCCGCCAGCGCCACCAGCGGCCGCTCCAGGACTACCTTGCCATCAAGCATCACCTTCACGGTGCCGACCTTCTGGCCCTTGGCGATCGGCGCGACGAGGGTCTTGGGCACGTCAATCATGGGCTTGAGGCGGTCGTACTTGCCGCGCGGCACGGTGACCAGCATCGGCTCGGTCACGCCCAACTGGACCTCGTCGATGGCGCCCTTCCATACCTTCTGGCGGGCGACGGTCTTGCCGGCGTCGTAGAGCCTGTGGGTTTCATAGAAGCGGAAACCCCAGTTGAGCAGCGCCTGGGCATCAACCGCGCGCTGGTTCTCGCTGCTGGAACCCATCACCACCGAAATCAGGCGCTGGTCGCCGCGCAGGGCTGACGCCATCAGGCAATATCCGGCGCTGGAGGTGTGGCCGGTCTTGATGCCGTCGACGGTGGAGTCGCGCCACAGCAGCAGGTTGCGGTTGGGCTGGGTGATCGGCCCGACCGTGAATTGCTTGATCTTGTTGTACGAGTACGCAACCGGGTAGTCGCGAATCAGCGCGCGGCCGAGCAAAGCCAGGTCGTGGGCGCTGGACACGTGGCCCTCGGCCGGCAAGCCGTGCGGGTTCACGAAGTGCGAGTTCTTCATGCCGATGCGCTTGGCATACAGGTTCATGAGCGAGGCGAACGCGTCCGTGCTGCCAGCCACGTGCTCGGCCAGCGCGATCGCGGCGTCGTTACCCGATTGCACCACCATGCCCTTTTCCATTTCCAGCAGCGGCGCGGTCTTGTTGACCGCGAATCCCGAGTAGCTGCCGTCCGTGCCGGCACCGCCTTGGCGCCAGGCGTTCTCGGTCATCATCACCTGGTCGGTGCCCTTGATCTTGCCGCCCGCCATCTCGGCCGCGATCACATAGCTGGTCATGACCTTGGTGATGCTGGCCGGTTCCAGCGGCATGTCGGCATTCTCGCCGGCCAGGACGTTGCCGCTGGCGGCATCCAGCAACACCCAGGCCTTGGCATTGATCGCCGGCGGCGGTGGTACCGGCAGGTCGGCGCTGAGCGGTCGCTCGACCGGCGTGGCAGGCGTCGGCGCGGGCGTTTGGGCGACGGCGAGACCCACCGCGAAAGTGGTCAATGCCGCGAGGGTGACGGCTCTGGCAAGAGCGGGGACTTTCATCGTTTCAACTACTCCGGTGACCGGCGCGGGGCCGGCAACATGGACCGTCTTCCTGGGAAGACGAAGGGTTCAAGCTGGTTCAATCAAGCCCGCAATCAAGCTTGTTCAATCCAACACGTTAGTCGCGCACCCGTTGCGGCTGGCCGAAGCCCAGACCGGCGATGCGGGCCGCAAGTTCCGGCGCATTGACGGCGTCAAGCGGGCCGACGCGCAGCCGCCAGACCTTTTGGCCATTCGCGTTCGCATCATTGAGGCGAGCGCCGTCGATGCCGGCGCCGCGCAGCATGGCCAGCGCGCGATCGGCATTGTCGCGCGCGGAAAAACTCGCGACCTGCAGGGTGATCGCGGCGATGGGCGCCGCGCCAACGAGCGTCGCGGCCATGGCCGTGGCCGCCTGCCGGGGCGCGGGAGGCGGGGCGACGACCATCGCGGCGCTGGCTTCGGTCGCGCCCGATGCGGTGCCTGGCGCGGCGGCGATGGCGGCGGTCGGATTGCCGGTGGCCACGCGCACCCGCCGCGTCCTCATCCAGGCATCGAACTCGTCGGCGTTCATCGCCTTGCCGTCCTGGCGCATGTCGAAGCGGTAGTCGTTGCCGCTGGTAACGACCGCCGATGGCGCCGGGTCGACCGACGCGATCGCGCCGGGCGCGCGAACCGCGGGTGCGTTGTGAACGCCTGCCGAGGCCGGGACAACTGCGCTGGCGGCGATCACGATCGGCTTGCCGGTGGCAATGTGCGCCCCCGGCGGCAGCCCGCTGGCCGTGACATTCGCCTTGGGGATCGTCGCGACCAGGCGGTCGAGCCGGCTGTCCGGCATCGCCACGGGAATGGATGCAGGAGCGGTCGTTGCTGCCAAGGGAGCGGCGGCCGTGGCGGCGAATGTCGGCTGCGCGTCGTCACCCGGGGTCAGCGCGCGCACTTCGACCCGGCCGGTGCCGCGCGGGTAGATACCGATCTTGACCGCGGCGGCGTAGCTGAGGTCCATCACCCGGCCTTCGTGGAACGGACCGCGGTCATTGACCCGCACCACCACCGACTTGCCGTTGTCGAGGTTGGTGACGCGGGCAAAACTGGGCAGCGGCAGCGTCTTGTGCGCGGCGGTGAAGGCGTACATGTCGTACACCTCGAGGTTGGACGTACGGCGGCCATGGAACTTGTTGCCGTAGTACGACGCCAGGCCCTGCTCGACGTAGCCGCGGGTGTCGTCGAGCACGCGGTATTCCTGCCCCAGTACCGCGTAGCTGCTGCGGTTGCCGACACGCGAGCGCGGTTCGGCGGTGACTTCGGGTTCGGGGATCGCGTCGACGTCCAAGATTTCAGCGGGCGTGCTGTCGGCAATGTGCGGGGCATACAGGCCGCCGGCGCGATAGTCGCCGCGCTTGCCGAGGTCCTCCTGCGCGGGCGCGTACGGAGAGACCTTCCTGCCTGCGGTCGGCGCGCCCGGCTTGCCGGCAACCGCGGCAGCCACGACCGGGGTGGGTGGCTGCTTCGGCACGCTGGCGCAGGCGGCCACGCCCGATGCGAGCAGCGCGGCCAGCAGTCGCTTCATGCGCCCGGCTGTCCGGCAGGAGCGGGTGTGGGAGCGAGCCCGGGGGTGGGTTCCGCGGCCAACGGGTTCTCACGCCCGGCGATCGCCTCGGCCAGCTGGAACACCGCCATCGCGTAGTGCTTGGAGATGTTGTAGCGGGTGATCGCGTAGAAGTTGCGGAAGCCCAGCCAGTATTCCTTGCCCGCGAGGCCGTCGAGGTTGAGCAACACCGCGGTTTGCCCCACAGCGACCGGACCGACCGGGCGGTAGCCACGCGCGGCGAGGTCGGCCAGGGTGTAGTTGGGCTCCAGCGCCTCGACCTCGAAATCCGCCGCCGACGGCGCGCGCGTCGCGCGCTGCGCGACGGGACCACCGCGCACCCAGCCACCCTTGTGGACGAAGTAGTTGGCGACCGAGGCGAACACGTCATCGAGGTTGCTGAACAGGTCGCGTTTGCCATCGCCATCGCCATCGACCGCGTATTCGCGGTAGCTCGACGGCATGAACTGGCCCCAGCCCATCGCGCCGGCGTAGCTGCCGGTGAGGGTGGTGACGTCGAAGCCGGTTTCCTTGCCGAGCGCGAACAGCTGCGCCAATTCGCCACGGAAGAAGGCCTCGCGGCGGTTCTCGCGGTCGGCCTTGGCCGGATCGCCGCTGCGCGGATAGGCGAACGCCAGCGTGTACAACGCGTCGATCACCGGGTACTTGCCGGTGTTGGCGCCGAAACTGGTCTCGACACCGATGATCGACACGATGATCTCGGCCGGCACCCCGGTGCGCGCCTCGACGCGGGCGAGTTCGGCACGATGCTTGGCGAGGAACGCCTGGCCGCCATCGATGCGCGCCTGGGTGATGAAGATCGGCCGGTAGTCGCGCCACGGCTTGGCTTCGGCGGGGCGCGACATCGCGGTGATGATGCTGTCGCGGATTTCGGCGCGCGACAGCACCTGCTCGATGTAGGCCGGATCGATTCCGTAGGCGGCGGCGGTGTCGCGCACGAACCGCGCGCGCGCCTGCGCCAGCGGCATCGGCACGACCGGCTCGGGCAGCGCGCTGGTGCCGGGTGTGACCGGACTGACCGCGGTGCGCGACGAGGATTTTGCGGCGTCGACGCTCGAGGCCGTGGGCGGCGGCTGGGTGGCGCACGCGGCCAGCACGAGCATCAGTGCGCTGGTCGTAGCGCTGCGGGCGAGGTGGTTTTTGCTCATCGCGGCGAGGGTAACATGCGTGCCCGAGGGCCAAAACCGCGGGGGTTCGCCTGCATGAACACCCGGGCCAGGTTGGCGCGGCGCGGCGCAGCTGCGCAACATGCCGCGCCACCCGGCGCGCGATGGCGGCCATCGGTGGCTAGCGGCCATGAACCGGCCGGTGCGCGCGCACCGCCATCACCACGCCCAAACCCGCCAGTAGCGACACCGCCGACGTGCCGCCATAGCTCAGCAGCGGCATCGGCACGCCAACGACCGGCAACAGCCCCGCGACCATGCCGCCGTTGACGATCACGTAGACGCAGAACGCCAGGCCGAGCGTGCCGGCGATCAGGCGCGAATAGCCGTCGCGCGCGTCGGCGGCGATCCACAGGCAGCGCCCGACCACGAACAGGTACAGCGCCAGCACCGTGACCACGCCGGCCCAGCCGAACTCCTCGCTGAGCACCGCGAAGATGAAGTCGGTGGTGTGCTCCGGGATGTAGTTCAGATGCACCTGGGTGCCCTCGCCCCAGCCCTTGCCGGTGAGCCCGCCGCCGCCGATCGCGATCTTCGACTGGATGATGTTCCAGCCGGTGCCGAGCGGATCGGATTCGGGATTGAGGAAGGTCAGGACGCGATCCTTCTGGTAGGGACGCAGCATCCAGATCCATGCCAACGGCGCGGCCGCGGCGACGCCGCCGAATGCCGCGCCGAACCACCACCACGGCAGCCCCGCGAGATACAGCGCGAACGCGCCGCTGATGCCGACGAGCATGGCCGTGCCGAAGTCCGGCTGCAGCAGGATCAGCAGCGTCGGGATCGCGATGATCGTCCCGGCGATCAGTACCGTGGCGAATCGCGGCGGCAGCGGTTGGCGGTTGAGGTACCACGCCACCATCATCGGCAGGCTCAGCTTGAGCACCTCGGCCGGTTGGAAATAGAACACCTTGAGATCGATCCAGTGGTTGCCGTGCCTGCCCTTGCCGATGAACAGCACCAGCAGCAGCGGCAGCAACGACAGTCCGTAAACCTGCGGGGTCCAGTTGCGCAACTGCGCCGGCGGCATCCGCGACAGCGCCCACATCGCGGCCAGCCCCACGCCGAAGCGCGCACCCTGCGCCATGACCAGCCCCATCGACTGGTTGCCGGCGCTGTACAGCACCGCCAGGCCGATCGCCATCAGCGCCAGCAAGGCGCCCAGCAGCATCAGGTCAATGGTGCGCAGGAAGCGCGCCACCAGATCGAACAGCCAGGCCAGGATGGTGCTCACCGCGTCGGCACCGGGGTCACGGTTGCCGGCTGCGGGGGCTTGACCACGGATCGCGCCGCCGCGCCTCGCGCCGAAACCGGCTTCGCCGATGCGGCTGCCGGGGGGGCCGGGGCCGGTGCCGCCACGGCCGGATCCGGGTCCGGTACCACCGCCGCCGCCGCCGGCACGAATGCCCCGCCCTGGGGCGAGCGCAGCAGCCCCGGTTCGGGCTCCGGCATGGTGCCCAGCAGCCACGCATCGAACACCTTGCGCGCGATCGGCGCGGCGGTGGTGCCGCCGTAGCCGCCGTGCTCGACCGACACCGCGATCGCGATGGTCGGATGGTCGGCCGGCGCATAGCCGATGAACAGCGCCTGGTGGCGCAGGTTATAGGGCAACGCATGCGGATTGACGCTGACGTTTCCGCGTCGGCTGATCTTCTGCGCGGTGCCGGTCTTGCCGGCCATCAGGTACGTCACCCCGCGCGCCATCGCCGCGCCGGTGCCGCCGCCGTGGATGGTGGCGATCATGCCCTCCTGCACCGCGCGCAGCTGCTCGGGATGCTCGGTGATTCGGATCGGGGGCGGCTGCGGCAGCGGCGTCCAGCGACCCTGGTAACCGTCGCGACGGGCCGTGACGAGGTGCGGCGTGCGCATCAGGCCATCGTCGGCGATCGCCGCGGTGCCGCGCGCCAGTTGCAGCACGGTGGCCACCCACGACCCCTGGCCGATACCGGCATTGACGGTCTCGCCGGGATACCACGGCTCCCTGCTGGTCTTGGCCTTGTCCTGCGGCGACGGCACCGCGCCCGAGCGCTCGCCGACCAGATCGATTCCGGTCGGCTGGCCGAACCCGTACTTGCGCATGTACTGGTCGAAGCGGGTGATGCCCATTTCGTAGGCGAGCTTGTAGTAATAGAAGTTCACCGAATGCGAGATCGACTTGCGCAGGTCGGTCCAGCCGGCGCCGCCGTGCGCGTCGCGCCAGCCCCTTTTCTGCCCCGGGATATGGAATTCGCCGGTCGAGAACACCTTGTCCTCGGCGCGGCGCAAGCCGCTGTCCTGCCCGGCCAGCGCGATGAATGGCTTCACCGTCGAGCCCGGCGGACCCCCGCCGAGCAGGTTGCGGTTGAACATCGGCCGCGACGGGTTGTCCATCAGCGCGCGATAGGCAACGGTGGAGATGCCGTTGACGAACAGATTGGTGTCGTAACCGGGCAGGCTCACGATGGCCAGGATCTCGCCGGTGCGCGGATCCACTGCCACCGCCGAGCCATCGTTGTCGCCGAATGCGGTGACCATCGCCTGCTGCAGGTCGAGGTCGATGCTCAGGCGCAGGTCGGCGCCCGGCACTGCCGGCACCCGCCCGACCCGACCCAGCGCCCTGCCCTCGACATTGGTCTCGATCTTTTCGTACCCCACCTTGCCGCGCAGCGCTTCCTCGTAGAAGCGTTCCACGCCGGTCTTGCCGATGTGGCTCAAGGCGGCCCCGGCCTCGCCGAGCTTCTCGGCATCGTGGGCATCGATGCGCGCAACGTAGCCGATCACGTGCGAGAACAGTTCTCCATGCACGTACCGGCGATTGAGGTACGGCACGATTTCGATGCCCGGATAGCGCCAGCGGTCGACCGCGAAGCGCGCGGCCTCCTCTTCGCTGATGCGCAGTTTCAGCGTCACCGGCTTGAACCCGCGGGTGACGCGGCGGGTCTCATCGAAATGCTTCAGGTCCTCCTCGCTCAACGCGACGATGCGCGACAGCGATGGCAGCCAGCGGTCGGGATCGCCCGCCTCCTGGGCGGTGACATCGAGCCGGAACGCCGGCACGTTGTCGGCCAGGATCCGGCCCCTGCGGTCGTAGATCAGCCCGCGGCCTGGCACCACCGGGCGCAGCGTGATCCGGTTGGCTTCCGAGCGCGTGGCGTACTCGGCGTGTTGCAGGATCTGCAGGCGGTAGTACCAGGTCGACAGCCCGGCCAGCGACAGCAGCACGCAGGCAAACGCGATCGCCGACCGGGCGCGGAACTGGTCGGCCTCGGCGGCGCCATTCTTGAGGACCCGGCGTCCGGGGCGTGGCTTGTGCAGCGCCATCGCCTCAGCGTCTCCGCCAATGGCCCAGGCGCAGCGCGTCGAGCAGCAGGAATACCGGCGCCCACAGCAGCATGCCGGCCACCGGGGCCAGCCAGAACATCGACGACAAGGTCGGTTTTCCCAACGCGATCTGGATGGCGGCGCTGACGATCCGGTCGTTGAGCAGCAGCCCGCCGATCGCGATGGCCTGCTGCGACAGCGGGAAGAACCGCAGCCGCGCGCGGAAGCGCTGCAGGATGAAGGCCATGACCACCAAGCGCAGTGCCTGCTCGCCGAGCAGGCTGCCGAACGTGAGGTCGGCGAGCAGCCCGACCAAGAACGCGAAACCCAGGCCGACGCGATCGGGGTCCTCGATCACCCAGTACGCCACCACCAGCGCCAGCCAGAACGGGCGCACGGGCTGCAGCGCCGGCGGCAACGGCAACAGGCCCAGCAGGAGCGCGGCCAGCAGGCTCGTGGGCAATACCCAGTGCGAATGCGTGCGCATCAGCGCGGTGGCCCGCTCGGCGGCGGGGCGGGCGGATCGACCGGCGCAGTGCCGGTTGCGTGGGAGGGGGTCGTAATCGCCGCTGCACCCTGCGCGTCACCAGCCACGACCCCCGCGGGTCCAACCACGCCATCGACCGACCCGCTCGGCGCCCGCACCGGCGCCGAGCGCAGCAGCAGCACGTCGCGGCCGCGATCCAGCTGGGCCGCCGGCCGCAGGTCGCCGACCAGGAACGCGCGGCTCTCGTCCGGCCGCAGCGCGGTGATCGTGCCGACCGGGAACCCCGGCGGGAAGCGACCGCCGAGGCCCGACGTCACCACGACGTCGCCGACCTTGACGTCGCTCGACATCGCGATGCTCGCCAGGGCAAGGACATCGCTGCGGCCGCGGCCGTACGCCACCAGGCGCACGCCGTTGCGCGCGATCGCCACGGGCACGGCGTGATCGGGATCGGTCAGCAGCAGCACGGTGGCGTGCATCGGGGTGACGTCGATGACCTGGCCGAGCAGCCCACCGGCATCGATCACGCTCTGGCCGATGCGAACGCCATCGCGGCTGCCGGCATCGAGCACCAGCCGTTGCCGGCTCGGGTCGAGGTCAATGTCCAGCACCGGCGCCAGCTGCACGTCCAGGCTGCCGCGTTGCGCCGCATCGAGCAACTCGCGCAGGCGCGCATTGTCGGCGGCCACGGTGGTCATGCGTGCCATCCGCGCGTGGTTCACCAGCAGTTCGTTGCGCAGCCGGCGGTTCTCGGCGCTCAACTGGGCGAGCGTGCCGGCGTCCTCGCGCAGGCGGCCGGCCATGCGCCCGGGCCAGCCGGCCACGGCCAGCAGCGGCCCCACGACCAGCGAGGCCTGCCGCCGCGACTGGTGCAGCCAGCCACCGCGGTGGTCCAGCACGATCAGCGCCACGGCCAGGGCCAGGTAGGCCATCAGCCGCAGCGTGCCGGTGACGTCGCCCGTGCGGGCATGGGAAGGACCGGCATAAGGCGGCACGTCAGGCGATCTGCTTGAAGGAATGGGAGGATTGCAGGGACGGATCCCGCGCCAATGGACGCGCTTGCCGCCGACCAGTCACGCGCCGGTTTCCTGCCGGGGCGTCCGATGCACGCCGGCGGTGGTCACCGAGCGGGCGCCGCCGCGGCGCAAAGGTCGACCGCGGCCAACGGGCACGTCATTCCGGCGCGAAGAACTCGTTGCCGTGCATGTCGATCATCTCCAGGGCACGGCCACCGCCACGGGCGACACAGGTCAGCGGGTCGTCGGCGACCTGCACGTGCAGGCCGGTCTCCTCGCTGATCAGGCGATCAAGGTCGCGCAACATCGCGCCGCCGCCGGTAAGCACGATGCCGCGCTCGGCGACGTCGGCGCACAGTTCCGGCGGCGTCTGTTCCAGGGCCAGCCGGATCGAAGCGATGATCCCGGACAGCGGCTCGCGCAGCGCCTCGTGGACCTCGTTGGCACCGATGGTGATCATCTTCGGCACGCCCTCGGCGAGGTTGCGGCCGGAGACATCCAGGGAGCGCGGCTCGACCTGCGCATACGCGCAACCGATCTCGATCTTGATGCGCTCGGCGGTGGCCTCGCCGATCAGGGTGCCGTAGGTGCGGCGCACGTAGGCGATGATCGCCTCGTCGAACCGGTCGCCGCCGATGCGCACCGAGGCGGCATAGACGATGCCGTTGAGCGCGATCACCGCGACCTCGGTGGTGCCGCCGCCGACGTCCACCACCATCGAGCCGCGCGCCTCCGCCACCGGCATGCCGGCGCCGATCGCCGCGGCCATCGGCTCCTCGATCATGTAGACCTCGCGCGCGCCGGCCTCCTCGGCCGATTCCTTGATCGCGCGGCGCTCGACCTGGGTCGAGCCGCACGGCACGCATACCAGCACGCGTGGGCTCGGTCGAAGGAAGCGCGACTTGTGCACCTTGCGGATGAAGTGCTTGAGCATCTCTTCGGTGTAGGTGAAGTCGGCGATGACGCCATCCTTCATCGGCCGGATGGTGGTGATGTTGCCGGGGGTGCGGCCGAGCATCTGCTTGGCCTCCGCGCCGACCGCGGCGACCGAGCGGCTGCCCCCCACCATGCGGTCCTGGCGAACCGCGACGACCGATGGCTCGTTGAGGACGATGCCCTGGCCGCGGACGTAGATCAGGGTATTGGCCGTGCCCAGGTCGATGGAGAGGTCGTTGGAGAACATGCCGCGAAACTTCTTGAACATCGGGGAATTGGCCGTCGAAAGGGGGGGCAAAAAGCTGCCCGCCAGCCTAACAACCGCCTGCGCACCGGGCAAGGATAAAGGCGCGCAAGGCGACACCTTTCGACGTGGCGGGTCAGCGGAGGTTGGGAGCACTCCCCAGCGGGCGTGAGCGGCATCACAGTTCTGCGGCGCCGGCGAGCCCATTGCCGCCACGCTGGCCCAGCGGCGACGCAGCCGCTACCCTAGCCGCCGCGCGGCGCCTCGACCGCCGCACCACCGCACTACCCACAACCCCATGGGAATCACGAATGTCTGCACTGATCTGCGGCTCGCTGGCCTACGACACCATCATGGTGTTCCCCGACCAGTTCAAGAACCACATCCTGCCGGACAAGGTGCACATCCTGAACGTGTCGTTCCTGGTGCCGCGGATGCGCCGCGAATTCGGCGGTTGCGCGGGCAACATCGCCTACAACCTCAAGCTGCTCGGCGGAGAACCCATTCCGATGGCGACCGTCGGCCAGGATTTCGGCCCGTACCGCGAGTGGTTCGAGGAGCAGGACATCCGCCTCGACCAGGTCAAGGTGATCGATGAACTGTTCACGCCGCAGGCGTTCATCACCACCGACCTGGACAACAACCAGATCACCGCGTTCCATCCCGGCGCGATGATGCGCAGCCACGAAAACCACGTGCGCGACGTCGCCGGCGTCACGTTCGGCATCGTCAGCCCGGACGGCCGCGACGGCATGCTGCAGAACGCCACCGAGTTCGCCGCCGCCGGCATCCCCTTCATCTTCGATCCCGGCCAGGCGATGCCGCTGTTCAATGGCGAGGAACTGCGCCACTTCATCGAGCAGGCCGACTACGTCACCGTCAACGATTACGAATCCAACCTGCTGCAGGAGCGCACCGGCTGGGACGAGAAGACCATCGCCGGCAAGGTTCGCGCCTACATCGCGACGCGCGGCCCGCGCGGGTCGCTGATCCACGCCGATGGCGCCATCATCGACATCCCGCCGGCGCACGAGCGCCGCGTCACCGACCCGACCGGCTGCGGCGATGCCTACCGCGCCGGGCTGATCTTCGGCTTGATGAAAGGCACCGACATCGCGACCTGTGGCCGCATGGCGTCACTGATGGGCGCGCTCAAGGTCGAACATCCGGGCACCCAGAACCAGCGCTTCGACTACGACGAGTTCGCCGGGCAGTTCCTGCAGCAGTTCGGCTACGCGCTCTGAGCTGACGCCACGGCATCCGCAGCCAGGACGACCCCGCCATGCGCGGGGTTTTTCTTGCGCCGCGGCGCCGACGCGCGGCGACCGCGCGTGCTCACATCACGTGCGCGAGCCACAGCAACTCGGGTTTGGCCAGGCGCTCGAAGTCGGCATACGGCATTTGCAGCGCCTCGGTATGCGAGCCGGCGTTGAACGCAATCTGGGCCTGCCGGGCGAGGCGCGAATCAATCAATAACGGCACGCCATAGAGATTGCCGAATGGTGGCATCGCGCCGGTTTCGCAGTCCGGGAACGCCTCCTTGAACTGGGCCTCCTCGGCCAGTTCGACCCCCGCGCCGCCGAGGGCGAGCGACAGGCGGGTGAGGTCGATCCGGTAGGCGGCGGGCATCACCATCATCGTGAGCCGGCCGTCCACCTTGAGCATGACGGTCTTGGCAAACAGGTGACGATCGATCCGCATCGCTTCTGCGGTGTCGTGCGCGGTGACCGTGCGGTCGTGGGTCAGCGTCGCGTATGGCGCGTGCTGTTCGTCCAGGTACTGGTGC
>JBBRWW010000043.1:0-21944 GCA_038248955.1 Lysobacterales bacterium
GTGCAAGCCGTCCCTGCACGTGGCCTTCGCGGTGTTTTCCGCCGCGCTGCTGCTTGCAGTCTCGCCGTTGGCCGCCGCGGCGGGTTTGCTGCTGACCCTGGTGATCGCCTGGTCGCGTTGGTACCTGCGCCGCCATGTCGCTGCCGACCTGTGGTGCGGGGCGATCATCGGTGCCGCGGCGGGCGCGGCGCTGTGGGCGGGCCTGCAGCGTTGGCCGGCCTGATGCGCGCCAAGCAGACATCTGCCTGCGACAAGGCCGCAACGCGCCGCCGCGCGCCTGCGAACCGCGGCTGCGAGCTTCATCGGCCCACCTCGCTACTCCGGGTCGTAGTCGAGATTGGATGCGAGCCAGCGCTCTACTTGCGCCTGCGACACGCCCTTGCGCTTCGCGTAGTCCTCGGCCTGTTCCTTCGATACCCGCCCGACCACGAAATACTGGCTGCCGGGATGGCTGAAGTAGTAGCCCGACACCGCCGACGCCGGGGTCATCGCGAAGTTCTCCGTCAGTCCCATGCCGGCGTTGTTCTCCGGGTCCAGCAACCGGAACAGCGTCGCTTTCTCGCTGTGCTCGGGGCAGGCCGGGTAACCCGGGGCAGGGCGGATGCCGCGGTAGTTTTCATCGATCAGCGCCTGCGCGCCTAGCGATTCGTCGGATGCGTAGCCCCAGAACTGCGTGCGCACGCGCTGGTGGATGCGTTCGGCCAGGGTTTCGGCCAGCCGGTCGGCCAGCGCCTTGAGCAGGATCGCGTTGTAGTCGTCGTGGTCTGCCTCGAAACGCGCGACGTGCGCATCGATCCCCAGGCCGGTGGTGACCGCGAACGCGCCGATCCAGTCGCGCTTGCCGCAGTCCGCCGGCGCGATGAAGTCGGCGAGGCAGAAGTCCGGGCGCTCCGGCGGCTTGTCGGCTTGCTGGCGCAGGAAGTGCAGGGTGGTGGGCTGGCCGTCGATGTCGGCGACCACGTCATCGCCAACGCTGTTGGCCGGCCATAGCCCGAAGACCGCCTTCGCGGTCAGCCATTTTTCCGAGACGATGCGCGCAAGCATCGCCTGGGCATCGGCGAACAGTTCGGTCGCGTGGGTACCGACCACCGGGTCGGTGAGGATCGCCGGATAACGGCCGGCCAGCTCCCATGCCTGGAAGAACGGCGTCCAGTCGATCAGCGGAACCAGTTCGTCCAGCGGATAGTCGTCGAACACGTGCAGGCCCGGCTGGCGTGGCGCAGGTGGGGTGTAGTCGCGCCAGCCGCCCTCGAAGCGCTGGGCGCGCGCCTTCGCCAACGGCACCAGGCGCTTGCCGTCGCCACGGTTGCGGTGGCGCTGGCGGATCTCGGCGTAGTCCGAGGCGTTGGCGGTGACGAACGGCTCGCGCAACTCGACGCTGATCAGTGACTGCACCACGCCGACCGCGCGCGAGGCGTCCTTCACCCATACCGTGGGCGACTGGTAATGCGGATCGATCTTCAGCGCGGTGTGCGCGCGCGAGGTGGTCGCCCCGCCGATCAGCAGCGGCATCGTGAAGCCCTGGCGCTGCATTTCGCGGGCGACATGGCTCATTTCTTCCAGCGACGGCGTGATCAGTCCCGACAGGCCGATCAAATCCGCGTTCTCGGCCCGGGCGCGGTCGAGGATCACCTGCGCCGGCACCATCACGCCCAGGTCGATGACGTCGAAGTTGTTGCACGCCAGCACCACGCCGACGATGTTCTTGCCGATGTCGTGGACGTCGCCCTTGACCGTGGCCATGACGATCTTGCCGTTGGTCTTGCCGACGTCGCCGGTGCGCAGTTTCTCGGCCTCGATGTACGGCAGCAGGTAGGCGACCGCTTTCTTCATCACCCGCGCCGACTTCACCACCTGCGGCAGGAACATCTTGCCGGCGCCAAACAGGTCGCCGACCACGTTCATGCCGGCCATCAGCGGGCCCTCGATCACGTCCAGTGGGCGAGTCGACAGCGTGCGGGCTTCCTCGGCATCGATCTCGATCCACTGGTCGATGCCGTGCACCAGCGCGTGGCTGATGCGCGCGGGCACCGGCTTGTCGCGCCAGGCCAGGTCCTCGACGCGTTTCTCGCCCTTCCTGCCCTTGTAGCGGTCGGCGATCTCCAGCAGGCGATCGGTGGCGTCGGGCCGGCGGTTGAGCACCACGTCCTCGACGCGCTGGCGCAGGTCGGCATCGAGATCGTCGTACAGCGGCATCGCGCCGGCGTTGACGATGCCCATGTCCATGCCGGCGCGGATCGCGTGGTACAGGAACACCACGTGGATCGCCTGCCGCACCGGCTCGTTGCCGCGGAACGAGAAGCTGACGTTGGACACGCCGCCGGAGACATGGCTGAAGGGAAACCGGCGCCTGAGCTCGGCCGTCGCCTCGATGAAGTCCACCGCGTAGTTGTTGTGCTCGTCGATGCCGGTGGCGATCGCGAACACGTTCGGGTCGAAGATGATGTCCTCGGGCGGGAAGCCGATCTGCCGCGTCAGCAGCTGGTAGGCGCGCGAGCAGATCTCGACCTTGCGCGCCGCCGTGTCGGCCTGGCCGAGCTCGTCGAACGCCATCACCACCACCGCCGCGCCATAGCGCCGCACCAGCCGCGCCTGGCGCAGGAACTCGGCCTCGCCTTCCTTCATCGAGATCGAGTTGACGATGCCCTTGCCCTGCAGGCACTTCAAGCCGGCCTCGATCACGCTCCACTTCGAGCTGTCGACCATCACCGGCACGCGCGCGATGTCGGGTTCGGCGGCAATGAGGTTCAGGTAATGCACCATCGCCTGCTCGGAGTCGAGCATGCCCTCGTCCATGTTGACGTCGAGCACCTGCGCGCCGCTCTCCACCTGCTGGCGCGCGACTGCGACGGCCTCGTCGAAACGGTTGTCGAGGATCAGCTTCTTGAACTGCGCGCTGCCGGTGACGTTGGTCCGCTCACCGACGTTGATGAAATTGCTTTCAGGAGTGATCTGCAGTGGTTCCAGGCCACTGAGCCGGGTCTGGCGGGGCAGGGTCTTCATGCGGCTTCCTCCAGCGACGGCAGCCGGCGGGGCGGCTGGTCGCGGACCGCCTCGGCGATCGCGGCGATGTGCGCCGGCGTGGTGCCACAGCAGCCGCCAACCAGGTTCAGCAGGCCGGCTTCGGCGAATTCGCGCAGCATCGCGGCCATGTCCTCGGGCGTCTCGTCGTAGCCGCCGAATGCATTGGGCAGGCCGGCGTTCGGGTGGGTGCTGATGTAGGCATCGGCGACCTGCGCGAGCACGTCGACGTGGGGGCGCAGGTCCTTGGCGCCGAGCGCGCAATTGAGGCCGATCGCCAGTGGTTGCGAATGCCGCAGCGAGTTCCAGAACGCTTCTGCCGTTTGCCCCGACAGCGTGCGCCCGGAGGCATCGGTGATCGTGCCGGAGATCATCACCGGCAGCCGCGCGCCGCGCGCATCGAAAGCCTCCTCGATCGCGAACAGCGCCGCCTTGGCGTTGAGCGTGTCGAATACGGTCTCGACCATCAGCACGTCACTGCCACCGTCGATCAGGCCGTCGGCGGCCTCGCGGTAGGCGACCCGCAGTTCGTCGAAGCTGATCGCCCGGAAACCCGGACGATTGACGTCGGGGCTCAGCGAGGCGGTACGGCTGGTCGGACCGAGCACGCCGATCACGAAGCGCGGCTTGTCCGGGTCCCGCGCCTCGGCGGCGTCGCAGGCGGCGCGGGCGAGTCGCGCGCCGGTCTCGTTGAGCTCGCGGGCCACGTGTTCCAGACCGTAGTCGCCCAGCGAAACGGTGGTCGAGTTGAAGGTATTGGTCTCCACCAGGTCGGCGCCGGCGGCGAGATACTGGACATGGATGTCGCTGATGATCTCGGGCCGGGTCAGCGTCAGCAGGTCGTTGTTGCCGCGCTGGTCGCGCGAGCAGCCGCAGCCTTCGCCATGCTGGTGGCCGGCAGCCCGGTACAGGCGGTCGTAACCCTGCGCAAAACGCTCGCCGCGGTAGTCGGCTTCCTCCAGCGAATGCTGCTGGATCATCGTGCCCATCGCACCGTCGATGACCAGGATGCGTTCGCGCAACAGCCGTTGCAGTGCGTGCGCGCGGTCGGGATGGAGCCAGGGCAGGGCATTGATCGGTGCGGGGGTCACGGTCGCGGTATTCACTTTTTTGCGACCTTGCGGTCGACTTCATTCGGGGTCGGTCGATTTGCTTCGCTTACCGCGCCGATGGGTTTGCGCGCGATGAGGGCGATCACCGCGAAGTGCGGCGGCCGGCGCTCGCGCGTCACGGTCTCGCAACTGATGATCTCGAAGCCGGCGTTGGCGGTGAACTCCCGCAGGTCCTTCTCGCTGAAACCCAGGTTCACGTGGCCGTAGGCGTCGACGACGCTGCGATGCTCATGGTGGGCAAGGCTGGTCAGCAGCAGGCGGCCGCCGGGACGCAACACGCGGGCGGCCTCGGCGACGGCCTGCGCGGGGCGTTCGGAGTAGGTCAGCGCATGCATCAGCGCCACCAGGTCGAACTGCGCCGCGGCAAACGGCAGCGCGTGCATGTCGCCTTCGTGCACCTCGACGTTCTTCAGTTTGCGCAGCCGTTCCGACGCGGCGAGCACCACCTTGGTGCTCGAGTCCAGGCACGCATAGCGGTGAGCATGCGGCGCCAGCAGTTCCGCCAGCACCCCGTCGCCCGATGCGATGTCGAGCACGTCGCCGGGCTCCAGCAACGGCAGCGCCGAGCGCGCCATGGCTTCCCACGTGCGGCCCGGCGAGTAATGCCGTTCCATGTCGCCGGCCACGGTGTCGGCCCAGTTCTGGTCGGCGGCGCGCATCGCCAGCACCGCGCTCACGCGCTCGCCGTCCTGGCGCAGCAAGGGATCGTCGCTGCCTTCGCGCAGCGTATTCCACAGGGCGCGTTGTGCGGGATCGAGCGCGGCGTCATCGAATCGGTAGTACGCCGACACGCCGGCCCGTCGATCACGCACCAGGCCGGCATCCTTGAGCTTGGCCAGGTGGGTCGACACGCGCGGCTGGGCAAGCCGGGTGATCGCCGACAGCTCGGCGACCGTCAGTTCCTCGCTTTCCAGCAGCGCCAGCAGGCGGACCCGCGTGGCATCGGCAAACACCTTGAGCCGGGACGACCAGCCTTCCAGATCCATATGTATCAACCTATCGCGATATAGCGATAAGTGTGGTCGGCGAATGCACGAGGGTCAAGCGCAGCCGGCCGGTGGTGCGAGGACCGGTAGGGTTATCGGTCGGTCGCGGCTACAATCGCGCTTTCGCCGTACCGCCGTTCGAACGCTCCGGAAACCGCGGCGTTCCGCCCATTCGCAACGAGTAGAGGTGCCGACGTGGATTTCAGCTTCACCGAAGAGCAGTTGATGATCCAGGACGTGGCGCGTCGCATCGCCCAGGAAAAGATCGCCCCCAGCGCCGAGTACCACGACCGCACCGGCGAGTTTCCGCTCGAGAACATCCGCACCCTGGGCGAAAACGGCCTGATGGGCATCGAAGTGCCGGCCGAATACGGCGGCGCGGGCATGGACCCGATCAGTTACGTGCTGGCAATGGTCGAGATCGCCGCGGCCGACGCCGCGCATTCGACGATCGTGTCGGTCAACAACTCGCTGTTCTGCAACGGCATCCTGCAGTTCGGCACCGAGGCGCAGAAGCAGCGGTACGTGCGCGCGATCGCCGAGGGCCGCGAGATCGGCGCCTTTGCGCTGACCGAGCCGCAATCGGGCTCCGATGCCACCGCGATGCGCTGCAAGGCGACCAAGCAGGCCGACGGCAGCTTCGTGATCACCGGCAAGAAGAGCTGGATCACCTCCGGTCCGGTCGCCCGCTACCTGGTGCTGTTCGCGATGACCGATCCGGACAAGGGCGCGCGCGGCATCACCGCATTCATGATCGATGCCGACAAGCCCGGCTTCCACCGCGGCAAGACCGAACCCAAGCTGGGCATCCGCGCGTCGGCGACCTGCGAGATTGAATTCGATGGCTATGTCGCCCAGGCCGACGAGGTGCTGGGCGAAGAGGGGCAGGGCTTCAAGATCGCGATGGGCGTGCTTGACGCCGGCCGGATCGGTATCGCCTCGCAGGCGATCGGCCTGTCGCGCGCCGCCTACGAGGCGACATTGGCCTACGTCAAGGAACGCAAGGCCTTCGGCCAGCCGATCGGCTCGTTCCAGATGACCCAGGCGAAGATCGCCGACATGAAGTGCAAGCTCGATGCGTCGCTGCTGCTGACGCTGCGCGCGGCGTGGGCCAAGGACCAGGCTGACAAGAACGGCGGCCGCTTCAGCACGGAGGCGGCGGTGGCCAAGCTCACCGCGTCGGAAGCGGCGATGTGGATCACCCACCAGGCGGTGCAGATCCACGGTGGCATGGGCTATTCGAAGGAGATGCCGCTGGAGCGGTATTTCCGCGATGCCAAGATCACCGAAATCTATGAAGGCACCAGCGAGATCCAGCGTTTGGTGATCGCCCGCAACGAGACCGGGTTGCGGTAAGCGCGGAACGGTAGCGCACGCCGATGAAACGTTCTGGTTCGTCGCGGCCCACGGCCGTCCCGGTCCAGCGCGGCTGCGGTCATCTTCTGGCCTGCACCGGCGGCGTGGGTGTTGCCGCCCGCGATGCCGGCGCCGGGGTGGCCCCGATCCGGAAATTCCCCGAAACGATCCCTCCGCGCCACGCCATCGTCGCGCACTGATTCCCTGATTCCGGCCCGCGCGAAAGCTCGGGCCTCATACCATCGGACATCACGTTCCCATGAGCACCAAGCCCAAAGTCGCCACCAAGCCGGCCGCCGCCAAATCGGCCATCGCCAAGTCAGCCGTCAACAAGACCAGAAAGGCCAAGGCAGTCAACAGCCAGGCCATGGTGCCGCCCGCCCGGAGCACGGGCGTGTCGCTCGACGCGATCATCGCCGCGACGCGCAAGCGCCTGCCGAAGGCGCGCCATGGCGAAGGTGAGGCGTTCGTCCGCGCGTTTTACAAGCGCATGGGCGAGGACGAGCTGCCCAAGCACACTCCCGAAGGCTGGGCGGCGCTGGCGACCGATTTCCTCGACTTCGCACGGGCCCGAAAGCCGGGCAGCGCGCTGGTGCGGCTGTTCAACCCGAACCTCAAGACCCATGGCTGGGAATCGGCGCACACCGTGCTGCAGGTCGCCAATGACGACATGCCGTTCCTGGTCGACACCGTGACGATGGCGCTGTCCGAAAAGGGCATCGGCGTGCATGTGTTGGGTCACCCGGTGGTGCTGTTCCGCCGCGACAAGGCCGGCAAGCTGATGGCCGTCGGCGAAGGCGTGCCCGAGTCGCTGATGCACCTGGAGATCGACCGCCAGTCCGCCGAGGCGATGCCAAGGATCGAGCAGGCGGTGCAGACCGTCCTGCGCGACGTGCGCGCGACCGTGCGCGACTGGGCCCGGATGCGCGACAAGATGGTCGAGGTATCCGACGAACTCGGTGGCCGCGCGTTCCCGGTCAGTGACGACGGACGCCGGGAGGCGCAGGAGTTCCTGCGCTGGGCGGCCGACGACCACTTCACCTTGCTGGGTTATCGCGAATACCAGGTTGCCAACAAGGATGGCCAGGAGGTCCTGTGCGCGGTCGACGGCAGCGGCCTGGGCCTGCTGCGTGGCGAAGACGTGGGCAAGCCGCGTCCGCTGGCCTCGCTGGCCGCGCACTACATGCCGCAATCGGGCGCCGTCGATGCGCTGATCCTGACCAAGACCAACGCGCGTGCCACCGTGCACCGCCCGGGTTACATGGACTACATCGGCGTACTCAGCTTCGACGCCAACGGCAAGCCGGTGCGCGAGCAGCGGTTCCTGGGCCTGTACACGTCCAGCGCCTATAGCCGGCGCCCGTGGGATATCCCACTGGTGCGCCAGCGCTTCAACTACGTGATGGAGCACTCGGGGCTGGCATCCGACAGCCACAGCGGCAAGGCGTTGCGCCACATCATCGAAATACTGCCGCGCGACGAATTGTTCCAGTCGACCGGGGAGGAGTTGCTGCGAACCGCCACCGGCATCCTCGGCTTGCAGGAGCGGGTACGCAGCAAGCTGTTCCTGCGCCGCGACCGTTACGGCCGGTTCTTCTCCGCCCTCGTCTACATCCCGCGCGACCGCTTCAATACCGACGTGCGGCTGCGGATCGAAGCGATGCTCAAGCGCGTGCTGCACGGCGACCACGTCGATTCCTCGGTGATGCTGGGCGAGTCGCCGCTGGCGCAGCTGCACCTCATCGTGCGTCCGAAGTCCGGCAGCGAGGCCATCCAGGTCGACAACGCCGCCATCGAGGCCGAACTGGCCGCGATCGTGCGCAACTGGCAGGACGACCTGCGTGACCAGCTCGTGGCGCGCCATGGCGAGCAGCACGGTCTGGCAATGGCGAGCCTCTATGGCCGTGCCTTGCCGACGGGCTATATCGAGAGCGTCAGCGCCGCGGTTGCCGCGACCGACGTCGAGCACCTCGCCGCGCTGACCGGCCCGGACGATCTGCGCCTGAGCCTGTACCGCGCCCATGCCGGCGCCGGTGGCCTGCGCTTCAAGTTCTATCGCCAGAACGGCGACATCCCGCTGTCGGACGCGTTGCCGATCATGGAGAACATGGGCCTGCGGGTGCTCACCGAGCATCCCTACCGCCTGCATGCCGACGGCACGTTGCTCTACATCCAGGACTTCGAGGTCGAAACCGCCACGGCCGGGCTCGACGTCAGCGGGCTGGACGACACCTTCGAGCAGGCATTTGCACGGATCTGGCACGGCCACGCCGAGAATGACGGTTTCAACCGCCTGATCCTGGCCGCCGGCCTGTCCTGGCGGCAGGTGGCGATGCTGCGCGCATACGCCAAGTACCTGCTGCAGGTGGGCGTACCGTTCTCGCAGGCCTACGTCGAGGAGACGTTCACTCGCTACCCGCTGCTGGCGCGCCTGCTGGTGGAGTTGTTCGAGGCGCGTTTCGATCCGCGCACCGGCAGCGAGTCCAAGGCCGATATCAAGGCCGGCATGGAGCGCTTCAGCCGCGAACTGGAAACCCTCGCGGCCGGCGACGCCGCCGTGCTCGCCGCGCTGAAGCCGGTGATCGCGGCACGCGCGGGCAAGCGCGAGGAGCAGTTCAACGCCACCCGCGCGGCCTTCAAGAGCCTGATCGACCGCGTCTCGAGCCTCGATGAGGACCGCATCCTGCGCAGTTTCCTGGGCGTCATCGAAGCCACGCTGCGCACCAGCTACTACCAGGCGACCGCTGACGGCGGCGAGCGCGGTTATGTCAGCTACAAGTTCGACTCGGCCCAGGTGCCCGACCTGCCCAAGCCCCGACCGTACCGCGAGATCTTCGTCTACGGCCCGCGCGTGGAAGGCGTGCACCTGCGCTTCGGGCCGGTCGCGCGTGGCGGCCTGCGCTGGTCCGACCGTCGCGAGGATTTCCGCACCGAGGTGCTGGGCCTGGTGAAGGCGCAGATGGTCAAGAACACGGTGATCGTGCCGGTCGGTTCGAAAGGCGGCTTCTTCGCCAAGCGATCGCCCGTCGGTGGCGACCGCGACGACGTGCTGGCCGAAGGCATCGCCTGCTACAAGATGTTCATCAACGGCCTGCTCGACATCACCGACAACATCAGCGTCGCTGGCGCGATCGTGCCGCCGCGCGACGTGGTGCGCCATGACAACGACGACCCGTACCTGGTCGTGGCCGCGGACAAGGGCACGGCGACGTTCTCCGACATCGCCAACGGCATCGCCCGCGAGCACGGCTACTGGCTCGACGACGCGTTTGCGTCCGGTGGTTCGGTCGGCTACGACCACAAGGCGATGGGCATCACCGCCAAGGGCGCGTGGGAGTCGGTGAAGCGCCATTTCCGGGCAATGGGGCGCGACTGCCAGAAGCAGGACTTCACCTGCGTCGGCATCGGCGACATGTCGGGCGACGTGTTCGGCAACGGCATGCTGCTGAGCAGGCACATCCGGCTGGTGGCGGCGTTCGATCACCGCCACGTCTTCCTCGACCCCAATCCGGTCGCGGCGACGACCTTCAAGGAGCGCCAGCGGCTGTTCAAGTTGCCGCGTTCGTCCTGGGAGGACTACGACACCGCACTGATCAGCCACGGCGGCGGCGTGTTCGCGCGCACCGCCAAGTCGATCCCGCTGTCGCCGGAGATCGCCGCGGCGCTCGGCATCGACCCGGCCATCAAGGCGATGAGCCCGGCCGACCTGATGGCCGCGATCCTGAAGGCGCCGGTCGACCTGCTGTGGAACGGTGGCATCGGCACCTACGTCAAGGCCAGCAGCGAGTCGCACCTGGATGTCGGCGACCGTGCCAACAATGCGCTGCGTGTCGACGGCGGCGACCTGCGCTGCAAGACGGTGGGCGAGGGCGGCAACCTGGGGCTGACCCAGCTGGGCCGCATCGAGGCGGCGCAGCACGGCGTGCTGCTCAACACCGACTTCATCGACAACTCCGCCGGCGTGGACACCTCCGACCACGAGGTCAACATCAAGATCCTGCTCAACGCGCAGGTGCAGGCGAAGAAGCTCACGCTGGCCGAGCGCAACACGCTGCTGGCATCGATGACCGACGAGGTCGCGCGACTGGTCCTGACCGACAACTACCGCCAGAACCAGGCGATCAGCCTGATGGAACGAATGGGCGTGTCGCGGCTGGGATCCAAGCAGCACTTCATCCGCACGCTGGAATCGCAGGGCCTGCTCGACCGCCAGATCGAATACCTTCCTTCCGACGTCGAGATCGCCGAGCGCAAGACCCGAGGCCTGGGCCTGACACGGCCGGAACTGTCGGTGCTGCTGTCGTACAGCAAGCTGGTGCTGTTCGCGCAACTGGTCGACTCCGATGTGCCGGAAGATCCCTACCTGTCGAAGGAACTGGTGCGGTATTTCCCGTTGCCGCTGCAGGAGAAGTACGCCAAGGCGATGGAGAACCATCGCCTCAAGCGCGAGATCATCGCCACCGCGGTCACAAACTCGCTGGTCAACCGCATGGGCGCGACGTTCGCCCTGCGGATGCACGAGGACACTGGCCGCAACCCGGCGCAGATCGCCGAGGCCTACACCATCGCCCGCGAGGCACTGGATGCGCGCGAGCTGTGGGCGCAGATCGACGCGCTCGACGGCAAGGTGCCGGAGGCGGTGCAGATCGACGCCCTGCAGACGATCTGGCACCTGATGCGCACGATGTCGCGTTGGCTGCTGTCCCGCCCGGGCAAGATGCCGGAAATCACCGCGGCGATGGCGCGTTTTGGCGACGGCCTGACGGCAGTGCGCGAAGCGCTGCCGGCCGCGATGTCGCCGGTGCGCCGCGCCGCGTACGACCAGCGCGTGGGCGAGTGGAAGGACAAGGGACTGCCCGCCGCGCTGGCGACGCAGCTGGCGGCGCTGCCGCTGCTCGAGTTCGGTTGCGACATCGTCGAGATCGCCCATGCCCGCAAGCTGCCGCCGGTCGAGGTCGCCAAGGCCTACTTCGCGCTCGGCGCGGCGCTGCACCTGCCGTGGCTGTACGAGCAGATCGAGGCGCTGCCGGTCGACGGGCGCTGGCAGGCGCTGGCCCGCGGCTCTTTGCGCGACGAGTTGGGCAGCCAGCAGCGTGCACTGGTCAACCAGATCCTCATCGAGGGTGGCAGGAAGTCGGCCGAGGCGAAGGTCGAGGCGTGGCTGCAGCGCGACGATTCGGCCTTGCGCTTTACCCAGACCATGCTGGCCGACCTGCTGAACCAGAAGACGCTCGACTACCCGACCGTGTCGGTGGCGGTGCGCCGGCTGGCGCAGATCGCGACCGGAGGGGTCTAGCGCGGCGGTGGTCGACGACGTGGAGCGCGGCAGTGACCGGGGCGCCCGGACGAAGCGTTTGAGGCTGGCTTGTGGGGCCGCGTCGGAATCGCCGTTGCCGGACGGCGCGCGATCGCCAGGCGCATGCGACCCGCGCCACCGGGGTATCCTGCGGCCCAGCCCCAGGAGCCGCCGTTGCCGATGACCTCGACGCCACGCATCGCCTTCCTTGCCAGTTCCGCCAGCGATGCCCAGCAAGCGCTGGCTGAACTGGTGGCGCGCCACGGCGATCATCCGCCGCAGGAGGCCGAGGTACTGGTCGCGCTGGGCGGCGATGGTTTCATGCTGCAGACCCTGCACCGCCATGGCGCGCTGGGACGCCCCGTGTACGGCATGAAGCTCGGCACCGTCGGTTTCCTCATGAACCACCAGTCGAGCGACGGGCTGATGGAACGCATCCACGCCGCCGAGCCTGCCGTGCTGCGTCCGCTGGAAATGGTGGTGCAAACCGAGTCGGGCGCCACGGTCGGCTCACTCGCCTACAACGAGGTCTCGCTGCTGCGCCAGACGCGGCAGGCCGCGCACCTGTCGATCGAGCTCAACGGCAAGCTGCGGCTGGACGAGCTGATCTGCGACGGGGTGATGGTCGCCACGCCGGCGGGCAGCACCGCCTACAATTTTTCCGCGCAGGGGCCCATCCTGCCGCTGGGCGCGAACGTGATGGCGCTGACCCCGATCGCCGCGTTCCGCCCACGCCGCTGGCGTGGCGCGGTGCTCAAGGCCGACACCGAGGTGCGGTTTCGCGTGCTGGATCCGTACAAGCGCCCGGTCAGCGCCACCGCCGACTCGCACGAGGTGCGCGACGTGATCGAGGTCATGATCCGCGAATCGCACGACCGCACCGTGACCCTGCTGTTCGACCCCGAGCACAACCTCGAGGAACGGATGCTGGCCGAGCAGTTCATCAGCGGCTGAAGCACGTCGCTTGTGGTGGTGGAAGCTGGGGAAGCTGGCCCGTGTGCGCCCCGTTTGCTGCCTACCAGCCACGCGGATCGCTCGGCGAGCGAGCCCATTCATTCCCGCCAAGCCCCGGTTCCTGAAAATCGCGGTCCACCGGTCGCATTGCCTGCGACGCCGGTCGGGCACAATGCCTGCATGCCCGATGCCACCTCCAGTGCCAACCCGCTGATCGTCGCGATCTCCTCGCGCACGCTGTTCGACCTCGAAGACAGCCACGTGCTGTTCGAGCGTGACGGGCTGGATGCCTATGCGGCGTTCCAACGCAGCCGCGAGGACGAACTGCTGGCCCCCGGCGTCGCATTCCCGCTGGTGCGCAAGCTGCTGGGCCTCAACGATGGCGCGCCGCCTGAGGCGCCGCGGGTCGAAGTGATCCTGATCTCGCGCAATTCGGCCGACACCGGCCTGCGCATCTTCAATTCGATCGAACACCACGGCCTGGCGATCACCCGCGCGGCATTCAGCAACGGCGCGCCGCCGTTTCCCTATATCCGTCCGTTCGGGGCCGACCTGTTCCTGTCGGCGCATGGCGAGGACGTGCGCAGCGCGCTGGCGGCCGGTATCGCCGCCGCGACCCTGCTGCCGTCCAAGGCCGCGCAGCATCGCCGCGACCAGTTGCGCATCGCCTTCGACGGCGATGCGGTGATCTTCGGCGACGAGGGCGAGCGGGTGTCGCGCGAGGGCGGGCTGGCCGCATTCGCGGCGCATGAGCGCAGCCACGCGGGCGAGCCGTTGTCGGGTGGGCCGTTCCGCGGTTTTCTCGATGCGTTGCACCGCCTGCAGGCCGCGTTCCCGACCGGCGAGAACGCGCCGATCCGCACCGCGCTGGTCACCGCGCGATCGGTGCCGGCGCACGAACGGGTGATCCGCACGCTGCGCGAGTGGGGCATCCGCCTCGACGAGGCGCTGTTCCTGGGGGGGCGGCCCAAGGGCCCGTTCCTGGAGGCGTTCGGCGCCGACATCTTCTTCGACGATTCCGAACACAATATCCTGTCAGCGCGGGACCACGTCGCCGCGGGCCACGTGCCGCATGGCGTTGCCAACCCCGGCTAGTCGCCGGCGGCGCCGGACGCGCCTGTGGTGCCGGCCTGGCCCGCCCCTGGCAACGGCAAACGGATGTCGGTGACCCGCCAGCGCAATCCATCGCGACTGAGCACGAACACGACCGGATCGCCGTTGCCGTCGTCCACGGTCGCGGTGAAGCGCGAGGTGGATTCGTAGCGGTAGCCGGCGCCTTCAAGCGGATCTCGCGGCGGCTTGAGCGCGTAGCTGTCGTTGGGGTCGATGCTGCCGCCACTGCCGCGATGCCACAGGCTGCGGCCGCCCAGCAGCGCGCCAATCCCGGCCGGGGTCAGCAAGGTATCCACCGCGCCACCGGCGAGACCGCCGGCCATCCTTAGCGCGATGGCGCCGAACGGGTTGCGCTGCACATCCGGACCGGCCTGGCGCACCAGGTAGTCGTCGACCTGCGCCTTGACGTTGCCGCGCAGGGTCGGGAAGTCCACGTGCCGCGCGAGCGCCGCGCTGTCGTCGTCCTTGAGGGCCTGGCGCACGCCATTGATCGCCAGGTACGGCCCGGCCGCGACATAGACGGCCAGCGCGATCAGCGCGGCGGCGAGCATTACGAACCACTTGTTCACATGCGTATTCCGGGTGGGTCAGGCCGCCAGCTTAGCGTCCCGTCGGGGTGGCGAAACGATTACGGCCGGGATCGCAGGGCCGGCCGTTTCCTGTATCGCCTTCCCGGTTCCCGGGGTTCCCGGGGTTCCCAGCGCCGGACCGGCTCGCCGGGCGGCACCTACCCGGGAAATGGCGGTGAGGCGATTTGCGCTACGGCGCGAGGACGGGTTTGGCGAAGCGCGCCGCGTTCACGTGCAGCAGCAGCGCCGCGACGGTGGCCGCCGCGCCGGCGAAGAAGGCGGCGCGACCGCCGCCGTGCTGCCACGCCACTGCAGAAACACCTGCGCCGAGCACGCCGCCGACGCCGCCGCTGATCCCGTAGAGCATGCCCTGCGCGGCGACCATGTCGCGACGCGCCGGGAACAGTTCGGCCATGCGACGCATGCAGCCGGCATGGAATACCGCAAAGCTCAATGCATGGGTGGTCTGCGCCACGGCCATCCAGGCAAACGAACCGCCCGCCACCGCCACCAGCGACCAGCGCAACGCGGTCACCAGCAGGCACGCCGTCATCAGCCGGAACGCCCCGAAACGACGCACCAGTGCCGGCGCCTGCCAGAACATCACGATCTCGCACAGCACGCCGATCGCCCACAACACGCCCACCGCGGTGCCGTCGTGTCCGTATGCCTGCAGGTGCAGCGTGTAGAACACGTAGAACGGCCCGAAGCCCATCTGCATCAGCAAGGCCACCCCGAGCAGCCGGCGCGTCCCCGGGCGCCGCCACAGCGCCTCGCGCGGCGTCGCGTCCACGCGGCGATGCGGCGGGTCGTGGCGGTGCAGCCACGCCGCGGCGACCGTGAGCAGCAGCCAGGGCAGCGTCAGCCAGACGAACATCGCGTTGCCAAACCGATCCAGCAGCCAGCCGTACGTGCCCGCGACCAGCAGGAATCCCACCGAACCCCAGACGCGGATGCGACCGTAGCGGTCGTTGCGCTCGCCCAGCGCCGAGAGCGTCATCGCCTCGAACTGCGGCATCACCGCATTGAAGAACAGCGCGAACCACGCCATCACCGCGAACAGCATCCCCAGGCTGCGTGCCGCCGTGAACAGCGCGAAGCCCAACGCCGCCAGCACGCAACCGCCGACCAGCCAGCGCCCGGGCGTATCGCTGTTGCCGGTCAGCCGCGACCAGACCGGCGGAGCGACGATGCGGCCGCCGTACCACAACGCCAGCATCGCGCCGACCACATAGCCGCCGTGCTCCTGCGACACGATCCAGCGGCCGATGTAGGGCGTGTACGCGCCCAGCGCGCCGTAATAGCCGAGGTAAAAAAGCGCGTATCGCCGCGCGTCGGACGGCGTCACCTCAGAACTCGAGGTCGAGCGCGGCGCACAGGTAGTCGACGAATGGCGCCAGCCCGGCGAGGTCGGTCTGCAGGGTCTTCAACAGGCGCGAGCCGGTCACGACGTCGTCGTCGAGGGCGCGCACGGCGACGAAGTTCTTGCGGCGCAGGTCGTCGGCGAACTCGAACTCGGCCGGGAAGCCGCGCGGCGTGCGCACCAGCCGTTCGCTGTCGTCCAGCTCGAAACGCCTGCGAAACCGGCCATCATGTGCGGCGGCCTTCCAGCTGCCCGGGTTGTCGACGAGGAACTGCCGCAGGTGCCGCAACGTGTCGGGCTGCGGATGCCACAGCCCGGCGCCGACGAAGCAGCCGCCCGGCTGCAGGTGCAGGTAGAACGACGGCGCCTCGACCTGCCGCCCACGTTCGTGGAACAGCCGGGCGCCCTGCCATCCCTTGTACGGCGCCTTGTCGTTGGCGAAGCGGGTGTCGCGCTGGATCCGGAACAGCGAGCCGCCGACGGTCTTGGGCTCGGCGCGGTAGTGCGCGCTGACCCCGGCCAGCACCGGCTGGAGGTCGGTCAGCAGGCGCTGGAAAGGCGCACGCACCTGGGCCTCGTAGTCGCTCTTGTGGGCATGGAACCACTCGCGCGAATTGTTGCGCGCCAGGCTGCGCAGGAACTTGAGGCTGGCCTCGCTGAAATAAGTGCTCATGGCGTCGGTTCGTGTCGTTTCGGGTCGTGTTGGGGTGGACGGGCGGACAGTGGAGCCGGACGGAACCGCAGCCGTCAGGCGAGGCTGGCTTCGATCCGTTGGCGCCATGCATCGACCTGTTCCAACAGGGCCAGTTTGGCATCGTCGTGGGCGTGCACGGTGCGCAGGTCGGCCAGCTCGGCGTCGAAACTTGCGAAGCTGTACTCGGACAGTCGGCTATCGCTGCCCAGCCGTTGTCGCCGGTACTCGTCCCAGCGGACCTGCTCCTCGGCCGACAGGGTTTCGGGCCAGTTGCGCGCCCGGTAGCGGAACAACAGCTCCGGCAGGCGCGGGTCCTTGAAGGCGAACGCGCGCTCCGCCAGGGCCTGCGGCGGGGTCGTGCGCACCTCGCGGAACAGGCGCTTGTCGCCATCGCCAATGAAGCCGTCGTACAGCGAAGCATCGACGTCGCTGGGGGCGTGGTCGCGCTCGCCGGAGAACACCTTGCGCACCTTTTCGACCAGCGCCGGCCCGGCATCGCGGATCATGCCCGCGCGGCGCTCGATTTCCGCCGGATCGATGCCAAGACGGCTGAAGTCGGGCGCGCGCAGGTGGTCCCAGGCGATCAGGGCCGGGCACTTGTTGAGGTGCACTTCCTTCAGGGCGATCCGCGATTCGCCATCGGCCAGTTGCGCCGCCGGGGTGTACAGGCGCCCGGCGATCGCATCGGCATCCAGCCGCAGCAACGCTTCGGGATCCTGCGCCAGGTCGAACACCAGCACCCGGCTGTCGATGTGGGGATGGCGCGCCAGCGGCAGGATCGGCGCGGCGCACAGGCGGCTGGCGGGGAAGCGTTGCGACACGTGCAGCGCCGGCGTCATCGCCGTCACATCCAGCAGGCTGGCAGCGTAGCGCTTGTCGCGCAGCTTCAGCGCGTAGTCCCAGAGCTTCGGCTGGGCCGCCTTGAGCAGCCGGCCCAGGCCGATCAGTGCGCGCACGTCGGACAGGGCTTCGTGCGCGTCGCCGTCGCGCACGCCGTTGGCGTCGGCCAGATGCTCGAGCTTGAACGAGCTCGCGCCATCCTCCCGCCTGGGCCAGACAATACCGTCGGGACGCAGCGCATGCGCCAGCCGCATCACGTCGAGCAGGTCCCAACGTGAATTGCCGCCGCGCCATTCGCGCTCATACGCGTCGAAGAAATTGCGGAACAGCCCATGGCGGACGAACTCGTCGTCGAAACGCAGCGAGTTGTAACCGACCGAGCAGGTCTCCGGGCGCGCCATCTCGTCGAAGATCCGTGACAGCGCGTCGGCTTCGCTGATGCCGTCGCGCAAGGCGGCCTGCGGGGCGATGCCGGTGATCAGGGTCGCTACCGGCGAGGGCAGCAGGTCGTCGGCGGGCCGGACGAAGAGGCTGATCGGTTCATCGATCGGGTTGAGGTCGGCGTCGGTGCGGATCGCGGCGAACTGCGCGATGCGCGTGCGTCGCGGATCCGCGCCGAAGGTCTCCAGGTCGTAGAACAGGAAGCTCGCAGCCATCGACTCAGGCGTCCACGGGCAGTGGCGACAGGCGCTCGCGCACGGCGGCGTCGATCGCGTCCCAGTCGAGCGTGTCCAGCGTGGCGTGGCCCGCGGTCAGTTCGACCAGCAGGTCGCGCTGCCGCTGGCCGCGTTCGAAGGCAGTCGTATACGGCATGCGCCGGAACGTGACCATCGCGTAGCGCGGCACGAAGCGGTCCGGGTGGCGCGCGGCCAGGCGCATCTCCAATGCCCGCTGCAGCAGGTAGTCGTCGTTGTCGACGCGGTCGCGCATCTCCAGGTAGTTCTCCAGCGCCATCGCCTGGATCGCGCGCGCGTTGGGCAGGCGATCGGCCTGGAACGCGGCGAACGCGGCCTGGCGATCATCGCCGGCCTCCAGTTGCTCGGCGAGCGCGACGCAGTCCTCAAACGCGCAGTTCATGCCCTGGCCGTGGAACGGCACCATCGCGTGGGCGGCGTCGCCCAGCAGCACCGCGCGGTCGCCCAGGTGCCAGCGGTCGCAGTAGAGCGTGGCGAGCAGGCCGGCCGGGTTGTTCTCGAAGTCGCGCTCCAGGTTAGGAATCAGCGGCGACACATCGGCAAAGTCGCGCTGGAACAACGCGCGCGCGTCGGCGCCGGTGCGCACGGTGGCGAAACTCGGTCCTTCCCGCTGCGAACCCGACTGGCCGCGAGTCGGTTCGTTCGGCAGGAACAGGGTGACGGTGAAGGTGCGTTCGTCATTGGGCAGCGCAATGCACATGTACCTGCCGCGTGGCCAGATGTGCAGCGCATTGGGCTCGATGCTGAAGCCGCCATCGGCGCTGGGCGGTATTTCCAGCTCCTTGTAGGCGTGGCCGAGGAACTCGGTGTGCTCGCCCAGCTCGATTTCCTTCGCCATCGCACTGCGCAGCGACGATCCCGCGCCATCGGCACCCACCAGCGACTGGAAGTCGACCTCCTGCTCGCGTCCGTCGCGCGGATCGGTGAACCGGGCCAGGCGCTCAGCGAAATCGACCGAGGACAGCCCGCGGTTGAAGACCATCGTGGCGCCCGCCTGCTCGGCGAGATCGAGCAGCACCACGTTGAGCTCGCCGCGGCTTACCGACCAGATCACCTCGCTGTCGTCGCGGCCGTAGCGCTGAAGGTCGGTGTGGCCATCGGCGAAATGCACCATGCGCCCGCGCATCATCACCGCCTGCGCCATTACGTCGTCATCGCCGCCGGCGACGCGCAACGCATGCAGGCCGCGCTCGGCCAGCGCCAGGTTGATCGAGCGCCCGCCTTCGTAGCCCTTGATCCGGGGGTCGCCGCGCCGTTCGTAGACGTCGACCCGCCAGCCACGCTTGGCGAGCAGCGTCGCCAGCAGCGCGCCGGCCAGGCCCGCGCCAACGATGGTGATGTGGCGCTGGCGGTCGATGCTGGCGTCAGCGGGCATGGCGCCAGGCCTCCACCGTGCGCGCGAACCGCAGCACGTCGGCATGGGTGTTGTAGAGCGGGACGGGGGAGATGCGGATCACGTCGGGTTCGCGCCAGTCGCCGAGCACGCCGTGGGCGGCGAGAAAGTCGAACAGGGCCCGGCCTCGCTCGTGGCCGCCAACCACGCGCAGCGACAGCTGGCAGCCGCGGCGCCCAGGCTCGACCGGCGTCACCACTTCCAGGGTATCGGTCAGGCGGTCGGCGATCAGCGCTTCCAGGTAGCCGGTGAGTCGCAGCGATTTTTCGCGCAAGGCGGGCATCCCGACGCGCTCGAACAGGTCCAGCGACGCGCGCAGCGGTGCCAGCGCCAGTACCGGAGGGTTGCTGAGCTGCCAGCCCTCGGCGCCCGGGGTCGGCACGAACTCGGGCCCCATCAGGAAGCGCGTCGCGGCGTCGTGGCCCCACCATCCGGCGAATCGTGGCCGGTCGCTGCGGGCATGGCGCTCGTGTACGAAGCAGCCGCCGACCGCGCCGGGGCCGGCGTTCAAATACTTGTAGTGGCACCACACCGCGAAATCGACCCCGCTGTCGTGCAAGGCCAGTTCCACGTTGCCGACCGCGTGGGCAAGGTCGACGCCGCAGACCGCGCCCTGTGCATGTACCAACTGCACGATATGCGCGAGGTCGAACGCCTGGCCCGTGCGGTACTGCACGCCCGGCCACAGCACCATCGCCAGGCGCGGGCCGTGCTCGGCGATCGCGCGCTCGATCGTGGCCATCGAGAACGTGCCGTTGGCCTCGTCGGGCTGCAGCTCGATCAGGTCGGTCGCCGGGTGGAAGCCGTGGAAGCGGACCTGCGATTCCATCGCATGGCGGTCGGACGGAAATGCCCCGGCCTCGATCAGGATCGCCGGGCGCTCGCGGGTCGGGCGGTAGAAGCTGACCATCATCAGGTGCAGGTTCGCGGTCAGCGAGTTCATCGCCACGACCTCCTGCGGATGCGCGCCCACCAGTCGTGCCAGCGGTTCCCGTACCAGCTGGTGGTAGGTCATCCACTGCGCCGGCTGGGTGAAGTGGCCTTCGACGGCTTCGGTCGCCCACTTGTCCAGCACCTCCTCGATGTATTCGCGTGCGGCGCGCGGTTGCAGCCCGAGCGAATTGCCGACGAAATACGCCCGCGGCTTGCCCTCGTGCACCGGGATATGGAATTCGGCGCGCAGGGTCGGCAGGGGATCGGCGGCATCGAGCGCGTGTGCGTGCTCGTCTGAGAATTGGTCGAAAGACAGGTCGGTCATCTTGGTCCGATGGGCGTCATGCAAAACGCGAGAGGGGCAGGCCGAGCCATTCCAGCGCGGTGCCGTGATAGAGGCGGGCCTGTTCGGTTTCCGACAGGCCCAGCGACGCGATGCCGGCGCCCGGCGACTGCTCGCCCAGCGGGAACGGATAGTCGGTGCCCAGCATCACCTGCGAAACGCCGCAGGTATCGAGCAGGTAGCGCAGCGCGCGCTCGTCGGCGACCCAGGAATCGAAATACAGCTGGTCGAGGTAGTCGCGCGGATTGCGCGGGTTGTCGGTCGCGACCAGGTCCGGGCGCATGTTGAAGCCGTGCTCGATGCGACCGATCGTGTACGGGAAGCTGCCGCCGCCGTGCGCCATGCAGATCTTCAGTTTCGGCAACCGTTCGAGCACGCCGCCGAACACGAGGCAGCAGGCCGCGCGCGATTGCTCGGCCGGCATGCCGACCAGCCACGGCAGCCAGTACTTCGGCATCGACGCGGCGCCCATCATGTCCCAGGGATGCACGAGGATCGCCGCGCCCAGCTCGCTGGCTGCCTGGAAGAACTCGAACAGCTCCGGCGCGTCGAGGTTCCAGTCGTTGACGTGGCTGCCGATCTGCACGCCCTGCAGGCCTAGTTGGTCCATGCAGCGTTCCAGTTCCTGCACCGCCAGTCGCGGCGACTGCAGCGGCACCGTGCCGATGCCGGCAAAATGGCGCGGGAACGCGTTGCAGGTCGCCGCCATGTCGTCGTTGAGCGCCTGGTGCAGCTCCAGCGCGTGTTGCGCCTTCGCCGAATAGCTGAACATCACCGGCACGGTACTGATCACCTGCACTTGCACGCCGAAGCGCGCGTAGTCATCCATGCGTTCCTGCGGGTCCCAGGTCTTGGACCAGATTTCCCGGAAGAACTTGCCATCCTTGTAGATGCGATGGCGGCCGTCGTCGGTGTGGTGGATCACCGGAAAACGCACGTCGCCGTACTTGCGCGCCAGGTCGGGCCAGTCGCGCGGCAGGTAGTGGGCGTGGATATCGATCTTGAGCATTTCGCGGTCACTCTGGCGATGTGGCGGACAGCGATATGGTGCACAACCAGGCGTTTCGCAGCGCCCTTCGGTGTTACCCGTACGGATCGCTCAGGTGTCCGGCATCACGTACTTGTCGGGCACCGGGTTCACGTGGCCACAGTGCTTGCAGGTCCGGTGCTCGATCGAGGAATAGAACCGGTCGAACACCGGCGGGAAGTCCTGCTCGATGTCATGCAGGTGGAAATATTCCTCATACACCTTGGTATTACAGCGTTCGCAGAACCA
>JBBRWW010000044.1:0-21925 GCA_038248955.1 Lysobacterales bacterium
ACCGTTGGCATCCACCAGCAGGTGGGGGGTCATGCCGTTGTCGCTGATCCACTCGTAAAGTGCCCGTAGCAGGTACGGGCGATGACTCGTCATGGGGGCGCTATCTTCACTCATGGAGGCAGTTTAACGCCGAGTGCGCGAACGTTGACGACCCGATGTCGAATCGACCGCAACCACTCCCTCGCGTAGCCCCAACGCAGCGAATGCGCGGCAGGGTTGCACCGTGCCGCGCATTCGCCACCCGTCAAGCAGGCAAATCGCGCAGCTTGCGTTCCTGCTCGGTGAGACTGCGCGTGAAGCCCGGATTGCGGAAGATCCGGTTGCCGTAGTCCTCGATCACCTTGCCGTCCTTGGGAAGCGGAATGCCCAGCGCCGGCAGCCGCCAGATGATCGGCGCCATCGCGCAGTCGGCGAGGCTCATCTCGGTGTTCAGGAAGAACTTGTAGGCCTTGAACAGCGGCACCGACGCGGTCAGCAGTTCCTTGAGCCGCTTGCGCCCGGCTTCGGCCTGGGCCTTGTTGCCGAGCTGGATCGCCTGCACCTGCGGCACCCAGTCGTGCTCAAGCCTCAGCGTCGCCAGGCGCAGGCGCGCGCGCGACAGCGGATCGACCGGCATCAGCGGCGGATGCGGGTATCGCTCATCGAGGTATTCGCTGACCACGCTGGCCGCATACAGCACCAGGTCGCGCTCGACCAGGGTCGGCACCGAGTGGTAGGGATTGAGGTCGACGAGGTCTTCGGGCGGATTCTGCGGATCGACCGGAATCAGGTCGTAGGTGACGCCCTTGGCCGCGAGCACGAGCCGCACCCGGTGGCACAACACGCAATCGGTGGAAGAAAACAACGTCAAGGCATTTCGCATACGTGGGCTCGCCGCCATCATCGACCTCTCAAGCAACCGGAATCCGCCGGTCACAAGGCGCCATCCACCCCGTGTGGATGGTCGCCACGGTCTCGAGCAACGCTGCCGCCGTTCGCGCTGCCGGGTGGGGCCCGCAACGCGCACGTTTCCCCGCCGATCCCGGCAGGGAACACGGAGGTTTCGCGCCCGTCAGTGCACGTCGCGCCAGTACTCGGTCTTGAGCAGGTACGCGAGGAACGTGAACATCGCCAGGAACAGGATCGCCCACACGCCGATGCTCTGGCGCTTGAGCGCGGCAGGTTCGCCGGCGTACTCGAGAAAAGCGGTGATGTCGCGCGCGGTCTGGTCGAAACCGGCGGCGTCGAGCGTGCCCGCCTGGGTCACCTTGAGGCCGGTGACGTGGCGATCGCCGGTGGCCTTGTCGGGCTCGCCGAACTCGGCATGTTGCATGCCCTGCAACTGCCACAGCGGGTTGGGCATCGAGGCGTTGGGGAACAACTGGTTGTTCCAGCCCAGCGGTCGCGACTCGTCCAGGTAGAACGACTTCAGGTAGGTGTAGATCCAGTCGCTGCCGCGCACGCGCGCGATCACGCTCAGGTCCGGCGGCATCTTGCCGAACCACTTGTTGGCGTGTTCGGAGGTGAGGCTGACCTGCACGTGCTCGCCGATCTTGGCGCCGGTGAAGTTGAGGTTGTCCATCACCTCGGTTTCGGTCAGGCCAAGGTCCTCGGCCATGCGCGAATAACGCAGGTACTTGAGCGAATGGCAGCCCGAGCAGTAATTCATGTACAGCTGGGCACCGCGCTGCAGCGAAGCTTGGTCACCGAGGTCGGTGCCAGCCTGCTGCAGGTTGCCGCCCTCGGAGGCAAGCGCCGAAACCGAGACCAGCAGGCCGGCCGCGAAGAGGGCGCCGCGTCGAGCGAAGTTGCGCAGCCGGGGCTTGGCCACGGACAGGGTCTTAGTCATGCGTGGTCACCCGTTCCGGCACCGGTTTGGTCTTGTCGAGCTTGGTCCACAGCGGCATGGTGATGAAGAACGCGAAGTAGAGGAAGGTGAGGATGCGGCCGATGATCGTTTCGACCGGATCCGTACCCGGTCCGGCGCCGATCTTGCCCAGCCAGACGAAGCACACCACGAAGATCCCGAGCGCGAACTTCGACAGCAGGCCGCGGTAGCGGTACGACCTGACCTTGGCGCGGTCCAGCCAGGGCACCGTGAACAGCACCGCGATCGCGGCGAACATCACCATCACGCCGCTGAGCTTGTCGGGAATCACGCGCAACATCGCGTAGTACGGCGTGTAGTACCAGACCGGCTTGATGTGCGGGGGCGTCACCAGCCGGTTGGCCTCGACAAAGTTGTCGTGCTCCAGGAACCAGCCGCCCATCGTCGGCGCGAAGAAGATGATGAACGCCGCCAGGATCAGGAAGAAGCCGACCCCGACCAGGTCCTTGACGGTGTAATACGGATGGAACGGGATGCCGTCGCTGGGCTTGGTCGCATCCCAGCGGTTGCCCTTGGGGCCGTGCTTGATGTCGACGCCGTCGGGATTGTTGGAACCGACCTCGTGCAGCGCCGCCAGGTGCAGCACGACCAGCAGCAGCAACACCATTGGCAGGGCGACGACGTGCAACGCGAAGAAGCGGCCGATGGTGGCGTCGCCGGGCAGGTAGTCGCCCATGATCCATTCGGTCAGGCCGCTGCCGATCACCGGGATGGCGCCGAACAGCGAGATGATCACCTTGGCGCCCCAGAACGACATCTGGCCCCACGGCAGCACGTAGCCCATGAAGGCTTCGGCCATCAGCACCAGGTAGATCAGCATGCCCAGCAGCCACACCAGCTCGCGCGGTTTCTGGTACGAGCCGTACATCAGGCCGCGGAACATGTGCAGGTAGACGACGATGAAGAACAGCGACGCGCCGGTGGAGTGCATGTAGCGGATCAGCCAGCCCCACTCCACGTCGCGCATGATGTATTCGACCGACGAGAACGCCTCGGCCGCGTTGGGCTGGTAGTGCATCGTCAGGAAGATGCCGGTGACGATCTGGTTGACCAGCACCAGCATCGCCAGCGAGCCGAAGTAGTACCAGAGGTTGAAGTTCTTCGGCGCGTAGTACTCGCTCATGTGCTTGCGGTACGCCGGCATCATGCCCGGAGTGCGTGCACTGACCCAGTCCCAGGCGCCCATGGCGCTGCGGGTGACGATGTTTGCCATGGCTTACGCAACTCCCTGGCTGGAGGATGTGGGATCGACGCCGATCACGATCGTGGTGTCGTTCTCGTAGTGGTGCGGCGGCACCAGCAGGTTGGTCGGCGCCGGCACGCCCTGGAACACCCGGCCGGCCATGTCGAAGCGGGACTTGTGGCAAGGGCAGAAATACCCGCCCTTCCACTCCGGATCGAACGGCTCGGGGCGGATCTCCGCCTTCATCTCCGGCGAGCAGCCCAGATGGGTGCACAGGCCAACGAGTACCGAAATCTGCGGCTTGATCGAGCGCAGTTCGGGATTGCCCTGGAGGACATAGGCCGGTTGCTGGTCGGGATTCTTCGACAGCGGATCGCGCAGGCGGTCATCAAGCGTCGGCAGGGCGGCCAGAATCACCGGCGAACGCTTCACGATCCAGATCGGCTGGCCGCGCCACTCGAGCGTCAGCCGCTGGCCTTCGGCCAGTTCACCGATATCGGCGGTGACCGGCGCGCCGGCGAGCTTGGCCCGCGCACTCGGGTTCCACGATTTGATGAATGGCACGGCCACGAACCCGGCACCGACCGCACCGACCACGGCAGTGGTCGCGGTCAGGAACCGACGCCGGCCGTGGTTTACGGGTTCAGTCACGGGCTCGCTAACGGGCTCGTTGGTAGGATCGTTGACCCCTGGGTTGGCCATCCGGCACTCCGCAAAACTGGTTGAATCAAGGTTTGGCCACATCGCCAGCGCCATCGGCGCCCGCTTGCGACTCAAAAGACGGGGAAGTGTAACGGAACGTTGAACGACCCGACAATCCGTGGATTGTCCCAGCCGTGTCCCTGCCGGCCCCAAACCGCGGCGGTCAAGGACAATCTGGGCATCAGGACCCCGGCCGCTGGCGGCGCGGAGGGGCTCAGGGCGTCGCGCGGTAGCGGTCGGCCAGCAGTCCCACACGCTGCACGTAACGCTGGGTCTCGCTGTAGGGCGGCACCCCGTTGTACTTGTCGACCGCTCCTTCGCCGGCGTTGTAGCCGGCGGCGGCAAGGGTCACGTTGCCATTGAAGCGCTTCAGCAGCCACGCCAGGTATTGGACGCCGCCGCGGATGTTCTGCGCCGCGTCGAACGAATTGCTGACGCCGAAACGGCGGGCGGTCGCGGGCATCAACTGCATCAACCCCTGCGCGCCAACCCGGGAAAGGGCATTCGGGTTGTACGCCGACTCGGCATGGATGATGGCCCGCACGATTGCCTGGTCGACCCCGTAGTCGCGCGCGGCCGCGGCAATCTCGTCACTGAAAGCGTGGGTGTTGAGCCTGACGTTGCCGAAGTTCACCCCCGGCCGCGCCGCGCACGCATAGCAGGTCTCCATGAAGCTGTACTTGATGGTGCGCACCGCGCTCGCGCTGGTTACGCCCTGCGGACGCCGGCTTGAGTAGTGTCGAACGCCATCCTGCATATAGGCGTAGACCTGCCCTTGCACGAGCCGCGGCGCCTGGTAGTCGCGCTTCGGGGGCGGGGTTGTCGACGCTTGTGCCGCGCCCGGCGCCATGAACGTCGCGGGCGCGCCCGAATTGATCGAAGACGGTGAACCGGCGACGGAATTCACCGGCATCACGCTTCCGGCACCGGGCGGTCGCGACCCACTCGCCATCCGGGACCGGGATTGGGGGCGGCTGGCCTTGTATTCGCTCACCGCGGAGCACCGCGCACCGGCGATCCGCTTGCTGACATAGCTGCGGCCTTCGGAGGTATCGCAGCGATAGACAGTGCCTGCCGCGGCCGGCATGGCAGCCAGCAAGCAGACGATCCCCAGCAGCAGCGTGGCCCCCCTCATGAACCGAGTCTCTCCCGTACGGCGTGGCGCGGCAAGTCCTTGATTCGAAAAACGAGACGACGGCGGTTGCGGGGACAGCGACTACAATTCCGCCCTTGCGGCGCGAATCGGCAGCCACCGCCCCGCCGCCCTTCCCGGACACAGACCCATGACCACCGCCCTTCCCGCCCGCGGCAAGCTCTTCATCGAGACCCACGGCTGCCAGATGAACGAGTACGACTCGGCCAAGATGGCCGACGTTCTGGCGGCGAGCGACGGTCTCGAATTGACCGATATCGCCGAAGATGCCGACGTGATCCTGATCAATACCTGCTCGATCCGCGAACGCGCACAGGAGAAGGTATTCAGTCGGCTCGGCCGCTGGAAGGCCCACAAGCTCGGCGACCGGCCGGTGATCATCGGCGTCGGCGGTTGCGTGGCGTCGCAGGAAGGCGAGTCGATCATCAAGCGCGCGCCTTACGTGGACCTGGTGTTCGGGCCGCAGACCCTGCACCGGCTGCCGGAACTGATCGCCGCCCGGCGCGCGACCGGCCAGCCGCAGGTCGACATCAGCTTCCCGGAGATCGAGAAGTTCGACCGCCTGCCCGAGCCGCGCGCCGACGGGCCCAGCGCGTTCGTGTCGATCATGGAAGGCTGCAGCAAGTACTGCAGCTTCTGCGTGGTGCCCTACACCCGGGGCGAGGAAGTCAGCCGGCCGTTCGAGGACGTGCTGGTCGAGGTGGCGCAACTGGCGGCGCAGGGCGTGCGCGAGGTCAACCTGCTGGGCCAGAACGTCAACGCCTACCGCGGGCCGTATGGCGCGGATGAAGTCGCCGATCTCGGCCTGCTGATCCGCGCCATCGCGGAGATCGAAGGCATCGGTCGCATCCGTTTCACCACCTCGCACCCGCTGGAGTTCTCCGACTCGCTGGTCGAGGCCTACCGCGACGTGCCGCAACTGGCCAACTACCTGCACCTGCCGGTCCAGGCCGGCAGCGACCGGGTGCTGGCGGCGATGAAGCGCGGCTACACCGCGCTGGAGTTCAAGCAGAAGATCCGCAAGCTGCGCGCGGTGCGGCCGGGGATTTCGATCTCCTCGGACTTCATCATCGGCTTCCCGGGCGAGACCGAGGCCGAGTTCGACAAGACCATGAAGCTGATCGAGGACGTCGGTTTCGACCAGTCGTTCTCGTTCGTCTACTCGCGCCGGCCCGGCACCCCGGCGGCGGACCTTGACGACGGCACCAGCGATGCCGACAAGCACGCGCGGTTGTTGCGGCTGCAGGCGGCGATCAACGCCCATGCCAGGCGGATCTCCGAAGCGATGCTGGGCAGCGTGCAGACCGTGCTGGTCGAGAAGACGTCGAAGAAAGACGCCAACGAGCTCACCGGCCGCACCGAGAACATGCGTTTCGTCAACTTCCCCGGCCATCCGCGCCTGATCGGCCAGTTCGTCGACGTGGTGGTGACCGAGGTGATGAGCAACTCGCTGCGCGGTCGCGTCGCAACCCCCGGCGAACCGGCCGCCTGATCGCGTCCGCGTTGGCGGGCCCAGCCCTGCTGACGCGGAGCTGCATCGTGGACGACGGCCGATTGGCGCCTACCGCCCCCCAGTCGACTTTGCGAAACAACCTCGCCGGGCGCAAGCTCACATTGGCTTGCCCGATGCCGCTGCATCGTTGAACTCCCCTCCGAAGTCAGCCCCCGATGCCTTCACAGACAACCTCCGAGTTCACCCTCGACCCGCCGGACGTCGAACGGCTCGCCAACCTCAGCGGTCCGTTCGACGCCCACCTGCGCATGATCGAGTTGAGACTGGGCGTGGAAATCGCCAACCGCGGCAACGTGTTCCGCATCGTCGGCCAGCCGCGGGCGGTGCGCGTGGCCGAAAAGCTGCTGCGCGCCCTGTGGCGCGATGCCGACGAGGAAACGCTCGACGAGCGGGCGCTGCACCTGCGCCTGTCCGACGCCAATGCCGAGCAACTGGTCAACGAGGACATCGAACCGCAGGAAGTCGCCATCCGCGTCAAGCGCGGCACGATCCGCGGCCGCGGCCTGAACCAGGCGCGGTACCTGCATGCGATCGCGGTCAACGACATCAACTTCGGC
This sequence comes from Lysobacterales bacterium, assembly GCA_038248955.1. Lineage (GTDB taxonomy): Bacteria > Pseudomonadota > Gammaproteobacteria > Xanthomonadales > Xanthomonadaceae > Lysobacter_K. The sequence goes on from JBBRWW010000044.1 coordinate 6,976, forward strand.
ATCGGCCCGGCCGGCACCGGCAAGACCTTCCTGGCCGTCGCCAGCGCGGTCGAGGCGCTGAACGAGTCGCGCGTGCAGCGCGTGGTGCTGGTGCGCCCGGCGGTCGAGGCGGGCGAGAAGCTCGGCTTCCTGCCCGGCGACCTGGCCCAGAAGGTCGACCCGTACCTGCGCCCGCTGTACGACGCGCTCTACGAGATGCTCGGCGTCGAAAAGGTGGTGAAGATGCTGGAGAAGAACGTCATCGAGATCGCCCCGCTGGCCTACATGCGCGGACGCACGCTTAACGATGCCTATGTGATTCTCGACGAGGCCCAGAACACGACGATCGAGCAGATGAAGATGTTCCTGACACGGATCGGATTCGGCAGCACCGCCGTGGTGACCGGCGACCTCACCCAGATCGACCTGCCCAAGCACATGAAATCGGGTCTGCGCGATGCGCTCGACGTGCTGCGGGGCGTGAACGGCATCAGTTTCACGTTCTTCGAATCGCGCGACGTCGTGCGCCATCCGCTGGTCGCGCGCATCGTCGATGCCTACGAGGCCCGCGACGCCACCGACAACCCGAACGGCCCGGCCAACCTCGCCTAGCCCCCGCCCCCAACATCCCCTTCCCATGCTGGATCCCCCGCCATGACCGTTGGCCCGGAACGCCTCGATGTCGCCATCAACTACGCGGTGCCGCGCACCGGCATCCCCGCAGCGGTGAGTTTCCGCAAGTGGGTCGCCGCCGCGCTCGACAGCCGCATCCGCGAGGCCGACCTCGCGATCCGCATCGTCGGCGACAAGGAGGCGCGGGCACTCAACCACCACTACCGTGGCAAGGACTACGCCACCAACGTGCTGAGCTTTCCCGCCGACCTGCCGGAAGGCCTGCCCGAAGGGGTGCGGCTACCGCTGCTGGGCGACCTGGTCATCTGCGCCCCCGTGGTGGAGCGCGAGGCGCGCGAACAGAACAAGCCGTTGGCCGCCCACTACGCCCACCTGACCGTGCACGGGGCGCTGCACCTGCTGGGCTGGGACCACGACTCCGACGCCGACGCCGAGTGCATGGAGCAGCTCGAGCGCGACATCCTGGCCGAGCTCGGCGTCGCCGACCCGTACTGACGCGACCCTTGGTGCCTGCCTCAAACCGGGGGACGGCAGCGCCCCGGGGGCAACCACGCTAGACTTCAACCCGCCGCCCTCCCCCAGGCGCCGTCGCGAAAAACGCAAAGAACGCAATGTCCGAGGACGACAGTAGTACCCAACCAGGCCACCATGAGACGCCAGAAAAAAGGCGCTCCTGGCTTGAACGCATCAGCTCCGCGCTGTCCGGCGAGCCGACCACCCGCGAGGACCTGGTCGAGCTGCTGCGCGATGCGCAAGCCGACGGACTGATCGCCGCCGATACCCTGCACATGATGGAAGGCGCGATCGCGGTGTCGGACCTTTCGGTCGGCGACGTGATGATTCCGCGCGCACAGATGGTCGCGCTGCCGGCTTCGGCCCCCTTCATCGACCTGATGAAGATGGTGGTGGAGTCCGGCCACTCGCGCTTCCCGGTCCACGGCGAGGACAAGGACGACATCCTCGGCATCCTGCTGGCCAAGGACCTGCTGCAGGGCGTGGTCGCCGACCACGGCCAGGGCAACGTGCACGAACTGTTGCGGCCGGCGGTGCTGATCCCCGAATCCAAGCGGCTGGACGTGCTGTTGCGGGAGTTCCGGCAGTCGCGCAACCACATGGCGATCGTGATCGACGAGCATGGCGGTGTCGCCGGCCTGTTGACGATCGAAGACGTGCTCGAGCAGATCGTGGGTGAGATCGACGACGAGCACGACGATGCCGAGGACCCCAACGCGCTGATCGCGGCGCAGGCCGACGGCCAGTTCGTGGTCGATGCCCTGACCCCGATCGAGGACTTCAACGAACGCTTCGGCGCCGACTTCGACGACGACGAGTACGACACCATCGGCGGGCTGATCAGCGCCGCGATCGGCCACCTGCCGGAAGCCGGCGAGGAACTCACCCTGGGCCGTTACGTGTTCCGCGTATCCAGTGCCGATGCCCGCCGCGTGCACGCCTTCCATGTGGGCGTATTGGGTGACGCGTAGTCCCGGACGCCTGATGCGGCTGCTGTGGCTGTCGGCGCTGCTGCTGTGCTCGACACTGGCCACCGCGGCGCCGATGCGCGCGGACCTGCGAGTGCCGCGAGCGCAGGAGGCGCAGGAGCGGCCGCGTATCGGCGTGGTGACCATGCAGCCCGGCGAGATTTTCTGGGAGCGCTTCGGCCACAACGCGATCCTGGTCGTCGACCCGACCACCGGCGACGCGACCTCCTACAACTTCGGGTTCTTCGATCCGGGCGAGTCCGACTTCCTCGCCCGCTTCATTCGCGGCGAGATGCGCTACCAGCTCGCCGCGCTGCCGTTCGAGCAGGACATGGCCGTGTACCGCCACGAGGGTCGCGGCGTCAGCGTCCAGTGGCTCGCCCTGGACGACGCCCAGGCGCAATCACTGGCCGACGCGCTGGCGATCAACGCCCGGCCGGAAAACGCCCATTACCGCTACGACTACTTCCTCGACAACTGTTCCACGCGCGTGCGCGACGCGATCGACCGCGCGCTCGGCGGCGGCTTGCGCGCGCAACTGCAGGGGCGCTCGCAGGGCAACACGTTCCGCAGCGAAGCCCTGCGGCTGGCGTCGCCCGCGGCGTGGATGTGGCTCGGCTTCGACCTGGCGCTCGGACCCGACGCCGACCAGCCGCGTCCGTTATGGGCCGATGCCTTCGTGCCGATGCGGTTGGCTGCGGCGCTGCGCGAGTCGCGCAACAGCCGTGGCCAGCCACTGGTCAGCGAGGAGCGCGTCGTGCTCCCGCACACGCTCGCCCCCGAGCCGCAAGCGTCGACGTCGCGGTGGTGGACGTGGGGACTGGCGGGCATCGGCATCGGCATTGCGCTGGCGTGGATCGGCCGCCGCCGGCCGCGCACGCTGGCCATGGTCGCGCTGCCGTTGTGGACGCTCGCCGGCCTGCTCGGCACGGTGCTGTTGGCGGCCTGGCTGTTCACCGAGCACCGGGTGATCTGGGGCAACCACAACCTGCTGCTGCTGAGCCCCTTGTGCTGGCTGCTGCTGCCCGGTGGCTGGGCGGTGCTGCGCCGGCGCAGTCCAGGAAAATCGTTCCAGTACCTGCTGGGCGCCATGGTCGCGTTCGCGGTGGCAGGGTTGTTCCTGCATGTGCTGACGGTGGTTCCGCAGCGCAACGCGCACTGGATCGCCCTGCTGCTGCCGCTGCACGTGGGCATGCTGGTCGGTTTCCGCCGCCGCTGAGGGCTTGCCCGGGCGCAGGCGCGCGGGCACGATGCCGTGCATGAACGATCCCCAGCTTCCCCCTTCGGTCATCGCCTGCGCCAGGTACGGTCGCGACGGCCTACGCCGCGATATTCCACTGGACGCGATCAGTGACGTGCTTGGCGTCGACGACGGCAGTTTCATCTGGGTAGGCCTCTACGAACCGGAGGAAGAGGTGCTCGGCACGCTGCAGGAGGAATTCGGCCTGCACGACCTCGCGATCGAGGATGCGCACAAGGCGCACCAGCGGCCCAAGGTCGAGGCCTACGGCAACTCGCTGTTCATCGCCATCCACACGGCGCAGACCGTCGACAGCAACATTCGTTTTGGCGAGACCCACCTGTTCGTCGGCCCACGCTACCTCGTGACCGTGCGCCACGGCGCATCGACCAGTTACGCCTCCGCCCGGGAGCGGATGGAGCGCGAGCCGGACCTGCTGATGCACGGCCCGGGCGCGGCCCTGTATTCGGTGCTCGACATGGTGGTCGACAACTTCGCACCGATCGTCGAGGAGTTCAGCCAGGGACTGAACGAACTGGAGCAACACATCTTCGCCGACGATTTCCGCAAGGAAACCGTGCAGAAGCTGTACGACCTCAAGCGCGAACTGACCCGCCTGCGGATGGCGGTATCACCGCTGCAGGACATCCTCGGGCAACTCGCGCGCACGCGCAGTGGCGTGGTCGACGAAGAGATCCAGCTCTACTTCCGCGATGTCCTCGACCATGCCGTGCGCATCAATGAAAGCACCGACACGCTGCGCGAGATGCTGACGGCCGCGGTATCGGTCAACCTGGCGCTGGTCACCGTGCGCCAGGGCGAGATCGTCAAGCGGCTCGGCGCCTGGGCGGCATTGCTGGCCGCCCCGACGCTGATCGCCAGCTGGTACGGGATGAACTTCAGGTTCATGCCGGAACTCGCGGGCCGGTGGAGCTACTGGATCCTGGTCGCAGCGGTAGCCACAGTCTGCCTCGTGCTCTACCGGATGTTCCGGCGCGCACGCTGGTTGTAACCCCCGACGAGCCTGCACGCGCGCCGCCGGCCGCACTGGAATGGCCTGAATACCCGCCTGCCCGCAGCGGCTCATGTCGCAATCAACCAGCCACACGATCGCATCTTGAACCACGCTGACACCAGTTCCGTCGGGGACCCAGGTCGGATGGCCCATGACGCACCGCGCATTGACCGCGAACCGCGCGGCGGGCGACCCTTCCGCCTCCACTGGGGAGGGGCTTCATGAATCGTCTGTCCTGGGTCGCATGGATCGCATTGGCGGTGCTGGCCGCGTTCTCGCTCGGCACGATCGCGCTGCATCGCGGCGAAACGATCAACGCAATGTGGCTGGTGGTCGCGGCGGTGTCGATCTTCACGATCGCGTTCCGCTTCTATGGCCGTTACATCGCCGTGCGTGCGCTGGGCATCGACCCCACCCGCGCGACGCCGGCATGGCGCCGCAACGACGGGCTCGATTACGTGCCTACCGAGAAGAGCGTGGTGTTCGGGCACCACTTCGCCGCGATTGCCGGTGCAGGTCCGCTGGTCGGGCCGGTGCTGGCCGCGCAGATGGGCTACCTGCCCGGCACGCTGTGGATCCTGGTCGGCGTGGTGTTCGCCGGCGCGGTGCAGGACATGCTGGTGCTGTTCTTCAGCACGCGCCGCGACGGCAGTTCGCTGGGCGAGATGATCCGCGCCGAGATGGGCCCGTCCGCGGGCGTCATCGCGATGGTCGGCATCCTGATGATCATGGTGATCCTGCTCGCGGTACTGGCACTGGTGGTGGTCAAGGCGCTGGCGGAGAGCCCCTGGGGCACGTTCACGGTGGCGATGACCATCCCGATCGCGATCGTGATGGGCGTGTACCTGCGCCACTTCCGCCCGGGCCGCATCCTCGAGGTCTCGCTGATCGGATTCACGCTGCTGCTGCTGGCGATCTGGATCGGCGGCAAGGTCGCGGCCGACCCGGCATGGGCGCCACTGTTCCACCTCAACGGAGCCACGCTGGCGTGGCTGATGATCGGCTATGGCTTCATCGCGTCGGTGCTGCCGGTGTGGTTCCTGCTCGCGCCGCGCGATTACCTGTCGACGTTCCTCAAGATCGGCACGGTGCTGATGCTGGCGCTGGCCATCCTGATCGCGATGCCGGAGCTGCAGATGCCGGCGATGACGCAGTTCATTGACGGCAGCGGACCGGTGTTCTCCGGCAAGTTGTTCCCGTTCCTGTTCATCACGATCGCCTGCGGCTCGGTATCGGGCTTCCATTCGCTGATCGCCTCGGGCACCACGCCAAAGATGATTTCCAGCGAAGCGCACATCCCGATGATCGGTTACGGCGCGATGCTGATGGAGGCGTTCGTGGCGATCATGGCGCTGATCGCCGCGTGCGTGCTGCAGCCGGGCGTGTACTTCGCCATGAATGCTCCGGCGGCGTTGATCGGCACGACCGCCGAATCCGCCGCCGCGGCGATTTCCAGCTGGGGCTTCGTGCTGACGCCCGACGTGCTGGTCGCCACGGCAAGGGACATCGGCGAGACCACCCTGCTGTCGCGGACCGGCGGCGCGCCGACGCTGGCGGTCGGCATGGCACAGATCCTCCACGGGCTGATCCCGGGAGAGGGAATGATGGCTTTCTGGTACCACTACGCGATCCTGTTCGAGGCCTTGTTCATCCTCACCACGATCGATGCCGGCACGCGCGTGGCGCGCTTCATGATCCAGGAGCTGATCGGCCTGGCCTACGCGCCCTTCCGACGCACCGACAGCTGGACCGCGAACATCGCGTGCACCGCGCTCGCGGTGTCGGGCTGGGGCTGGTTCCTTTACCAGGGCGTGGTCGACCCGCTCGGCGGCATCAACACGCTGTGGCCGCTGTTCGGCATCGCCAACCAGATGCTCGCCGGCCTGGCGCTGGCGTTCTGCTGCGTGGTGATGGTCAAGATGAAGCGCGAGCGCTACCTGTGGATACCGCTGTTGCCGACCGCGTGGTTGCTGGTGTGCACGCTGACCGCGGGCTGGCAGAAACTGTTCGATGCCAATCCGAAGATCGGTTTCATCGCCAATGCGCGGCGCTTCGGCGATGCCGCGGCGCGCGGCGAGGTGCTGGCACCGGCAAAATCGATCGCGGAAATGCGGCGCGTGGTCCTCAACAACCATGTCGACGCCGGCCTGACCGCGCTGTTTGTTGCGGTGGTGGTCGCGATCGTGTTCTTCGGCCTGCGCGCGGCGTTCGTCGCGTGGCGCAGCAACACGCCGTCGACCCAGGAGAGCGAGCATGTCGCGCTCGCATCGATCGCTCGTTGAACCCGTCCGCCCGGTGATGGCGCCGGCCGGACGCGAGGGGCGTGGCGCTGGCTCGTTGACCGGCCGGTGGTGGCGCGCGGCAGGCACGTGGTCGGCACACCTCTGGCGCATCGGGGCACAGACCGCGCGGCTGGCGATCGGCATTCCCGACTACGAAAACTACGTCGAACACATCCGCCGCCACCATCCCGAACGCGAACCGATGGACCGCGACACGTTCTTCCACGAGCGCATGCAGGCGCGCTACGGCAAGGGCCGCTCGCGCTGCTGCTGACCTGGACGCGGCTGGAGCGCCATGTCGTGACCGACGGCACTCACGGCCCGGGCGGCGCTCAATCGCGGCCTGCCTGCCCTCGCTGCGTCGAGTTCATGCAAAAGCCCCTTGTCGAACTGCCGATCCGGACGCGGACACGCCGAGACGTCGTGCTCAGCGTTGCCAGTTTTGTGCCGCGGATGTGGGTGGCACCGCGGCATCGGCCGGTGAGCGACGGCGGGACGCGATCCGTCCGGGGCCGGTCCGGCGGTCGCGGTGGCGTTTCCGGTGCCACACCCGGCGCGGGATGACGTGGATCAAGGCGGCTTCGGTCCCGCCGCGACACCATGACGCCATGGACGCCATTTCTCCTGTGCCCCTGCGTTGCGCGACCTCCCGCCATGCGCTGGACGCCTGCTTCCTCGGCCCCTACGGCGAGAACGACACGATGCTCGAGAAGCTCGTCGTCGAGGGCCTGCGCGACCATGTGTACTGGCGGCGCAACTTCCATCCCGAGGATCCGCCGGCGATTTCCACGCGCGCCGCGCAGCATCCGGACTACCACGCATTCGAGGCGCGGCTGCGACGTGAGCTGCACCAGCTGGCGGCGGCGCTGAAGAAGTCGGTGCCGTTCCACAACCCGCGCTACCTCGGGCACATGGTCTCGGACCTGCTGATCCCGGGGCTGGCGGCCCAGATCCTCACCCTGCCCTACAACCCGAACAACGTCAGCGAGGACGCAGCGCCGGTGACGGTGGACATGGAGGTCCAGGTCGGACTGCAGCTTGCGCGGATGCTGGGCTATCCGAGCGATCCGGCACGACTCGATTGCGCGTTCGGCCACCTGACCTCCGGCGGGACGCTCGCCAACTACCAGGCGTTGCGGCTCGCGCTTGCGCTGAAGGCGTTCCCGGTCGCGCTGCGGGCGGCCGGGGTGCCCGACATCGCATTGCCGGCGGACGACTGGGCCGCATTCAATCTTGCGCCCTCGGCCGGCATTGCCCTGTTTGGCCAGTGGCAGGCATGGCTCGCCGCCCAGCCGCTGACCGCGCGCCGACGCTGGGAAGCAATGGTGCATGCGCAGCGGATCGAGCAACGTGGCCTGGTCGATTTCTTTGCCACCCATCCGCAGCTGCGGGTACCGAAGGTGCTTGCGCCGATCACCGCGCACTATTCGTGGAGCAAGGGCATGAAGCTGCTCGGCCTCGGTCGCGCGCAGTTGCAGTTGCTGCCCGAGCGCGGGATGCGACTGGACCTCGATGCGCTCGACGCCGCGCTCGAGGCCTGCGCGCACGAACGCCAGCCGGTGCTGCTCGCTGTCGCGGTGCTGGGCACCACCGAGTACGGCACGATCGACCCGGTCGACGGCGTGGTCGATGCGCGCGACCGCTTCGCTGCACGCGGGCTGGGTTTCGGCGTGCACGTCGACGGCGCCTGGGGCGGCTACCTCGCCACGCTGTTCCGCAACGCCGACGGCAGCCTGCGCACGCTGGCGGATGTCCGCGATGGCTTCGACACGTTCCCGTCGCCTGGGGTGCATGCGGCATTCGCCGCGCTCGCCCGCACCGATTCGGTCACGGTCGATCCGCACAAGCTCGGCTACCTGCCCTACGGCTCGGGCGCTTTCATCTGCCGCGACCATCGCGCGATGGCGTTGCTCGCCGAGCAGGCCGACTACGTGTTCCACGACGCGACGCCGGCTGGCTACCTGGCCCGCTACCGCAGCCTCGGCCAGTTCATCCCGGAGGGCTCCAAGCCCGGCGCCGCCGCGGCCGCGGCCTATGTCACCCACAAGGTACTGCCGCTGGACCACGCGAATTTCGGCCGTTTGCAGGCACAGACCATCATCGCCGCCGAGGCCTTCGACCAGCGCGCGCGCAGGTTTGCATCTGAGATCGCCGGCAGCGTGCATGCCATGGTGCCGTTCGCGCCCGACAGCAACCTGGTGTGCATGGCGCTTAATCCCGTGGGCAACCGCGACGTGTCGCGCGCCAACGCATTCGTCCGCCGCCTGCACGACGAACTGCGCTGCGACCCGCGCCAGCCGCTGCAGCTCAAGGAGTTCTTCGGCTCGGTCACCACGCTCATGCCCGGGGCGCTCGGCGAGGTCGAAATGCGCCGCATCCTGGACGCGCTCGACCTGGATCCGGACACGTTGGGTGGCGAGCACGACGACCGCCTGCTGATCCTGCGCCATACGCTGATGAACCCGTACGTGATCGATCGCGAGAACGGCATCAGCTACATCGACCGCTACTTCGAATTCCTCGCGCGGCGCACGCAGGCGTTGCTTGCGCCGGAACGAACTGAATTTGTCACGAGCCCGTTGGAACCGGGCACATGGGAGCCGGCCTCATGAGCGCTGCGCGCGAGCGCACGTGGCTGCGCGAGGCGGTCTCCACGCTCGAGCGCGAGGCCGCGCGCTCGGCCGACACCCACCTGCTGCAATTGGAGTTCCCGGGTTTCCCCGGCATCGGCTTCTACTTCAAGGACGAGGCCGCGCACCCCTCCGGCAGCCTCAAGCACCGGCTGTCGCGTTCGCTGCTGCTGTACGCGCTGTGCAACGGCCGCCTGCACGAAGGCCAGGACGTCGTCGACGCCTCGTCGGGCAGCACCGCGATCTCGGAGGCGTGGTTCGCGCGCCTGCTCGGCCTGAACTTCACCGCGGTGATGCCGGCGTGCACCGCGCCGGGCAAGATCCGCGACGTGCGCGCGCTCGGCGGCCAGTGCGACCTGATTGACGATCCCGGCGCGGTCCCGGCGCGCGCGATCGAACATGCCACGCGCGGTGCCTGCCATCTCGACCAGTTCGGCCTGGCCGAACGCGCCACCGACTGGCGCGGCAACAACAACATCGCCGAATCGATCCTGGCCCAGCTGGCGCGCGAGCCGCATCCGCAGCCGGCGTGGATCGTCTGCGGCGCCGGCACCGGCGGCACCTCGGCGACGATCGGGCGGTACCTGCGCTATCGCGGCCTCGATACCCGACTGTGCGTGGCCGAGCCCAGCGGCGGCGCGTTCGCGGTTGGCTGGCCGGCGCGCGATCGCGAGGCGCGCGCAGCCCGGCCGACGCTGATCGAGGGCATCGGCCGACCGTGCGTGGAACCTAGCTTCCTGTTCGACGTCGTCGATGACGTGATCGAAGTCGACGACCAGGTCTCGATCGCGGCGGCCTGGCTGCTGGAGGACCTGTTCGGCGTCCGCTACGGCGGTTCGTCGGGCACCAATCTCGCCGCTTGCCTGCAACTCGCCACACGCATGCGCGAGCGCGGCGAGCGCGGCAGCATCGTCAGCCTGTTGTGCGACCGCGGCGAGCGCTACGAGCAGACGTTGTTCGACGCGCGCTGGCTCGCGGCGCGCGGGATCGATCCGCAACCGTCGTGGCACCGCCTGCAACACTGCCTCCAGACGGGCGACTGGGCATCGGCCCTCGCGCCGCTGGCTGATCGTCCGCGCTGACCCGTCCCATGCAACCGTGAGGAGTGCCCGATGGAATTCCACATCAAGCTGATCGGCCCGGCAGCGGGCCTGGACCTGGAGGCGATCGCGCATGCGGTCGGTACGGTCGATCCCTCGGCGCTGGTCGACATCGACCCGAGTGGACGGATATTGAGGGTGGCGACCTCCATCGATGCGGCCGAACTGGCCGCGTTGATGGCCCAGGCCGGATATCCGGTGGCCCCGGACCAGGTGACGCAACTACCGTCGATATGCTGCGGCGGCTGCAGCGGATAGCCCGCGTGGCAGGGCGCCCGCGCGCCCAATCGTTGCGCAGGGGCGCAAACCCGGGCGTTGGTCATTGCGTCGGTTCGTCGTGCGCTTCCGTCATCGTGGCTCTGCAGACCGCTCGCCAGTCGCCTTCCACCTGCCAGGCGACATCATCCACGCCGGGCAGGGGCAAGCCGTGGATGTTCCGGTAATGGCGGAAATGCCCTTGCCGATGGGCTCGGCCCCGCCGCGCTGAGGTTGGTGGAGGGCATGCACAAGCGCGACCCGCAGCCCGTGGCCCCGGTCCATTGCACAACCGACGCCGCCCCGCCGAGCCGGCGCCCGGTGGCGCCGGCCGCGATGCGGACCGGCGCCACCGGCAACTTCACTGGCCCAGGTGCTGCTTCAGCCAGCCATTGACCGTGTCATGCCATTGCACCGAGTTCTGCGGCTTCAGCACCCAGTGGTTCTCGTCGGGGAAGTACAGGAACTTCGATTCGATGCCCTTGCGCTGCAGCGCGGTGAACGCGGCGATGCCCTGCTCCACCGGGATGCGGAAGTCCTGCTGGCCGTGAACCACCAGCATCGGCACGCGCCAGTCCTTGACGTGGTTGACGGGATTGAACTGCTCGTAGTTCTTGGGCACGTCGTACGGCGTCCCGCCCTGCTCCCATTCGGTGAACCACAGCTCCTCGGTTGCGTAACCCATCGCGCGCTGGTCGAACACGCCATCGTGGCTGACCAGGCACTTCCACGCGCCCGATGCCGGCGTGTGCCAGTTGCCGGCGATCCAGTTGACCATGAAGCCGCCGTAGGAGGCGCCGAGCGCGCAGGCATTGCCGCCGTCGAGGAACGCGTACTGCTTCTGCGCCGCGGCCCAGCCCTTCTTCAGGTCTTCGAGCGGCCGGTCTCCCCAGTGCTGGCTGATCGCATCGGTGAACGCCTGGCCATAGCCGGTGGAGCCGTGGAAGTCGATCATCACCACTGCGTAGCCCTGCCCGGCGTAAGTCTGCGGGTTCCAGCGGTAGCTCCAGCCGTCACCAAAGCTGCCCTGCGGTCCGCCATGGATCAGGAACGCCACCGGATAGCGCTTGCCTTCCTCGTAGTTCCACGGCTTGACGACATAGCCGTGCACCGTGTCGCCGTTCCAACCCTTGAAGCTGAATTGCTCGTACCGGCCGAACGCGACGTCGCCGAGCATCTCGCCGGCGCTCGGAGTGATCGCGCGCACCGGCGCGCCACCCAGTCCGCCGACGAACAACTGGTCGCCGGTCTTGAGCGAATTGCGCGAAAACGCCAGGGTCGGGCCCGGGCCGGCGATCTCGAACGCCGAGATGCTGCCGTCGCCGACCACCTGGGTGATGCCACCCGAAGCGATGTCGACGGCGAACAGCGGATGCGCGCCCATGTCCTGCGCGGTGGTGTAGATCGTCTTGCCGTCCTGCGACAAGGTGATGCCATCGGCCGAGCGGTCCCACTTCGGCGCGATCTCGCGCCGCGCGCCGGTGGCCAGGTCAAGGGCGATCAACGCGAAGCGGTCGGCCTCGAAACCCGGTCGCTGCATCGCGCGGTAATACAGCGTCCTGCCGTCGGCGCTGAACGTCGCGCCGGTGTCCCAGGCCGGATTGCCGGCGGTGAGGTTGTTCGCCACGCCGCTGCCATCGGCGTTGACCTGGTACAGGTCGAAGTTGGTCGACCAGGGCTCGCCGCGGGCCGCGAGCCGTGCGCTCACGACCAGCGACTTGCCATCGGGCGCCCAGGTGTATTCGCTGCTGTCGCCGAAGGGCTTGGACGGGATGTCGCCGATCACGTCGGCAGCGACCAGGGTCGCGTTCCCGACCGGCTTGCCGGCGCCCGGCAACGTGGCCACGAACAGGCGATTGAGGCGGCCGTCATTCCACGTGTCCCAGTGACGGATGAACAACCCGTCGAACACCTTGCCGGTGGTCTTCTTCGCGGCCTGCTCGTCCAGGCGCTTCCTGCTGCAGTCCAGGTCGCTGGCGCAGTCGGCGAACGCCTCGGTGTTGAAGGCGATGCGGCTGCCGTCGGGGGAGACCTTGTACCCGCCCACATCCGCCGCGAACGCGGTCACCTGCTTCGGCGCACCGCCGGCCGTCGGCATCGCGTACAACTGCGAACTGCCGGACTTGCCGCTCAGGAAGTACACCGTCGCGCCGTCGGGCGAGAAGCCCGGCGAGTTGACGTTCCAGCCGGCAGGCGTCAAGCGCGCCGGCGCCGAGGTCTTGGGCGAGGACACGTCCTGCATCCACAACCCGGTGGAGGACTTGTTGGCATCGAAGTCGACGACGCGTTTGGCGAACAGCAGCTTGCGGCCATCGGGCGACAGGGTCGGCGAGGACACGCGATCGAGCGTGGCGAGGTCTTTTGCCTGCAGCCCGCGGGTGGCGGCATCGGCGTTGGCGATCAGGGCAGGCAACGCGGCCGCGATCAGCAGCGGCAGGACGGCGTGGCGCAGATTCATGGGGACTCCGAAGAAGGCAGCAAACCCCGATGGTAGGCCGCGCGGGGCGACCGGGGCAAAGGTGCGGGCGTCTTCAGGGCGTTGGCGCCGCCTTTCGGAAGCCGCGCCCGGGCCCACGGCTATACTCCGGCGGCTGCCTGCCTGCCCGACTTTCCGGAGCCCTTCGTGACTGCATCCGCCACCGCTGTCCCCAGTACCGACGAATTCCTCGGCCATCCCAAGGGCCTGTTCGTGTGCTTCTTCACCGAGATGTGGGAGCGCTTCTCGTTCTACGGCATGAAGGCGCTGCTGCTGCTGTACATCCTCAAGTACCACCTGTTCGGCGACGACGCCGGCTACGACCTGCTCGGCGCCTACGGCGGCCTGGTGTACGCGGTACCGGTGATCGGCGGCCTGCTCGCCGACCGCTACCTGGGCATGCGCAAGGCGGTGGTGCTCGGCGGCGTGCTGCTGGTGCTGGGCCACCTGGGCATGGCGTATGAAGGCGAGGCGGCGCGCGTGGTCGGCGGCGTGGTGGTGCGCGACGAAGGCGCGCTGCAGGTGTTCTACCTTTCGCTGGCGCTGATCATCATGGGCGTGGGCTTCCTGAAGCCGAACATCTCCACGATCGTCGGCCGCCTCTACCCGGAGAACGACCCGCGCCGCGATTCGGGCTTCACGCTGTTCTATGCCGGCATCAACGTCGGCGCGCTGTTCGCGTCGCTGATCTGCGCATTCCTGGGCGAGACGTATGGCTGGAAGTACGGCTTCGGCGCGGCCGGCATCGGCATGATCGCCGGCCTGGTGATGTTCCTGTGGGGGCAGAAATACCTGCACGGCCATGCCGAACCCAGTGATCCGGCGAAGTTGCGCGAGCGCGTCGCCGGCCTGTCGCGCGAGCGATGGATCTATCTGGGCAGCATCGCCGGCGTGGCGCTGGTGTGGCAGTTGATCCAGCACACGTGGACCGTCCACGGCGCCATGCACCTGATCGCCGCGGCGCTGGTCGTGTGGTTCGTCTGGTTCCTGAAGCGCCACTGCAGCAAGGTCGAGCGCCAGCAGATGATCGCGCTGGTGCTTTTGATCTTTGGCGTGCTGATCTTCTTCACCCTGTATGAGCAGACGTATGGCTCTTGGGTCACGTTTACCGACCGGCTGCTGACCAAGGACCTGTTCGGCGCCGTGGCCGCCTACACGCCCGCGCTGCCGTGGGCGGTGTTCTCGCTGGCCGCCAGTCCGCCGCTGATGATCGCCGCGCTGATGGCCAGCGACCGCGGCCGCACGGGCGTCGCCAAGGCGCTGGTGGTGCTGATGGCGCTCGGCCTGGCGGTGGCGATCGTGCATGACGTGGTGCTGGTGCCGCAGACCGCCGGTTCACTGACGTTCCTGGGTGCGTTCTTCATCGTGGTGCTCGCACCCATCTTCACGTGGTTGTGGCCGTGGCTGGATCGGCGCGGCCTCAACCCGAGCAAGCCGGCGAAGATGGCCATCGGCCTGGTGTTCGCCGGGCTGGCCTTCATCCCCATGATGCTGGCCGCGCAATCGGCCGCCGGTGGCGAAATGGCGAGCGTGTGGTGGCTGGTGCTCGCGTATTTCGTGCTGGAGATCGGCGAGATGTGCCTGTCGCCGATCGGCCTGTCGGCGGTCACCCAGTTGTCGGTGACCCGCGTGGTCGGCCTGATGATGGGCGCGTTCTGGCTGGGCACCGCGTATTCCGAGGTGCTGGCGGCGCAGTTCGGCAAGCTGGCCTCGATCGAAATCCCCGAGGGCACCACGCTCGACATGGCCGCCGCCGCGGCCAAATACGCCGACCTGTTCCAGCTGATGCTGTGGGTCGGAGTGGGATCGGGCGTGTTGTACTTCGTGCTCACGCCTCTGGTGCGGCGCTGGATGCATGG
>JBBRWW010000045.1:0-21380 GCA_038248955.1 Lysobacterales bacterium
GACCAGCGCGAAGCGGGGTTCGTCGGCCGGCCACGGATCGCGCAGGCCCAGGCCGGCGCCCAGCACAAGCACGGCGATGATCCAGAACAGCCAACGCTCGCGGGATTCCTGGGTTTTCAGCATGCGCGGATGATAGCCGCGTGATGCAGTCCGGCAATCCACCGCCATCCCAGCCACGGCGACCAGCACCGGAATCCCGCCCGCGATCGCGGCGCGGCCGCCGCGGTCAGTCCGCCGATCGAGGACGCACTTCGTTCAACCCTTCCGCAGCCGGGCATAGAAGAACCCGTCGCCACCCTCCTCGCCGGGCAGCCGCTGGTGGCCAACCAGCTGGCCATCGATCCGGACCGGGCGGCCGAAACGCGTGTCCAGGGGCTCGATCGCCGCATCGGCGGTGCGCGCGAGGAACGCCGCTACCTGCGCGTCGTTCTCGGCCTTGAGGATCGAACAGGTCGTGTAGAGCAGCACGCCGCCGGGTGCGAGCGTGCTCCATAGGGTGTCGAGCAGGCGAACCTGCAGCGCGGTCAGCGCCTCGACGTCGGATTCGCGCCGGTGCAGCAGCACGTCGGGCTGGCGGCGCACGATGCCGGTCGCCGAACACGGCGCGTCCAGCAACACCGCGTCGAACGGATTGCCGTCCCACCACGTCGGCAGCGCGGTGGCATCGGCGGCGAACAGGCGCCCACGACCGGCGAGGCCGAGTCGGGCGAAGCCGGTGCGCATGCGCCGCAGCCGCGCCGCGTCGATCTCGACCGCGACCAGCTGCAGTTCGGCGTCGCGCTCCAGCAGGTGCGCGGCCTTGCCGCCGGGCGCGGCGCAGGCATCGAGCACGCGCGCGCCCCGCGGCGGCGCCAACGCATCGGCGACGCGTTGCGCCGATGCGTCCTGCACCGAGACCGCGCCGTCGTCGAAGTCCGGCAATGACGCAACGGGCACCGGCGTGTCCAGCCGCAGTGCATCGGGCAGCGTGTCGTCGCTGCTGGCGTCGATTCCCCACGCCAGCAGGCGCGCGGCGTAGTCGTCGCGACTGCCGCGGTGGGCGTTGACGCGCAGCCATAGCGGCGCGGCGATCGCGCTGGCCGCGAGGATTCCTTCGACCTCGTCGCCCCAGTCGCGCTGCAATTGTCCGCGCAACCACGCCGGCCAATGCGCGTGCGGATCGCCGGCTGGCAGGCCCTCGCGCTGGGCGCGGCGCAGCAGCGCATTGACCAGCCCGGCCTGGTGCTCATGGCCCAGCATGCGCGCGGCCTCGACCGTGGCCGCGACCGCGGCGTGCGCGGGCAGGCCAAGCGGATCGAGTTGCGCAAAGCCGACCAGCAGCAGTGCGCGCACCTTGGCGTCGCGCTTGGGCAGTGGCCGCGACAGGAACGCCGCCAGCGCCGCCTCGAACCGCGCCGGCTGGCGCAGCACGGCGAAGCAGATCGCCTCGACCAACGCGCGGTCGCGCGGGTCGACCAGCGGCGGCAGCGCGGTCGCCAGTTCGCCCTTCAGCGAGCGGCCGCGGTACAGCACCGCATCGACCACGTTGGCGGCGATCGCGCGCGGGGCGGCGCCGCTGCTCAAGCGACCGTCCGCAGGTCGGCACGGGCATTGAGGTAGTCCGCGGCGGTGATCGCCTTGCCGCCGTCGCGCTGCAGCACGCGTATGCGCAGGACCCCTTCGCCACAGGCCACGTCGAGGCCATCGCGACTGGCGCGCACCAGTGTGCCGGGCGCGGCTGCGTGGGATTCGTCGAAGCCAGCAGCATCGCTTTCAAGCGCGATCGCGCCATGCACGCGCAGGCGTTCGCCGGCGACCAGCGCATCAGCCATCGGCCACGGGTTGAACGCGCGCACCTCGTTGGCGAGCTCCGCGGCAGGCCGGCTCCAGTCGAGGCGCGCGCTGGCCTTGTCCAGCTTGTGGGCGTAGGTCACGCCCGCGGCCGGCTGCGGATGCGGCACGGGGCGGATGCCGGCGCGCAGCAGGCCGAGTCCGTCGCTGAGCACCTGCGCGCCGAGCGCGGCAAGCCTGTCGTGCAGCTGCCCGCCGGTCTCGGCGGCGCCGATGGACAGCGTCTGCGACAGCAGCACCGGGCCGGTGTCCAGGCCCCGCTCCATCTGCATCAGGCACACGCCGGTTTCGCCATCGCCGGCCTCGATCGCGCGCTGGATCGGCGCGGCGCCACGCCAGCGCGGAAGCAGCGAGGCATGCACGTTCCAGCATCCCTGGACCGGGATGTCGAGCACCGACTGCGGCAGGATCAGGCCGTAGGCAACGACCACCAGCAGGTCGGGCTTGAGCGCGCGCAGGGCCTCCTTCGACACGGCGGACTTGAAGTCCTGCGGCTGCACTACCGGGATGCCGCGCAGCAGCGCCTCGCGCTTGACCGGCGACAGCGCGATCTCGCGGCCACGGCCGGCAGGACGGTCGGGCTGGGTATAGACCGCCACCACCTCATGGCGCTGGGCGGCGGCGCGCAGGCTCGGCACCGCGAAGTCCGGGGTGCCGGCGAAAACGATTCTCAGGGTCATGGCGCAGGGGTTCCGTAATCCGGATCAAGTCGTTGGGCAACGTCGGATCGGGCAGATCCGGCGCAGCGCGCCTTGATGCACCCGGCCGGTCGAATGAATGAAAAGGGTTTCGCGGCGGGGCCGGGAAACGCGTCGTGTTGCAACCGCACACCGGCGCGACCCGCCAGGCACCACCGACCACGCACTACAACTAGGCGGCGTCGCCGCCGAGCCGTCGGGCCTTGGCGAGCTTCTTGCGGACCATCTCGCGCTTGAGCGGCGAGAGGTAGTCGACGAACAGCTTGCCGGCCAGGTGGTCCATCTCGTGCTGGATGCATACGGCCAGCACGCCGTCGGCCTGCAATTCGAACAGGCGTCCGTCGCGATCGAGGGCCTTGACGGTGATGTCGTTGGCGCGGGTGACGTCGGCGAAGATGCCCGGCACCGAAAGGCAGCCTTCCTGGTACACCTGCTCGCCCTCGCGGTGCAGGATCTCCGGATTGATGAAGACCCGCGGGGTGTCGTTGTTCTCGGAGACGTCGATCACCATGAAGCGCTGGTGGACATCCACCTGGCTCGCCGCCAGGCCGATGCCAGGCGCCGCGTACATGGTCTCGAACATGTCGTCGAGTCGCCGCTGGAACGGCGGATCGGCAATGCGCGAAGGGTCGACCGGCACGGCAATGGTGCGCAGGCGCGGATCGGGGAATTCGAGGATCGGTAGCTGGGCCATGGCGTCAAAAATGGGGGCGCAGATCACATACGCAATATTCGCGACGATTGTAACGCCCACAGCGCCCCCGGAAGGCTTGCAACCCCGCGCATCTTCTGGGCTATAGTGCCCGAGCCGCCGCTTGGAGCGTGGGCAAACCTGCAAGGGGAATCAGGTAGATGGGCGCCATATTGAATCCGATCCGCACGGTATTGACCGCTGCGCTGTTGACCGTTGCCACCTATGCGGTCGCAGCCGAAATGCGCGTCGACCATCCCGACACCTACGTGGTGAAACGGGGCGACACGCTTTGGGATATCGCCGGCCGCTTCCTGAAGCGACCGTGGCTGTGGCCCGAAATCTGGCAGGCCAACCCACAGATCCGCAATCCGCACCTGATCTACCCGGGCGACGTGATCTCGCTGGCCTACCTCGACCGCATTGCGGCACAGCCCGGCCCGCGTACCGGCACGCCCATCAATGCGATCCCGCTGGCACAGATCGAGCCTTTCCTGAAGGACCTGCGGGTGGTCGATTCGTTCGACCAGCTGCCGTACGTGGTCGGGCTCGAGGAAGACCGCCTGCGCAGCACCCAGGGCCAGGTCGCCTACATCAAGGGCCTGGCCGGCGCGCAACCCGGCCAGCGCTACGCCGTGGTCCGGCCGACCGTGCGCTACACCCGCCTCGACCGCACCCAGTGCTGTGACATCTACAACAGCGACGATCTCGATTTCCGCGGCCGCCGCACGATCGATTTCGAGAACTACTGGACCAACGCCGTCGTGCCCGACAAGGGCCACGAACTGCTCGGCTTCGAGCTGATGCGCCAGAACACCGGCACCATCACCCGTGGCGAAGTCGGCGGGATCGAGGCCAGCACCCTTTTGCTGGACGACAGCGGCCGCGAAGTCCGCATTGGCGACCGGCTGGTCCCGGTCGAGGCGCGGACCTATGACCTGCAGTTCTTCCCACACCCGCCCAGGCAGCAGCTCGAATACGGCAAGGGCAGGGTCCTGGCAGTGGCCGACATGCTGTCCCACGGCGGTCCGCGCGACGTGATCGCGCTGTCGGTGGGCAGCCGCGACGGGGTCGACAACGGCACCGTGTTCTCGACCTGGCGCATCGGCAGCGAGCCGGTCGATCGGGTGGCCCGCGGCAATGGCCGCAGCGAGGACACCTATGGCCGCAACGACCGCGTGCGACTGCCCGACGAGTTCGCCGGCCACGCGATCGTGTTCCGCACGTTCGACAAGGTCAGCTACGCGCTGGTCATGGACAGCGTCCGCCCAACCCGGGTGGGCTTCGAACTCAAGCATCCGGACGCGCCGTACTGATCACGCCGCGCTGACCGCCCGGCAGCCGCGTGCTGCCGACGCGGGATAGTCCTACAGCGATACCAGACGGCGCCCGAGGGCGCCGTCTTCCTTGGCGCGCCACGCTGGCACGATGCCCAATGACCACCCATCCGCCGCCGCCCTCGGCGCACTGATCGCGCTCGTCGCCTGCGGGGGCGCCACCGCTCCGCGCCGGCACCTGCTGGAGGCGTGGCCCAACCCGCAGGCGGCGCTTGAGGCGGGCGTCGCGGCATGGCGTGCCTGCGGCCTGACCGGCGCCCAGATCGCCGCGCTGCGGGAGCCCGAATGCGCACTGATCGCACGCGCACGGCGCTGGCTGGACAGCCCCCACCATCACCTGGTCGGTTGGCAGGATGCCGACTACCCGCCACTGCTGCGGCGCAGCCCGAGCCCGCCGTTGGCGTTGTTCGTCGCCGGTGAGCCCGCGCGGCTGTGGCATGCGGCCGTGGCGGTGGTCGGCAGCCGCTCGCCGACACCGGCAGGTTGCGACAATGCCGGCGGATTTGCGCGCGCGTTCGTCGCCAGTGGCCTGGCGGTGGCCAGCGGCATGGCCGCCGGCATCGATACGGCCGCCCACCTGGCAGCGCTCCATGCCGGCGGCCTGACCGTCGCCGTGCTCGGCACCGGCCCCGACGTGCCCTACCCGCGCGGCAACGCCCAACTGCTCGCCCGGATCGCCGAGCACGGCGCAGTGGTCAGCGAACACCTGCCCGGTACCGGGCCGCTGCGCCAGCATTTCCCCAGCCGCAACCGGATCCTCGCCGGGTTGTCGCTGGGCACGGTGGTGATCGAGGCGGCCCACCGCTCCGGCGCGCTGATCACCGCGCGGCTGGCGGCGGACGCCGGCCGCGAGGTGTTCGCGTTGCCCGGTTCGATTCACAACCCGCTCAGCCGCGGCTGCCATCGCCTGATCCGCGACGGCGCCAGCCTGGTGGAATCCCCGCGCGAGGTGGTCGAGGCGCTGGCCCCATTGGCGGCCGGATTGGCATCGGACTTGCGCCTGCGGCTCGGTGCCCCCATCACGGAGGGCGAGCGGGTCGTCATGGGCGCTACGCACGAGCACCCTCCGGCCCCCCAGCCGGAGCGTTCAGGCAGCCGGCCCGACGACTCGGTCTACCAGAACTTGTGGAAGGCGCTCGGCCATGACCCAACAGGTATGGATCAGTTGGCCGAACGCACCGGATTGACGCCTGCCGACCTGTCCTCCATGCTGCTGCTCATGGAGCTTGAGGGCCGCGTGACAACGCAACACGGCCGGTACTTCCGCAATCGTTGAACTTCGCTGCGGTTTGTCTGCAAGTTCTTACCCACCGCGCCGCAAGCGGCGCAGGCCGAGGGAAATGAAAGAGAGCATCCTGGACGTCCTGTTGTACCTGTTCGAACACTATTTCACCGACGATGCGGACCTCGTTCGCGATAGCGACTCGCTGCGCAGCGGTCCCCTGTTCAAGGAACTGGGCCAGGCTGGCTTCAGTCCCGCCGAAATCAACAAGGCCATCGAATGGCTGGATGCGCTGGCCCAGCAACGGCCTGCCGCCAGCACGCCGCGTGCCGATGGCCCGACCCGGGTGTATTTCGGCCCGGAGCTCGACAAACTCGATGTCGAATGCCGCGGCTTCCTGCTGTTCCTGGAGCAGCACGGGGTGCTCGACGCCGGCCAGCGCGAGCTGGTGCTTGACCGCGCGATGGCGCTGGACCAGGACCAGCTGGACCTCGACGACCTCAAGTGGGTGGTGCTGATGGTGCTGTTCAACCAGCCCGGCAGCGAGGCCGCCTACGCCTGGATGGAAACCCAGATGTTCGAGGACGAACCCGAAGCCGTCCACTGACCCGGTTTGGGCGCTGGCAAGGGTACCTTCGGAGCCTCCGGGCCGTCGGCCCGGAGGCTCCGCCAATGCGCCGGGCTTGACAGCCACGCCCATGGCGTGATTCCACTAGTAAAGAGAAACCACCTTCACGCCCGCGGCCCGGCCGCGGGCGTCGCCTTGTTTGCTGACCCACGTCGCAGCACCATGCACGGCCCCAGCGGGCCTGCGGAGCCACTCCCCCCATGGCCAAGAATCTCCTCATCGTCGAGTCGCCCGCCAAGGCCAAGACGATCAACAAGTACCTCGGCAAGGACTTCACCGTCCTGGCGTCCTACGGCCATGTGCGCGACCTGATCCCGAAGGAAGGCGCGGTCGACCCCGCCAATGGCTTCGCGATGTCGTATGCGGTGATCGAGAAGAACGAGAAGCATGTCGACGCGATCGCGAAGGCCGCCAAGGGTGCCCAGCACCTGTTCCTGGCGACCGACCCGGACCGCGAGGGCGAGGCGATCAGCTGGCACATCGCCGAGATCCTCCGCGAGCGCGGCCTGCTCAAGGACCGCTCCCTGCAGCGCGTGGTGTTCACCGAGATCACCCCGCGCGCCGTCAAGGAGGCGATGGAGCACCCGCGCGAGATCGCCGCCGATCTCGTCGATGCCCAGCAGGCGCGCCGCGCGCTGGACTACCTGGTCGGCTTCAACCTGTCGCCGGTGCTGTGGCGCAAGGTCCAGCGCGGCCTGTCGGCGGGCCGCGTGCAGTCGCCGGCATTGCGCATGATCGTCGAGCGCGAGGAAGAGATCGAGGCGTTCATCGCGCGCGAATACTGGTCGATGGAGGCCGAATGCCTGCACCCCTCGCAGTCGTTCACCGCCCGCCTGGTCAAGCTCGATGGCGAGAAGTTCCAGCAGTTCACGATCACCGACGGCGACACCGCGGAGGCCGCGCGCAAGCGCATTGTCACGGCCGCCAATGGCGCGCTGCAGGTCACCGACGTCGTCAGCAAGGAGCGCAAGCGCCGCCCGGCCGCGCCGTTCACGACCTCGACCCTGCAGCAGGAAGCCGCGCGCAAGCTCGGCTTCACCACCAAGCGCACGATGCAGGTCGCGCAGAAGCTCTATGAAGGCGTGGACATCGGCGGCGACGATGGCGCGGTCGGCTTGATCAGCTACATGCGTACCGACTCCGTCGCACTGTCGGCCGAGGCGCTGGCGGAGATCCGCGACGTGATCGCGCGCGACTTCGGCACCAAGGCACTGCCCGACCAGCCCAACGTCTACAAGACCAAGTCCAAGAACGCCCAGGAAGCGCACGAGGCGGTCCGCCCGACGTCGGCGCTGCGCACCCCGGCGCAGATGGCGCGCTTCCTCGAGGATGATGCGCGCCGGCTGTACGAGCTGATCTGGAAGCGCGCGGTCGCCTCGCAGATGGTTCCGGCCACGCTCAACACGGTGTCGGTCGACCTCGCCGCCGGCGGCGCGCACAGCTTCCGCGTGTCGGGCACGACCGTGGTCGACCCGGGCTTCCTGGCCGTCTACGAGGAAGGCAAGGACGCCAAGGCCAGCGACGAGGACGACGAAGGCCGCAAGCTGCCGGCGATGAAGACCGGCGACCGCATCCCGCTGGAAAGCATCCACACCGACCAGCACTTCACCGAGCCGCCGCCGCGCTTCTCGGAAGCCTCCCTGGTCAAGACGCTCGAGGAATACGGCATCGGCCGTCCGTCGACGTACGCGTCGATCATCGCGACCCTGTTGTTCCGCAAGTACGTCGAACTCGATGCGCGCCGCTTCCGTCCCTCCGACGTCGGCCGCGCGGTGTCGAACTTCCTGTCCGGGCACTTCACCCAGTATGTCGACTACGACTTCACCGCCAAGCTCGAGGACGAGCTCGATGCGGTGAGCCGCGGCGAGGAGGACTGGAAGCCATTGATGGAACGCTTCTGGACCCCGTTCAAGCAGATGGTCGACGAGAAGATGGAGTCGGTCGACCGCAACGCCGCGACCGGCGCGCGCGAGCTTGGCATCGACCCGAAATCCGGCAAGCCGGTCAGCGTGCGCCTCGGTCGCTACGGCCCCTACGCGGCGATCGGCAGCACCGCCGAGGACGCCGAGGACAAGCCGACGTTCGCGTCGCTGCGGCCGGGCCAGAGCATGCATACGATCGGCCTGGCCGACGCGCTGGAACTGTTCAAGATGCCCCGCAAGCTGGGCTCCGACAAGGACGAGGAAGTCAGCGTCGGCATCGGTCGTTTCGGACCGTTCGCCAAGCGCGGCAGCGTGTATGCCTCGCTCAAGAAGGAGGATGACCCGTACACGATCGACCTCGACCGCGCGGTGGCATTGATCGAGGAAAAGGAAGAGATCGCGCGCAACCGCATCATCAAGAGTTTCGACGACAGCGACATCCAGGTCCTCAACGGCCGCTATGGCCCGTACATCAGCGACGGCAAGCTCAACGGCCGCATTCCCAAGGACCGCGAGCCGGCATCGCTCACGCTTGAGGAAGTGATCAAGCTGATGGAAGAGACCGGCAAGCCGATGCGCAAGGGCTTTGGCAAGAAGGCCGCGACCAAGAAGGTGGCCGCGAAGAAGGTGGCCAAGGTCGCGGTGGCGAAGAAGGCGCCGGCCAAGAAGGCCGCCAAGAAGACCGTGAAGAAGGCCACCAAGAAGACCGCGGCCAAGAAGGCGACCGTCAAGAAGGCGACCAACAAGGTCGCCAAGGCCAGCGCCGGCCCGGGTGCCGCGGCCTGAGCGCGGCGCTTGAGCGCGGTCGCGTTCGTGCCGAGCCTGTTCCGGCATGAACGCGATCGATCCTGACCTGTCCGCCACGCTCGCCGCGCTCCGCGGCGGCGGTGTGGTCGCCTACCCGACCGAAGCGGTCTGGGGGCTGGGTTGTGATCCGTTCGATCAAGCTGCGGTGATGCGCCTGTTGGCGATCAAGCGCCGCCCGGTCGACAAGGGATTTATCCTGATTGCCGGCCACGTTGCGCAATTCGATGGCCTGGTCGCTTGGGAGCGACTGCCGCCGGACCGTCGCGCGGCCGCACAGGCAAGCTGGCCGGGGCCCAACACGTGGATCGTGCCGGCAACCGCACGCGTGCCGGAATGGTTGACCGGTGGCGCCTACCGCGGCGTGGCCGTGCGGGTCAGTGCGCACCCGGACGTGGTTGCGCTGTGCGCGGCCTTCTGCGGCCCGCTGGTGTCGACCAGCGCCAACCTGACCGGCCAGCCGCCAGCGTTCCACCGCGATGCGTTGGACCCCGCCCTGTTGACGCTGATCGACGCGGTTGCCGGGGGCGAGGCCGGCGGCTTGGCCGCGCCCACCGCGATACGCGACGCGATGACTGGCGCGCAACTGCGCGGGTGAGCGCGCGCCGCGTCCGACCGCAGTGGCACTGAACGGCGGCGGTCGCCCGGGGGCGTTGCCGCTTCCCGCCGGCGCGGCGCTCGCGCAAGATGCGCCATGACCCGGATTCGCCGCCACTGCCTGATCGCGTCCGCGCTGCTCGTGGCGGTGTCCGGCGGCACGGCGGCGGGCGATGTCACGATCTACCGTTGCACCGATGCGCAAGGCCGGCTGACCCTGCGCGACACCCCCTGCGCCAAGGGCGAACGCCAACGCAGCCGCGAGATGCGGCGTCCCACCGATCCCGCGCCGCGCCCGCCGGCGGCGCCGCGACCTGTCCCGCCCCCGGCCGCGACCGCGTCGCAACGCGTGGTCATCGTCCAGGCACCGCGCCCGCTCTACGAGTGCGTCAACGGCGACGGCGGGCGTTACACCAGCGAAAGCGACGAAGGCAATCCGCGCTGGATGCCACTGGCCATGCTCGGCTATCCGGTGTATCCCACCACTGGTGGCTATGGCGGACAGCGGTATGGTTACCGCGGCCATCTGGAATACCGCGACGGGCCGATCCTCGGAAGGGTCGACATTGGCCAGTCGCGAACCCTGCGATACGGTTATTCGCCGCATGATTTTCCACCGCATGATTTTCCACCGCATGATTTTCCACCGCATGATCCCCGCCCCTATCCCCCCTCCCTCGGCGGCGACATCCTCTATCCGGCCGGCACCTGGATCCGCGATGCCTGCCACGCCCTGCCCCAACAGGAAGTCTGCAGCCGCCTGCGCGATCGCCGCTACGAGCTCGACCGCCATTACAACAGCGCGCTGCAAAGCGAGCGCACCGGAATCACCACCGAGCAGCGCGGCATCGATGCGCGCCTTGCCACCGATTGCGGAGCGTATTGATGCGAGTGTTCCGGACCTGTTCCCTGTTGGCCGCGCTGCTGCTGCCCGCCTCCGCCGCGGTCGCGCAGAAAGTGGTGATGTACCGCTGCACCGATGCCGCCGGCGCCCTCACCGTGCAGAACGATATGCCCTGCCCGAAAGGCAGCAAGCAGGATCGTCGTGTGATCGATTACGTGCCGGTCGTGGCGGCACCCCGCCCGGCGGCGACCGCCCCGGCGCCCAGCGCGAGGCCCGCTCCCGCGATCGTGGAGGTGCCAAGGAGTCCGAGCCGCGTCGCCGCATTGATCGCCGACGGCGACCGCCTGCCGCCGCCGGTGCTGTTCGAATGCCGCACCTTCGACAACGACCGCTACCTCAGCGACGACGGCCTGCCGCCACAGCGTTGCGCGCCGATGACGACCACCGGCATCGGTGGCGGCAGCGGCCCGAGTGCCGGCGAGGCCTGCCAGATGGTCAGCGACCAGTGCCAGCGCGTCGCCGACGGCGCGCTGTGCGAAAACTGGAAATCGCGCCTGCGCGAGGTCCAGGCGGCGCTGCGCTTCGGCCGCCGCGACAACCGCGACGACGCCCAGGCCGAAGTCGACCGGGTCGAACGGGTGGTGAACGAGAGCACCTGCGGAAAATGATGACAGGCGTCGGGTGAGCGGTGAACCGCTGGACGAACGTCGCGATGTACCGGCCGGGTCAAAACCCGTAGCGCAAAAACCCGCCATCCACCGCGATGCATTCGCCGGTGATGTAGCCCGCTGCCGGCAGGCACAGGAACGCGACCGCGGCGGCGACCTCGTCGGGCTCGCCGACCCGGCCCAATGGCGTGCGCAGCAGCACCTCGTCGAGGTAGTCCGGGTCGGCAAGCTTGTCGGAGGTGCGGCGGGTGCGGATGTACCACGGCGCGACCGCATTGACGCGGATGCCGTCCTCCGCCCACTCGACCGCGAGGTTGCGGGTCATCTGGTGCAGGGCCGCCTTGCTCATGCCGTACGGCGCGCCGGTGCGCACGTGGGTCAGGCCGGAGACGCTGCCGACGTTGACGATGCTCGACGCCGCGTGGCGCGTCAGCAGCGGGTGCAGGTAGCGCGACAGCTCGAACGCCGCGAACACGTTGACCTCGAACACCTGCCGCCATTCGTCGTCGGCATAGTCGGTGCTGGGCTTGCTGGTGTTGCCGCCGGCGTTGTTGACCAGGATATGCAGGCCCTCGCCGAAATCCTCGACCCAGTCGAGCAGCTCGCGGCGCTGCTCGTCGATCGCGACGTCGGCGACGAAGCCCTGCACGTCGCGGTCGGGGAAGTCCTCCAGCAGCTCGGCGCGGGCGATCTCCAGCGCCTTGTCGTCGCGCGCCGCCAGCAGCACGTCGGCGCCGAAGCCAAGCAGTTCGCGCGCGACCGCGCGGCCGATGCCGGCGCTGCCGCCGGTCACCAGCGCGAGTTGTCCATCCAGCCGCCAGCGCTTCGGGTCCATCGCCTGCCTCCGTGGGGTCGCCGCGCCTGCCGCGCCGCCGGCGTAGCATAGCCTCCGGCCCAACCGAGGATGCCTGCGATGACGAGACTGCCCGCCTGGTGCGCGATGCTGCTGCTGGCAGCGCTGGCCGCCTGCTCCAAACCGCAACCGCCCGAGAAGGAGCGTCCGCCGGTGCCACAGGCCACGCAGATGCGCGATGCGATCCAGGCACCGCTCGACAAGGCCAAAAACGTCCAGGCCGAGGCGCAGAAGGCGGCCGAGGCGCAACGCGCGGCGATCGATGCGCAAACCGGCAACTGACCGCGTCGCGGTGCCCACCGGGCAACGTGACTGATCGAACAACGAACACGCCACGCGAACGCTGCATCGACCGTTCGTACTCCGGTGCCTTCAAGGAAAAAACCCGGCCGAAGCCGGGTTTTTCTTGTTCCTCACTGCGGCGCCGGACTCACAGCCCGCAGAAGCAGTACGCCAATGCCTTGATCGGCACGCCCCGGGTCGGTTGCACCGCGGCTTCCAGGAAGCGCAGCTCCGCCGCGGCCTGCGGCATCGACCTGGCCAGCAGCCGCTGCGCAAACCCGTCGGGCGCCAGCCCGGATTGCTGCAACCACGCCGCGCCGATGCGGCTTTCGGCGAAGCCGGTGAAGAAACGCTCGAACGGCGTCGCCGATTTTTCGATGTACTGCACGCGGTAGGCGTCGGCCTTGCCGAGCTTGGCGCGCTTGGCGGCATCGGCGATCGCGGGCCGCAGGCCACCGAGTTCATCCACCAACCCACGCTCCTTCGCCTGCGCGCCGCTCCACACGCGGCCGCGGGCGACGGCATCGATCTGCGCCACCGGCTGCTGGCGCGCCTGGGCGACCTTGCCGGTGAAGTCCCTGTAGCCCTTGTCGATCACGGCCTGGATGACCTGCCCGACTTCCGGCGCCAGCGGCCGGGTGATGTCGAACGCACCCGCCAGCCGCGTGGTGCCGACGCCGTCGGTATGCACGCCGATTTTTTCCAGCGTGCGCGGGATGGTCGGGATCAGGCCGAAGATGCCGATCGAGCCGGTGATCGTCGACGGATCCGCATAGATCCGGTCGGCGTTCATCGAAATCCAGTAGCCGCCCGAGGCGGCGAGGTCGCCCATCGACACCACCACCGGCTTGCCGGCGGCCTTCAGGCCATCGACCTCGCGGCGGATCTGCTCGGATGCAAACACCTCGCCACCGGGCGAATCCACGCGCAGCACCACCGCCTTGACCTTGTCGTCGTCGCGCGCGGCGCGCAGCAGCGCCGCCGTCGACACGCCGCCGACCGTGCCGGGCGGCTGCTCGCCGCCGCTGATTTCGCCTTCGGCCACCACCACGGCGACCTGTGGACGCAGATCGGCGGCCTGGATCGCGAGGTCGAGGTGGCCCAGGTAGCCGTCCAGGGACACCTGGCGGAAGCCGCCGTCGGCCTTGTCGTCGGCCACGCCGCGATCGATCAGCAGGTCATCGACCTGTTCGCGCGACTTCAGGCCATCGACCAGCTTCTGCTGCACCGCGTATTGGGCGATGTCGCCATTGGCGGCCAACAGCAGCGCCGGCAATTCGTCGATGCTGGTCGCCAATTGCCCGGCATCGAGCTTGCGCGCGGCGGCGATGTCGGCGAGGTAGCGCTGCCAGACATCGTTCATCCAGAACAGGTCGGCCTCCTTCGACGCCGGCGAGGCGGCATCGAGCACGTAGGGCTCGGCGGCGGACTTGTACTCGCCGACCTTGAACAGATGGACGTCGACGCCGAGCTTGTCCTGCAGCCCTTCGCGGAAGTACTGCCGATAGCGGCCGAGGCCTTCCAGCAGCAACCCGCCCATCGGGTCGAGGTAGACCTCGTTGGCCTGCGCGGCCAGCAGGTACTGCTTCTGGTCCATCATTTCCGAGAACGCGACCACCTGTTTGCCGCTCGCCTTGACCCGCGCGATCGCCGCGGCGACCTCGCGCATCGACGCCAGCCCGCTGGTCTGCAGCTGGTCCAGGCGCAGCACGACACGCTCGATTCGCTTGTCGGTGCGGGCCGCATCCAGCGCGCGCAGCAGGTCGCGCAATTGCACCTCGCCACCCTTGCTGCCGAGCGCCTTGTTGAGGGCGCGCGATGCCGGATCGCTGCTGAACTGCTCGACCAGCGCGCCTTCCGGCGCGATCACGAGCGTCGTGCGGTCGAGCAGTGGCTTGCTGCGGTCGCCTGCGCCCAGCACCGCCAGGAACACGAACAGCAGGCCGAAGAAGATCACGTTGAAGACCAGCCGGCGGGTGAAGTTCATCGCCCCCCACAGGCCGGCGAAGAACCGTGCGATCGGGCCACGGCGGGTTGTGTCGGTCATTGCGGATACTCCAGGATTCTGGGTGCAGGGTACGTGGCGCGCGCGCCGGTTTCATCCGCCATTGGTCACTCGCGCGCGCAGGCTGCGTACCAGCAGCCGCGCCGGGTCGCTGGAACGATGGAAACGCAGGCCCAGCAGCACCGCGGCGACGCTGAGGCCGGCGATCAGGCCAATCCACATGCCCTGGGGCCCCATCGCGGCCGTGAATCCGCCCAGGCCCAGGCTGAGCACCGCGCCCAGCGGCACGCCTACTACCCAATACGCCACACCCGCCAGCAGCATCGGCACGCGCGTGTCCTTGAGCCCGCGCAACGCGCCGGCCGAGAGCACCTGCACGCCGTCGGGGAACTGGAAGGCCGCGGCGTACAGCAGCAGCGACGCGGCAAGCGATGCCACGCCGGCGTCGGCGGTATAGAACCCGACCACCCACTCGTTGCCCAGCGCCAGCGTCGACGCCGACACCAGTTGCGTGCACAGCACGATCGCGTAGCCGGCGTAGGCGGCGCGGCGCACGCCCTGGCGGTCGTCGCGGCCCATCGCGCGGCCGACCCGGACCGTGGTCGCCTCCGCCAGCCCCATCGGCACCATGAAACACAGCGTGGCGACGTTGACCGCGATCTGGTGCGCCGCCGCCGAGACGCCATCGAGCCGCCCGATCAGCAGCGCCGCGGCGATGAACAAGCCGCCCTCCATCAACACCGTGACCCCGATCGGCAGGCCGGTGGCCAGCAGCCGCCGGATCGTCGGCCAGTGCGGCCGGTTCGACCGGGTAAAGAAGCCCGCGAACAGGTCCAGGTCGGCGAACCGCCGCGCGCGCGCCAACACCACCGCGAAGCACAGCATCTGCAGCCACAGCATCACCGCCGACGCCAACCCCAGGCCTGCCGCGCCCAGCTCCGGCAGGCCCAGCTTGCCGAATGTCAGCACATAGCCCAGCGGCACCAGCACCAGCAGGCCGCCAGCGCTGAGCGCCATCGTCGGCAGCGTCCAGTGCAGGCCCTCGCTGAGGTAGCGCATGCAGTAGAACAACGTGAGCGCCGGCACGCCCCAGCGGATGCCGTGCAGGAACGCGGTGGCGCCGGGAATGATCTCCGCGGCGATGCCCATCGGCGCGAGCGCGTCGACGATGAACGTCATGAACGCGAACATCGCCAGTCCCAGTACCGCGGCCAGCCACAGCGACTGGCGGAATACCGCGCCGATCTCGCCACGCCGGCCGGCGCCATCGAGTTGCGACACGGTCGGCGGCAGCGCCATCAGGGTACCCATCGGCACCACCACCGGCAGCCAGAACAACGCAGTGCCGATCGCCACGCCGGCCAGCGTGTCGGTGCCGTGGTGGCCGGCGAGCACGTTGTCGACAAAGCCGATCAGGCCGGTGGAGACATGCCCGGCGACCAGCGGCGCGGCGAGGACCGTGGTGGTGCGGAGCTCGCGGGTAAGCAGCTCACGTGGGCGGCGCGGTGCGGCGGCGGCGGGCATCGTTGACACCATGCGCGACTGCGGCCGCGCGGCCGCGGCGGATGGCGGGCGCTGGCGCCGGGTCGTGGCGGGCCGCTATCTTAGCGGCCTCGCGATGATTACCCCGGTCCGGCCCTGCCATGAGCTCCACCCTCGAACACCCCGCACCCACGCGCTGCGAGAATTGCGGCGCCCAGTTGCTGGGTCGCTTCTGCGCCCGCTGCGGGCAACCGGTCGCCAACCCGGTGCGCCACGCCGCGCACGCGCTGGAGGACGTGTTCGAATCGTTCTGGCACGTCGACGGGCGCGTGTTCGGCACGCTGTGGGACCTGCTGGTGCCCGCGCGCGTGGCCTGCAGCTACCTGGCCGGCCACCGCGTGCGCTACATCGCGCCGCTGCGGCTGTTCGTGATCCTCAGCGTGCTGACGTTCTTCGTCGCCCAGGTCACGATCCAGCTCGACCCGAACACGGTCCTGCTGCGCAACGACGCTGCCGACGCCGCGAACACTGCAGGTGCCCCGACGGCAATCGACCGCGCCGCCACGGTCGCGGAAGTCGAGCGGCTGCGCGACCAGGCCCTGCGGAAACTGGCCGTGGCCAAGGCCGACATGGCGGCGATTCCCGGCGCTTTGATGGGCATGGACGCCGCCATGGGCAAGGTGCGCGAGCAGGCGCAGCGCCGCATCCAGGCGCTGCAAACGGCGGACGGCAACCAGCACGCGACCGACGCTGCGCCGCCGGTGGTCGTCGCCGCGGAAAAGGCCGCCGCCAGCGATTCCGGCATCGTGGTCGGTGACGAAGGCGACTGGGTGTTCTCCGCCGGTAAACCGTGGAATGAACACGGCAATCCGCTGTCGCTGCCGGGGGCGCCGGGCTTCGTCAACGCCTGGTTCAACCACCAGCTCGCGAAGGCCAAGGGCAACATGCCGCGCATCAGGCAGGATCCGAACCTGTACAAGAACGCGGCGATCGGCGCCGTCCCCACCGCGCTGTTCGTGCTGGTGCCGGTCTTCGCGCTGCTGCTGAAACTGGCTTACCTGCGCCAGCGCCGGCTGTACATGGAACACCTGGTGGTCGGCCTCTACAGCCACGCGTTCCTGTGCATCGCGCTGCTGGCGATGTTCATGCTGATCGGACTCGACCACTGGCTGGTGCCGGCGGTGCCTTGGACGGGCCCGGTCACCGGGCTGCTGAAGGCCGCGCTCTGGGTGTGGATGCCGCTATACCTGCTGCTGATGCAGAAGCGCGTCTACGCCCAGGGTTGGCCGATGTCGGTCGTCAAGTACTGCCTGCTCGGCGGCGCGTACTTCATGCTGGTGATGTTCGCGACCGTGGCAGTGGTGCTGGTCAGCTTCGTGCGGGTATGAGCCACGACGCCGCGGCGCCGGATTGACGGCGCGACTGCCCCGGCGCGGCAAGGGACGTTGCGGATCCGGCGGCGACAGCGAAGCCCGGCGGGCATTTCGGGCTTGTCGATGGCCTCGGCGAGCTTGGCGGCGAGGATTTCGCGCATTCCGAGGGGCGTTTCGGGTGCGATAAGCGCCATGGTCTTGCCCCGACCTTGCCGGGTCAGCGCTCCAGTTGCTGCCACAGCCACTGCTGGCGGTTGCCGGTCGAGGTCGACAACAACGCGCGCCGCAGTTCAGCGCGCGCCTGGGGTGCGGTGCGCTGGGCCAGGACGCCCAGATCGATCCGCTGCTGGGGTGGCATCGCGCGCAACACCCGTAGCAGGGCCTCGCGCTCGCCTGCCGGGACCTGCGCCAGCAACGGCTGCAGCGCGGGATAGTCGGCGCCCAACGACGGCCCGAGCAGCCAGCCGCGACGGTCGCTGCGGTCGAGCGCGTCGAACTGCGCGCGCAACGCCAACTGCTGGTCCAGCGGGAGACCGGCGTAGTGCATCAGCGCCACGCGCATGCGGACTTTTTCCGCCAGCGGCAGGGCGCGCCACGCCGCGTAACGCTCGCGCCGGTCGGCGCGCTGCGCCAGCGGCGAGGCATCCCAGGCCGCGACCCGCGCGGCGAATACGGCGCGTTCGGCGGCGCTCCAGCCGGTCCAGGTGGCGGCGCGCTGACGCAGTTGCGCGCGCTCGGCGAGCGGCAGCTGCGGCACTATCCGGGCGTACCCGTCCAGCACCGCCTGCGCCGCGAGCGTGGGCGCAACCAACACCAGCGCCAGCAGCAGTGCGACGCGTTCAATCCGGCGCATCGGTTTCTCCCATTGCACTCTCGGGTGGCGCCACGCTGGCGTCGCCGGTGGGCAGCGCCGCGCCACCGGCGCCATCGGCCGCCAAGCGCATCGGGTCACCCACGCCGCCGTCGCCGGCCGGCTGGTGCGCGGCCAGCCAGGCATGGAAATCCATGTCGCCGATGTTGGCCTCGGCCAGGGGATCGGTGAGCAGGGCGAAATCGCGGTGGGCGATGAGCCCTTCATCGGCGCCGTATCCCGACGCCGGGGCTTCGGCCTCGGGCAGCGGTTGCACCCGAACCCCGGCGCCATCCTCGCCCGCTGATCGGCCGATGGCGCCGGGCCAGAACGTCGCCGCCAACGCAAGTGCGCACAACGCCAACAGCGCCCACAGCAATGTCAGCAGTCGGCGCGGCGGGATCGGCGCGGATCGGTCGACCGATGTGCCCGGCACGCCTGCTGACTGGCCCAGCAAGGCAACCTCCCGCGCCCGGGTCAGCCGCAGCAGGCGATCCTGCGGCAGCGTCTTGATCCGGCGGTGCACCTGCTCACGCAGTCGCTGCCAGGCCTCGGGGTCGGCCCGGCCGTCGGCATGGCTGGGCAGGGACCGCCGCAGTGCCAGCCGATAGGTCGGCGCGGCAACGCCCAGCACGGCGGCGGCGTCGACCTCGCTCAGGCCGGCCGCCAGCCGCAGCAGCAGCGCCGCGCGCGGGCCGCTGCCCAGCTCGGCCAGTGCGTCGGTGGCATCGAGCACGATCGCCACTGGGGTGCGCTCGCGCATTCGCGGCTGGGCCAGCAGCCGCGCCCAGAAACTCCGCGGCCACTCCGCCATCGCCGACCCGGCCGCGGCGGCGCGGAAGTCGACCATCGCCGCGGCCAGCGCGGCATCGCCACCGCTGGCGTCGCCGCACTGAAGTTCCGCCAGCACCGCGCCGCGGCGTTCGACACCGCGCAGGAACGCCGCCAGCGCGGCCGAAGCCCCGGGGCGGGGCAGTGAATCGGGGAGGGTCAAGGAGAGGGACTCGGACAGGGACGATGCGATACCGCCCCCATCATAGCGAGCGCGGCGTGGCGCCCGCATCCGGGCGCGAATCGGCTCGGCCGCCGCCCACCTCGCCCCCGGGCGGGCGGCCGTCGAGGCAAGAATTATTCCTACTTGACTTCGGTGACGCGACCCTCGCAGCGAAGCGTGACGGGGGTTGCGGCGAAAACGGTTGTGCACAGCGGTAATGGAACCGTCACTAACGCAACCTACACATCCCTGAGTCGCCGCATGACCGCAATGTTTCACGGCCAACCTTATGATTTGTAAGTCAATTGTCTACGTGGCACTTTTTTCGCCAAGGTGGCCGCAGCGCTTGTCCGGGCGATCTTGCGCAGTGATCCCACACCGCAATGCACAGATTTATCCACAGGCCATGTGGATAACGATGAATCCTCTTTGTAGTCCGATACTTACGTGATCTTTATCACACAAGCACCAGCAATGACCTGCAACTGTGAAGTCTGCGTTCCACCCTCCCCTTGCGGCCGCTCGCTAGACTGAACGCGATGTCCGCACCCACCTCATCGCCCGGCCCGGAACGGCCCGATCCAACCCCGCAGCCCGGGTCGGTCTGGCGCGTGGCTTTGCCGTTGCCCCTGCCACGGTTGTTCGACTATCGCCCGGTCGACGGCCACGCGCCCGCGCCGGCGGATATCGGCTGCCGGGTGCGGGTTCCGTTCGGGTCACGGGAACTGGTGGGCGTCGTAACCTCGGTCGGCGAAGCCCATGCCCCTGCCCTGGGTGAGGCCGGCCTCAAACAGGCATTGGCGATCCTGGATCCGGCGCCGCTGCTGGGCGGCGAACTGCTGGACTCGCTGCGCTGGCTGGCCCGCTATACCCACGCGCCCTTGGGCGAGATCTTGGCGACCGCGCTGCCGGCGGCGCTGCGTCGCGGCGAGCCGCTTGCCGAGACCCACGCCTGGGCGTGGCGGTTGACCGAGGCGGGCCAGACCGGGCGCGAACGCCTGCGCGCCGGCAGTCGGCCGCGGCGGCTGGCCGATGTGCTGCACGCCGGACCGCGCGACGAGGGCCTGCTCGACGATGCCCTCGACGACTGGCGCGCCGCCGCGCGAGCGCTGGCCAAGCGCGAACTGGCCGAGCGCGTCGAGGTGCCAGCGTCAGCGCGGGCGCCGGTGCCGCAACCGGGGCCGACGCTCAACGGCGAGCAGCAGGCCGCGGTAGACGCGATCCTCGCCGCGGGCGGTGGCTACGCCACCCTGCTGCTCGACGGGGTCACCGGCAGCGGCAAGACCGAGGTCTACCTGCGCGCGATCGCCAACTGCCTCGCGCGTGGCAGGCAGGCGCTGGTGCTGGTGCCGGAGATTGGTCTCACCCCGCAGACGCTCGCGCGCTTCCGCGCCCGCCTCGGGGTGCCGGTGCATGCGCTGCATTCGGGCCTGGGCGACGGCGAGCGCGCGCGCACCTGGGCGGCGGCGGCACGCGGCGAGGCGCGGGTGGTGGTCGGCACCCGCTCCGCCGTGTTCCTGCCGTTGCCCGAGGCCGGGCTGATCGTCATCGACGAGGAACACGACGGCAGCTTCAAGCAGCTCGATGGAATCCGTTACCACGCCCGCGATTTCGCCCTGGTGCGGGCCAAGGCGCTTGGCGTGCCGGTGGTGCTGGGCAGCGCGACGCCGTCGCTGGAGTCGCTCAGGAACGCCCAGGCGGAACGCTTCGTGCACCTGCGCCTGCGCGCGCGCGCCGGGGTCGCGCTGCCGCCGCGCGTGCGCGTGCTCGACGTACGCAAGCGCCCGTTGGAGGCCGGCCTGTCGCCGGAGCTGCTCACGGCGATCGGCAAGGCGCTGGCGGCCGACGGCCAGGTGCTGGTGTTCAAGAA
Organism: Lysobacterales bacterium; assembly: GCA_038248955.1. Taxonomy (GTDB): domain Bacteria; phylum Pseudomonadota; class Gammaproteobacteria; order Xanthomonadales; family Xanthomonadaceae; genus Lysobacter_K. The sequence goes on from JBBRWW010000045.1 coordinate 20,951, forward strand.
CCGCCGTGGTTACGCGCCGGTGCTGCTGTGCCATGACTGCGGCTGGAGCGCGCAATGCAACCGCTGTGACGCGCCGATGACCGTGCACGCCGGCGGCCGGCGGCTGCAATGCCACCACTGCGGCGCGCGCCGGCCGGCGCCGAACGCGTGCCCGGACTGCGGCGGGCTGGCGCTGCAGTCGCAGGGCGCCGGCACCGAGCGCATCGAGGAAACCCTCCTCGCGCGTTTCCCCGACGTGCCGGTGCTGCGCATCGACCGTGGCACCACCAGCCGCCGCGATGCGCTGGAGCAGCACCTGGCCGCGTTCGGCACCGCGCGCGGGATCCTGGTCGGCACGCAGATGCTCGCCAAGGGGCACGACCTGCCGAACCTGACCCTGGTCGCGGTGGTCGGTATCGACGAGGGCCTGTTCAGCGCCGACTTCCGCGCC
>JBBRWW010000046.1:0-21197 GCA_038248955.1 Lysobacterales bacterium
CCCTTGGGTGCGACCATGCGGCCATCCCACGCGCGGGACTGGCGATGAGGCAAACACTTGATCTGTTTTGTGTAAAGCCGTTACAATCGCCGGCTAATTCTCATTTTCCCGTTGCCGAGGTTGTCATGAAGGTCCTGTCCTCCCTGAAGTCGGCGAAGAACCGTCACCGCGACTGCAAAGTCGTTCGCCGTCGTGGCAAGGTCTTCGTGATCTGCAAGTCGAACCCGCGTTTCAAGGCGCGCCAGCGCTAAGAGGCTGCGAGGCGCATGTAATGCGCCCAGCGGGAAGGTCTGCGGTGCCGGCTTATGCCGCTACCGGAGAAACCGATCGAGAAGGCTGCCGAAGGGTGGCCTTTTTCGTGCTGGCCGGGGTTTCACTTCTCAAACGCCGCGGGAACTGGCCAACCGTTGTCGCGAATCCGTGACGGTAGCGTGGTGCGTGGCTGTCGGGTGTTGCGTTTACAATCGTCCAACTTTCGAGGGGACCCGTCATGACATCCCGCATCGCCGCGATTCCGTTGTTCGCCTTGCTCGCGTTGGCCGGCAGTTCCCCGGCCGAAACCCTGTTGATCGACCGGGTCCAGCAGGAAGCCTCACGCACGCTGCCCGCCCGAGGCCTGAGCATGGCCCAGGTCCAGGCCACGTTCGGCGCTCCGGCCGAGCGCATGGATCCGCGCGGCGGGCAGAAGCGCCAGTGGCCGACGATCAATCGCTGGATCTATCCCACGTTTACCGTCTATTTCGAGAAGAACCGGGTCATCGACGCGGTTGCCAACAAGGCGGACGCACAGGAAGTCGGCCCTAGGCCACCGATCCGCTGAACGGATTGGCGTCGGGCGCGCGCGATGGGCGCCCCCCCTGCCGCCGGCCCGCTCCGCATCCCAGTGAATCGCTGCAACCGTGCAAGCGGCCCGCGCCATCGCGGCCCTCCCTCGCCGGCGCCCGCCACGTTCTTCACATTGCCCTGTTGATGCCTCTGGCCCGCGGCCGGCATACGGATACCGCACGATGAAACCTGAACTGCGACTTCCCGCGGAATGGGAGCCCCAATCCGCCGTGCTGATTGCTTGGCCGCACGCCGACACCGACTGGGCCGATCGCCTGGGCGACGTCGAGGACACCTATATCGCCCTGGTCGCGGCGATCACCCGCTTTGAGCCGGTGCTGATCTGCGTCGCCGACCAGGATCTCCAAACGTATGCGCGGGCGCGATTGGCGTCGGCGCGGGTGGATATGTCGAGGGTGCGCTTCATCGAGATCCGCTATGACGACACTTGGCTGCGCGACTCGGGCCCGATCGCCCTGCGCGAGGATGGAGGCTTCCGGCTGCTCGATTTCCGCTTCACCGGCTGGGGCGGCAAGTTCGATGCGAGCCTGGACGATCGTCTGGTCGAAGGCCTGCACCAAGCGGGAATCTTTCTGCACAGTTCCCGGCAAGCCATTGATTTTGCACTGGAAGGCGGTGCGATCGACAGCGATGGCGCGGGCACCCTGCTGACCACGTGGACGTGCCTGCACGAACGTCACCCGGATACCGATCGCGACAACCTGGGTGCCAAGCTGGCCGCGTGGCTGCACCAGGACCGCGTCCTGTGGTTGGATCACGGCTATCTTGAAGGCGACGACACCGACGCGCACATCGACACCCTCGCACGGTTTGCCGCAGAGGACGCCATCGTGTTCCAGGCCTGCGACGATCCTGCCGATTCGCACCACGCGGAACTGCAGGCGATGGCGGCGGAACTGGCAGCGCTGCGCACCCACGATGGCCGTCCATATCGGCTGTTCCCGCTGCCTTGGGCGCAGCCCATCGTTGACGGTGGCCGCCGGCTGGCCGCCAGCTACGCCAACTTCCTGATCATCAATGACGCCGTGCTCATGCCGACCTATGGCGACGACGCCGACTTGGAAGCCCGCGCTGTGCTTCAAAGCGCATTCCCGGACCGCGAGATCGTGCCGGTCCCGTGCCGCTCGTTGATCTGGCAAAACGGCAGCCTGCACTGCATCACAATGCAACTCCCGCAAGGGCTGGTCCCGCTGCAAACTGCTTGAAACACTAAATTGCGACGAAATGACCGGCTTCGCGGCGAGCAACCTGGCCACGCCCCCACCCGACCAACGTCCACGCACCAACGGAAAACCCATGAAAACCCGCACCCTGCCTGTCGCGTTGATCCAGGAACGTGCCATCGTCGACCAGGGACCCGGCAACGCCGAGGCCAACCTGGCGGTCATCGAGCAACGCGTCGCCGAGGCGGCACGGCAGGGAGCGAAGCTGGTGCTGCTGCAGGAACTGCACAACGGCGCCTACTTCTGCCAGCACGAGTCCGTGAGCGAATTCGATCTCGCCGAGCCGATTCCCGGACCAAGCACCGGGCGCCTGGGCAAGCTCGCCAAACAGCACGGCGTGGTGCTGGTGAGCTCGCTGTTCGAGCGCCGCGCCGCCGGCCTGTACCACAATACGGCGGTGGTGTTCGAGGCGGACGGCTCGATCGCAGGCAAGTACCGAAAGATGCATATCCCCGACGATCCGGGGTTCTACGAGAAGTTCTACTTCACCCCGGGCGACCTGGGTTTCGAGCCGATCGACACCTCGGTCGGCCGCCTCGGCGTGATGGTGTGCTGGGACCAGTGGTACCCGGAAGGCGCACGACTGATGGCGCTGGCCGGCGCCGAAATCCTGCTCTACCCGACCGCGATCGGTTGGGATCCCGGCGACGATGGCGCTGAAAAAGGTCGCCAGCGCGATGCCTGGATGCTCAGCCACCGCGGCCATGCAGTGGCCAACGGATTGCCGGTGCTGTCCTGCAACCGGGTCGGACATGAGCAATCACCGATGGATGCCGCTGGCATCGACTTCTGGGGCAGCAGCCACGTGCTCGGGCCGCAAGGCGAGTTCCTGGCCGAAGCCGCCACCGATACGCCGCAGATATTGATGGCCGAGGTCGATCTGGCGCGCAGCGAACACGTGCGACGGATCTGGCCGTTCCTGCGCGACCGTCGCATCGATGCGTATGGCGACCTGCTGAAGCGCTATCGGGATTGAGGCGCACAGGGCGATCCGCACGCGCGAGCCTCGCGTTCGTGTCAGCCAGGATCGGCCCGCCAAAGGCTGCCCCACACTTTTCAATCTTCACACCTGTGTGGATGGGAGACGGCTTCGCGAGAGCCCGTTTCCATTCCGTCCTGCGCGGACGTCCCGAGGTTTGCCCGCCCCTGTGGCAAGCCCTAAGCTTCCTCGCCAGCTCCCCCCTCCCACATTCGGCGCCCGGCCTCCTCGAGTCCGCGGCGCTTATCGAAGTGATGTCCATGCCCCTGATTCGCACTCCCCGCGCGCCCTCGCGCCCGTTGCCTGGAGCGATCCATGTCCGCGGATGAGCTGATGCCACTCGAAGATGTACTCATCGACCAGCCGCACGCGATCGTGGAACGCGACGGCGTGCGCTTCACCCTGCTCGGCACGGCGCACGTGTCCAAGGCCAGTGTCGACGCCGTCCGTGACGCGATCGCCAGTGGCCATTTCGACGCCGTCGCGGTCGAACTGGACGAGCCGCGGCTGCAATCGCTCACCGATCCCGCCGCGCTCGCCAAACTCGACCTGGTGCAGGTCATCCGCACCGGCAAGACCGCCATGTTTGCCGCCAACCTCGCCCTGGCGGCCTATCAGAGGCGGCTGGCCGAGCAGCTCGGCGTCGAGCCCGGCGCCGAACTCAAGCTCGCGGTACTGGAAGCGCGCCAACGCGGCCTGCCGGTACACCTGATCGATCGCGAAGTCGGGCTGACCTTCCGGCGGGCGTCGTCGCGGCTGGGTTTCTGGGGGCGTGCCAAGCTCGGCGGCGGGCTGCTGACGGCGCTCTTCGCCGACGAGGACGTCGGCGACGACGAAATCGAGAAGCTCAAGCAGGGCGACATGCTCGAGTCGAGCTTCGGGGAATTCGCCGCCGACAGCCCGGTGCTGTATGAAACGATCATCGCCGAGCGCGACCGTTACATGGCCGCGCGCCTGCGCGAATGCCATGGCGATGCCCGGGAAGTGCTGGCCGTGGTCGGAGCCGGCCACCTGAAGGGACTGGCGGAGCATTTGCGCGATGAGACCCGTCCGCCGTCGCAGGTGCGCGCGGAGCTGGAAGCCATGCCGCAGAAGAGCAACATCCCGTGGTTCACGATCGGGCTGGCGGCCTTCCTGCTGGGCGGGTTCGCCTGGGGATTCTGGCACGGCGGCCTCGACGTCGGCTCGGATCTGCTGCTGCAATGGGTCCTCACCACCGGCATCCTCGGCGCGATCGGTTGCGCGATCGCGGGCGGCCATCCCTTGAGCATCCTCGTGGCATTCCTGGCCTCGCCGATCACGCCGCTGCATCCGGCGCTGGCCTCCGGCACGCTGAGTGGATTGACCGAGGCGTGGCTGCGCAAGCCTACCTATGCTGATTTCATGGCGCTGCGCGACGACGTGCAGACGTGGCGAGGATGGTGGCGCAACCGCGTCGCCCGGGTCCTGCTGAACTTCTTCCTGACCAGCCTGGGCACCGCCATCGGCGTGTGGACCGGCGGGTTGCGGATGCTGGGCAAGCTCGTCGGCTGACGGTGGTGCGTTCGCGATGCACGTGGAAACGGGAAGGCTGGCCTTCCCGTTTCGCATCATCGCATCGCTAGCCAATCACTCCGTCGCGACCGCGGCTACGGCGGCGACCGGTACGCGGCCGTCGCCACGTCCCCGTGCCCGCACGATCACGCGGGAGGTTGCGTTGCGCATGTCATCGAGAATGGCGTAGATCGTCGGCAGGAACAGCAGGCTGACGATCGTCGAGAACGCCAAACCGCCGGCGATCGCACGCGCCATCGGGTAGTACGACGGCATGTTGTTGCTGGCCTCGCTGGTCGACAGCGCGATCGGCACCATCGCCAGGATCGCCGTCCCCATCGTCATAAGGATCGGCCGCAGGCGCTCGCGGCTTCCCACCACCAGCGCATCGGTGCGCGACATGCCGCGCCGGCGCAGGTTGTTGATGTGCTCGATCATCACGATGCCGTTGTTCACCACCACGCCCATCAGCACCAGGATGCCGATGAAGGCCATGATGTTGAACTCGGTGCCCGACAGCCAGAACAACCAGAACACGCCGAAGATCGAGAACAGCACGCCGCTCATGATCGCCGCCGGAAACAGCAGCGACTCGAACACCGCCGCCATCACGATGTAGATCAAGACCAGGGCGATGAGCAGGTTGAACATCATCTGCTTGCCGGCCTCTGCCTCGTCGCCGAATGCGCTGCCCTCGAAGGTGAAGCTGTAACCGGCCGGGAAGGCAATGGCCTTGAGCGTCTCCTCCATCGCCTTGCGCGCCTCGGGCATCGTCACCTTGTCGGGCAACTTGGCCTTGATGGTCAACGCGGTCTGGCGATTGACGCGCTTGATCGCACTGGCGGCCGGCAACACGCTGACGTCGACCATGCTGAGCAGCGGCACGGTGCGGCCGTCGGGAGCGCGCACGGTGAAGGCCGCGATGTCCTCGACCCCGTACTTTTCCGCGCCGGCGAACCGCACCCATACCGGCACCTCGGTTTCGCCGCGGCGGAAGTCGCGCAAGGGCGCGCCCCGCAAGGCCAGGCCGACGAAGCGCGAAACATCCTCGGTGCTGAAACCAAACGCCGCCGCCCGCTCGCGATCCACATGAACGGTCAATTCGCTGTTCTGGTCGCCCGCGTCGATGCTGACGTCGCGCAATTCCTTTCGCCTGGCCAGGATCGGGACGATGTCGTGGGCAAGGTCGCCCAGCGTCTGGCTGGAATCGCCCACCAGTCGTACCTGGACGTCCTGCCCCGGCCCGCCACCGCCGTCTCCCTGGTTGCCCAGTGTCAGGGTCGCGCGCGCCGACTTCGGCAGCGCCTTGCTGATCGCGTCGCCCAATGGTTTGGTGACCTTGGCATCCTTGCTGTCGAAGGTAACGATGGTGGTTGCGCCGCCCTGCTCGCTGTAATACGAGTACAGCTGCAGGATGTGGAAGCGCTTGCGGTTGGCGTCGAGGAAGTCCTCCACCCGCAATACCTCGTCCGACATCTGCTCCTTGGTGTAGCTGCCCTTCCACTGGTAGTCGATGCCGACCTGCTCGCCGCCGTCGCCGCCAAACATGTTCTTCTTGGTCAGGATGACCGGCACGATGCTGACGGCGACGATCAACGCGATGCCCAGCACCGACTTGCCGCGGTGCTCGAGGGTCCAGCGCAGCAGGTGCGCGTAGCGGCGCTGCAACCGCGGGATCAGGCCCTTCGCTGCGTTTTCCTGGCTCACCGTCGGCGGCGTCTTCAGGCGCGCCGAGATCATCGGGATCAGGCTGACCGCGACCAGCCACGATGCCAGCAGCGACACCGAGATCGTAATCGCGATTTGCGAAAGGTAGATCGCCAGGAAATTGCGCTCGCCGAACAGGTTCGGCACGAACACGATGCAGTGGCACAACGTGCCGGCCGACAGGGCAATGGCGACGTGGCGGGTGCCGAGGATCGAGGCCAGGCGCGGGTTGCCGGGGTTCTTCTCGCGTTCCTGGTAGATGCTCTCAACCACCACCACCGCGTTGTCCACGAGCATGCCAACCGCCAGCAGCAGGCCCATCATCGACAGGATGTTGAGGCTGACCCCGGCGAAATACATGAACCCGAGCGTCATGACGAAACAGATCGGAATCGCCAACGTCACCATCAATGTCGAAGGCCAGTGGCGCAGGAAGAAGAACAGTACGATCACCGACAGCAGCAGGCCGATCCCGCCGGCTTCGGCCAGGCTGGTCAGCGAACTGGTGACGTTGTCGCCCTGGTTGTCGATGACCTTGACCTGGATGCCACTGAGGGCGGGCTCGGCGCGGATCCGCTCGACTTCCCTCAACGCGTTGCTCGACACCTCGACGAGGTTCGCATCGCGTTCCTTGAAAATGTCCAGGCCAACCGCCGGACGGCCGTCGAGGCGGCGGCCATAGTCCATGCGCGACGGCTTCAACCGGACCTCGGCGATGTCGCCCAGGCGCACGCCGCCGGTACCGATGACCAGGTCGCTGAACTGCTGCAGGTCGGTGATCTCGCCCACCGGTTGCACGCGCAGCCGTTGCCCCCCCTCGTCGACCACGCCGGCGGAAACCGAGAAATTCAGCGCCTGCAGCGAGCGCGTCAGGTCGTTGAGGCTGATGTTGTGGGCCGTGAGCCGGTCCGGGTCGATCGCGATCTCGACCTCGTTCGGCGGTGCCCCGGACACCTCCACGCGTGCCACGCCGGGGATGCGCTCGATCCGGCGCTTGAATTCGCGCTCGATCAGGTCATAGGCGCCGGTGAGGTTCTGGGTGTCGCTCGCCAGACGAACCTTCAGCACCGGCTGGTCACCGGTGTCGATCTTGAGCACGAAATAGCGCTGCAGTTCCTCGGGCAGGTCGGCGCGGATCGCGTCGATGCGCTCGCGCGCTTCGGAAGCGGCGATGGCGACGTTGCGCTCCCAATCGGTGAATACCACCAGCAGGTCGGCACCGTTGGCGCGGGCCGTGCCTTCGGTGCGCTTGATGCCGGACATGGTCGCCATGGCCTCTTCCACCGGCCGCAGCACCGTGCGCTCCACCTCTTCGGGCGTCGACCCGGTGTAGGGCAGTTGCACGAAGATCAGCGGTGGCGTGACCGACGGAAACGACTCCAGCGGCAGGCGCACCGCCGCGATCAGGCCGATCACGAACAACGACACGAACAGCATCACCGCTGTCACGGGCCGCTTGATGCTGAGTTCGGCAATGCTCATGACTGCAGATTCCTGGTGACTGGACCGGCCGGGCCGAGGCCTTTCGCGGCTGCCGTGCTCATGCCTGCCCCGGATCGATCAGCGGGGTCTGTTCGCCTTCGATGCTGGCGGCGACCGCCTGGCTGTCGCGGCGCGCACGCAGGCCGCGCTCGCGGTAGTACTCGTCGCTGCGACGATCGAGCAGGTCGTACACCACCGGAATCACCAGCAGGGTCAACAGCGTCGACACCAGCAGGCCGCCAATCACGGTGATCGCCATCGGCGAACGCACCTCGGCGCCCTCGCCCATGGCGATGGCCAAAGGCAGGAAGCCAAACAGTGTGGTCAGCGTGGTCATGATGATCGGCCGCAAACGCGAGTGCGCGCCGTCGATCAATGCCTGGTGCTTGGCGACGCCTTCCTCGCGCAGCTGGTTGACCTTGTCGATCAGGATGATCGCGTTCTTGACCACCAGCCCCACCAGCAGGATCAGGCCGATGAATACCACCACCGAGATGGTCGAACCGGTCACCAACAGCGCCAGCACCGCGCCGACCAGTGCCAGCGGGATGGTGAACAGGATCACGAACGGGTGCAGCAACGACTCGAACTGCGACGCCATCACCAGGTAGACCAGGAAGATCGCCAGGCCGAAGGCGAACAGCAGCGATTTCACCGAGTCGGCCAACTCTTCGCCTTGGCCGCCGATGTGCAGGCCGATGTCGGCGCCCAGTGGTTGCGCGGCCACCAGGTCGCGCACTTCCTGCACCGCGCCGCCCAGGTCGATGTCGCGCAGGTTGGCCGACACGATCGCCACGCGCACCTGGTCGGCGCGATGGATCTCGCTGGGGCCGGTGGTCGAGACCACGTCCGCCACCGCGTCCAGCGTCACCGGCCGGCTGCTGCCGGGATTGACGATCAGGCGGCGGATGCTGTCGACGGAATCGCGATCGGATTCCTGCGCGCGTACCAGCACGTCGATCTTGCGATCACGGAAGCTGTAACGCGTGGCGACGTCGCCGCGGATCTTCTTGACCACCACGTCGGCGATCTGGCGCGTGGTGAGGCCCAGCGCGCCGGCGCGCTCCTGGTCGAAGCGGATCTGGATCTCCGGGAAACCCTGCTCGACGGTCGACTTGACGTCGGCGTAGTGGGGGTTCTTGCGCAGCATCGCGCTCAATTGCCGACCGGCGCGCTCGATGGTCTGCAGATCCTGGCCGCGCAGTTCGATTTCCAGCGGGGTCGAGAAGCTGAAGAGCTCGGGGCGGCTGAAATCCACCTGCGCCGCCGGATGGGCCTTCATCGTCTCGCGCAACCGCTCGGTCTCGGCGGCCTCGACCTGCTTGCTGCCGCCGTCGGCCATCACGATGCTGAGCTTGCCGATGTTCTCGCCGCTCTCGGTCGGGTTGGCATCGAGCCGCGTGCCCGTGCCGCTGACGCCGAAGATCGCGCGGATACCGTCGTCCTTGGCATGGGCGTCCTGAAGCTCGCGCACCAGCGCATCGGTGTCGCGCAGCGGGGTACCGGGAGGCAGTTTCACGGTCATTTCGAAGCGGTCCTGCGCCAACTGCGGGATCAGGTCCGTGCCCAGCAGCGGCACGACGAGGACGGTCAGCGCGAACGTCGCCGCGGCCGCGCCCAGCACCAGCCATGGCCTGCCCAGCGCGCCAGGCAATATTTTCAGATAGCCGCGCTCGGCCCGGCCATAGGGCGACATCGCGATGTCACTGGCCTTGCGCATCACCGGCCCGACCACCGCCACGATGCCGCGCCAGATCCGCACCACCAACCAGCTCAGGCCGAACAGGCCGCCGCGGGTACCGGCGCCGATGCCGTGTTCGATCGCGGCCAGCGGTTTCTGCAGGCGGGATTCGGGGTGCCACTGTGGATGCGGCGGCTCCTCGGGAAACGCCATCGACGGGCGGCCCTTCAACGCGCTCAGCATCGGGATCAGGGTCATCGCCACGACCAGTGAGATGGCGATCGCCAATGCGACCGTCAAAGCCTGGTCGCGGAACAACTGCCCGGCGATGCCCTCCACGAACACCAGCGGCAGGAACACCGCGATCGTGGTCAGGGTGGAGGCGACCACCGCCATGCTGACTTCGCGGGTACCGGTGATGGTGGCCTGGAGGATGCCCAGTCCACGCTCGCGCGCCTTGGCGATCGATTCGAGCACCACGATCGAGTCGTCGACCACCAGTCCGGTGGCCAGCGCCAGGCCGCCCAGCGACATCACGTTGAGGCTCAGGCCGAACCGGTCCATGAAGAAGAACGTGGTGACGATCGATACCGGCAGCGACAGGCCGACCACGAAGGTGCTCCAGCCATCGCGCAGGAACAGGAAGATGATCAGGATCGCCAGCAAGCCGCCGATCACGGCGTCCCACTTCACGTCGCTGATGGCGTGCCGGATGAAGAGCGACTGGTCGTCGATCGTGGTCAGTTCGAAATCCGCCGGGATCTGCTCACGGATCTGCTTCAGGCGTGCCTCGATCGCATCGGCGGTGGCGACGGTGTTCGCATCGCCCTCCTTGTAGATCGCCAGTTCGACGGCTTCCTTTCCCGCCAGGCGGATGATCGCCTCGCGTTCCTTGTGGCCCTGCCGCACCTCGGCGATGTCTTTCAAGCGCACCGGCATCCCGCCCGCCGCACTGCCCTGCGACGACGAGGCACTTTGCACCGACGCCGCTGCGGCCATCGAACTGGCGTCGCCACTGGCCGCGGCCACGCGCGCCATCTGCTCGGCGGCGCTGGCTGCCGCGCCGCCGCCGGCACCCTGCGTGGTGACCAGCATCTCGCGGATCTCAGGAACGCTGGCGAACTGGTTCACGGTGCGCACGAGATAGCGCTGCGAGCCTTCCTGTAGACGGCCGCCGGACACGTTGATGTTTTCCTGCTTCAGCCGCGAGATCACGGTGTCGATGGGCAGGTTGAGCTGCGCCAGCTTCTGCTGGTCGATATCGACCTGGATCTCATCCTCGAGTCCGCCGCCGACCTTGACCGCGGCGACGCCATCGACCGGCTCAAGTTTTTTCTTGAGGTCGTCGTCGGCGTAACGGCGCAACGCCGTCAAGGCACGCACCGAATCACCCCCTTCCTTGGCCGACAGCGCCAGGCGCAGGATCGGCTGGGTCGACGGGTTGAAGCGCAGCAGCACCGGCGCCTTGGCCTCCAGCGGAAGCTGCACGATCTCCATCTTGTCGCGCACCTCCAGGCTGGCCTGGTCCATGTCGGTACCCCACGCGAACGCCAGGACCACGTCGCTCTGGCCGGTGCGCGATACCGACTTCAGCTTGCGCAGTCCCTTGACCACGCCCACCGCTTCCTCGATCGGCTCGCTGATCAGGGTTTCGATTTCCGCCGGCGCAGCGCCGGTGTATTCGGTGCGGACCGTCAGCGTCGGGTAGCTGAGGTCGGGGAGCAGGTTGACCTTGAGGTCGTTGAGCGCGATGAGGCCGAACAGCACGAAGGTGATCGTCACCATCGCCACCGTGACGCGGCGGCGGGTGGCGAATTCGACGATGCTGGACGAGGTCTGGTGCGATGACGGATGCGAGGGCTGGGTCACGTGCCGATCTCCGCTCTTACTGCTTGCCAGCGGGCGACGTGGCCGCCGCTGCCACCGGCGCCTTCGCGCCCGGCTGTGCAAGGACCTGGACGACGCTGCCGTCGCGCAACGCGGTCTTGCCGGCGATCACGACCTTGTCGCCGAGCCTGACGCCTTCGCGGATCTCGGCCCAGCCGCCATCCAGGAAGCCCAGCTTGACCGGCACGCGCGCGACCTTGGTGCCACGCACGACGAACACCGCGGGGTCACCCTCGTCGTCCAGCAGGGCCACGCGCGGCACGACCAGGGCATCGGCACGATTGTCGTATTCGATGCGCAGGCGGCCGAACATGCCCGGCTGCAGCATGCCGCCGCCGGCAAACGTGCTGATGACGCGGAACGTGCCGCTACCGGAGTCCACCACCGGCGCGATGCGGTCGACGGTACCGGTGAAGGTCTTGCCCGGCATCGCATCCACCTGCAGTTGCACCGGCAAACCGGGCTTCAGCGTCGCCAGTTCGCGCTCGGGCACGTTCAGCACGGCTTCCAGGCGCGACGTGTCGACGATGCGGAAGATCGGGGTGTTGATCTGCACGAAGTTGCCGGCCTTGATCGAGCGCTGCGCGACGACGCCGGAGATCGGTGCCTTGACGTTGGCGTAGGACAGCTCGAGTTGCGCGAGCCTGTTCGCGGCGCGGGCGTTTTCCAGGTCGTAGCGCAACTGGTCGTTGTCGTTGGCGCTGATCAGTTTCTGCTCGGCCAGCTGCCGCGAACGCGCGTAGTTGCTCTCCAGCTTGCGCATCATCGCCGCGGACTGGGCCGCCTGCAGTTGTGCTCGGGCGGAATCCAGGCGCACCAGCGTCTGTCCGGCGCGCACGAACTGGCCTTCCTCGGCGAGCACGCTCAACGCCACGCCTGACGTCTTGGCGATGACCTGGGATTCGGTGCGCGCTTCCAGCGGCGCGGTGCCGGTATAGCTGGCGGCGATCGCCCGGCGGTTGGCCTGTGCGACCTCGACCGGCACGGCCTCCGGTCCCTTCTTGTCTTCCCCGGACTTGGCCTTGGCGTCACCATCACCGCCCTTGCAGGAAGCCAGGACCAGGAGAAAGGGCAACAGGCACAGGAAGACACGGAGATGTCCGCGGCGTGGATGACGGGCGAGCTGACGCATGTTCGAGAACCCCAAGATGGAATGTATGCCGGTGTGGTATCAAGGTATATCACCGCCGGAAAGGCCACCATCCGCCGAAGGTCATGGTGACCGCCGACATGCTTGCGGTTTCCAACACCGTCGGGGGCGTTTCGTCGCATCGGGGGTCGCAAGTTATACTCGCCGGCTTGTGCGCTCCGTGGGCCATCCCCGGGACGTTGCGACACCGCTCCACCACTTCCCTTCGCCATTCAAGATTGCGGACCAAACCATGATGCGACCGCTGACGATAGCCGCCTGCCTTGCCGTGGCCACGGCCATGTTCCCCGCCACGGCCCAGGTCGCCCAAGCCCCGGCCTCCCCTGCCGCGAGTTCCGGAAAAGGCAATGCCGAGACCGGCCGCGAACTTACCTATACCTGCCGCGGGTGCCATGGCGTCACCGGCTACAAGAATGCGTACCCGAACTACCATGTCCCGAAGATTGGCGGGCAGTCGGCGGAGTACCTGGTCAACGCGCTGTCGGAATACAAGCGCGGCGCGCGCAAACATCCGACGATGCAGGCCCAGGCCGGGAGTTTCTCGGACCAGGACATCGCCGATATCGCCGCCTACCTGTCCAACCTGAAGTGAGTGAGCAGACGTCCATGACGAACCCACGCAAAACCGGCCTCGCCATCGCCCTGCTCGCCACGATCGCCCTCGCCGGCTGTGCTGAAAAGTCCACCGAAGGCGCGGCCGAGCACCACGAGGCCGTCAAATCGTCCTCCGCGGGCTTGCCGACAGGCGATCAGGCGGCCGGAGAGCTGCTCGCCAGCACCAAGAACGCCGCCACCGGCCAGGCGTGCGTGGACTGCCATGGCGCCGCCGGCAACGCGCCCATCGACCCGACGTATCCCAAGCTGGGCGGCCAGTACCACGACTACATCGCGCATTCCCTGCAGGCCTACCGCAGCGGCAACCGCGAGCACGTGTTGATGGCCAGCCAGGCGAAGGACCTCACCGACCAGCAGATCGCCGACCTCGCCGCCTACTTCGGCTCACGCGACGGCCAGCTGCACGACCTCCATGGCCTGAACTGACCGGCGCTCGCCCATCGGCCGGTTCCCGGCGACCCGGAGCCGCAGAAACGTGCGAACCCGCCATCGATGACAAGAGCGCCCTGACGGGGCGTTTTTGTTTTTCAGGCACGGCCGTCCTGCGCGGCGGAGGAAGTCCCCTCCGCCAATTCGCGCGCGCGGCTGCATGCATGGGCCACAAGTCCCGCCGATCGCCCGATTTCAGGTGCGCCGATGGCGGCCGCGTTCCCTCGACCCGTCGCAGGCAACGGCGATCCCTGGCGGCACCCTCACGGCCGCCCGAGCTGGTGGGCCATCACAGTTGGCGGCCGGACATGTTTCCGCTTATCGAGCGTGTCGACTGCGCTCGCTGCGATGATCAACCGCCGGGGCGGATGCTGCCGTTGTCTTCCTGCAGTTCCGGCTTGAACGGGATGTCCGGTGGCGGGCGCGCGGTGGCCGGTTGCTCGTTGAGATTGGGATCGGTGATTCCGCACCCCCCGCCCAATGCCAGCAACACGGTCTGGCAGACGATGTGCTTGTTGGTTCCCGGGATCGGGATCCGGATCGTCGTGATGCTCTCGCGCACCCACTGCGCGAGCAGCGTCTCGTTGGGTCGCCAGTACTTGTCGAACGTGGTCGGTTCGTAGTCGTTGGGCTTGCGCTTGAGCCAGGTGCCCGCGCGGTCGAGATTGGTGATGCGGTCCTCGACGGTGCCCGGCGGCAGTGCCGGCGACGCCGACCCGGGCGTGCCGGGAAGCCGCACGCTGCCGTCGCTGTTATAGACGCCGGCGGGCACGCCGCGCTGGCCGCCCGGGAGATTTCGGGCCGAGTCGCCCCAGTCATCGCCCTTCGACGTGGTGGGCCAACCACCCGCAGCCGCTGTCGGCCTGGGTCCGCTGCCGAGGGTGGCCGCGGCTGCGGAACCGGCGCGGGTGCGGGTCGGAACCGATGACGTGGATGGCGCGGCGCTGGCGCTGCCCGAAGTGGCTGCAGCCGCGGCGGTGGAGGCCGAGGGCCGGGCTTCCGCCGCTGGCCCTCGCGGCGCCGGGATGTCGAGGGTCCGGACCTGCGGCATGGCGGCACTGAGTTGAGGCTGGGTGATCGCGGGCGACGGAACGGCACGCAAGACGGCGGCTTGCAGGGGTACCGGAACCTCCCGCGCAACGACGTCCGGCGTCCGCGGTGCGATCGGTCGTGCCACGAACTCGCGGCTGGGCAGGGCTCGGCTGATCGGCTGCACCGGCTCGGGAATGTCGATCGCTTTCACCGGCTGGACCGGTGCGACCAGGTTGGGCGTCGCCGCAACCGTGTCGGCCGGTCGCGGCGTGGTCGCCGGCAGGACGAACACGGTCGGCTCGCTGGGCACCGGCTCGCTCACCATCACCGGTTGCTGGACGCTGGTCGGCGTCGGCAATTGCGGTTCGGGGACATCCCGCTGGACAACATCGGGCAGCGACGCCTGAAGAGCCGGTGACAGCTCCGAGGGACGCGCCACGGCGTTGGGCAACAGCGACTCGATGCTGGATTGGGCGGTTGCGACTTCGCTCGCGGGTTGGTGCTTGACGTTATCCGTCGCAGCCGGCGCCGCGCCACCGCCGACCTCGGCCGGCGTGCCGGTACCGATGAACTCCACCTGCACCACGTCCTCGCCCAGCGGCGGCGGGCGGTCGCCGGCGTATTGCACGTACAGGAGCGACAGCAACAGCGCGACGAAAACCACCTGCCACAGCACCGCGACCGCGCCGGCGAACCAGCGCAGCCTGCGGTCCTCGCGCTCGGGCGGTTGCCATTGCTGGCGCCACAGGGTCGTGAACGCCTCCCACCGGGTAAGTAACGCGCCGCGTCGTGGCGGCGACACCAAGGGACGTTGCAGGAAGATGTCGACCAGCGACTGCGACGTCGCGCCGGTCACCGCTGCTGCGCGCTCGTGAAGCGATGCCAGCCACTCCTGCCATCCCGGCGGCAACTCGCCAGTGCGACGGCGTAAATGCGGTTCGACCAGTTGCATGCGCCGCTGGAGGGCCTCGATCAACTCCGACGAAAGCATCAACGATGCCGGGTCAGGTTACGCCGCGTCGTCGCGGCTGATGTACGGCGCGTCGCCGGTATCGTGGTCGGTGGCGTCGCGCACGGCGGTGACCCCCGGCACTTTCTCAAGCAGGGTCTTCTCGATGCCCTGCTTCAAGGTGACGTCGGCCATGCCACAACCGTGGCAGCCGCCACCGAAGCGCAGCACGACCACCCCATCCGCCGTGACTTCCTGCACCGAGACGTTGCCGCGATGCTGTGCCAGCTCAGGGTTGATCTCGTGCTCTACGATCCAAAGCACGCGTTCCACCAGCGACGCGGATTCGACAGGGACTTCACCCTTGATCTTGGGCGCGCGGATCTGCAATTGGCCGCCGGTGCCCTTGGTCTCGTAGTCGATCTCGGCGCTGTCGAGATAGCTGATGCTCGCCGCTTCGAGCCACAGCGTGAAGCCGTCGCAATCGATCGCCCACTCGTCGCCCTGCAGGTCGCCGGGTTCGGCGAACTCAAGCCGCACGTCGGCCTTGACGGTACCGGCGTGAACGGCCGAAAGCCGCACGCCCAGCCCCGGAAGGGCCTCGCGCTGGATCAGCTTGCGGAAATGGGTTTGCGCGGATTCGGAAATCTGGATCATCCGGCTATTCTAGCGGGGTACGTTCGCCGGGGCGCCACCGCCTTGACGCTCCGTCCCCACCGGATGTGCTCTGGTTCATTCGACCATCGCGCCGACGAAGCATCGAGTTGTCTGTCCTGACCGATCCCGCCGTGCGCGACCCGCGTTGCAAGGAGACCCACCATGAGCGACCTGATCCCCCTGGCACAGGCCCACTGCATTGCCCGCCGCGGTGTCGAGCACCGCCTCACCGGTGCCCGGGTGCGTGAACTGCTGCCGGAAGTGGCGGGCTGGGAGTTGTCCGAGGACGGCCATGCACTGGGCAAGACCTTCAAGTTCGACGACTACTACCGAACAATGGCGTTCGTGAATGCCTTGGCGTTCATGGCCCACCGGGAAGACCATCACCCCGACCTGGGCGTTCACTACAATCGCTGCACGGTGCGCTATTCGACCCACGATGTCGGCGGCCTGAGCGAGAACGACTTCATCTGTGCGGCAAAAGCCGACGCATTGACGAGCTGATGAACGCGTCCAGGCCCACGCCCATGACCACAACCGACGATTCAGCCGATCCAGGATCGACCGTTTCGCCGCCTCGCGGATCGGCCCGGCGCTGCCCGACGGTGCCGGCCATCGGCGTGGTCTTGCCGGCACTGCTGGCCGCGCTCCTGGCGGGCTGCACCGGCGGCGGCCCGAACGGCGAAACGGCCGTCCCGACAGCAGCATCCCCGCCTGCCGCGACCGATCCGCTCGCGGTCGCGACACCGCCGCCGGACTATCCGCTGGCACTCGCGTGCGCGGGGGTGGGCGGCGAGGTCGTGCTGGTGCTCGCCCTGGATGACAAGGGGATTCCGGCCGAGGTCCGCATCGAAAACAGCAGCCGACAGTCGGCGCTGGATGCGGCCGCAATCGCCGCCGTGCGCACCTGGCGCTTCCGGCCGGCTACCAGCCGAGGCCAACCGGTACCGACCCGGATCCGGGTGCCGGTGAAGTTCACCCCGCCCGTCATGCGGCCGGACCGCTGCTTCGGCCTCGACGAGCAGCAGCAGCGCTCTGGGTAATCACTCTCGTTAGGGGCACACGCGCGCGCCCGAATGACATGCCAGTCAGGCCAGCCGGTCGAGCACATCCACCAGCTCCGGCGCGAGCGGCGCATTCAGCACATAAGGCGTCTTGCCGGCGTCAAGCGCGAACTCGAGCGTCGAGGCATGCAGGAACAACCGCTTGAGGCCCGCTTGATCGCGCAGGCGCTTGTTCACCGCCGGATCGCCGTACTTGTCGTCGCCGGCCACGGCATGGCCGATGTGCAAGGCGTGGACACGGATCTGGTGGGTGCGGCCGGATTCGATGCGCACTTCGCAATAGGACTGCCCGCCGCGGCGCTCCAGCACCTTGAAATGGCTCAGCGAGGGCTTGCCGGCCGAATGCACCTGGACGTGGCGCTCACCGCCTTGGCGCAGGCCCACGAACAGCGGTGCATCGACCGACATCATCCCATCGGGCATGCGCCCGGCCAGCAGCGCGAGATACCGCTTGCGGATCCCGCCCTTGGCGTCGGCGCGGTCCCCACGCATCAACGCCTGCATCTCGGTGAGCGCCGAGCGCTTCTTTGCCACGATCAACAGCCCCGAGGTATCGCGGTCGAGCCGGTGCACCAGTTCCAGCGTGTGCCCCGGCCGCGACGCGCGCAGCGTCTCGATCGCCCCGAAGGAAATTCCGCTGCCGCCGTGGCTGGCCACCCCCGAGGGTTTGTTCAGCGCCAGCAGGCGCGAATCCTCGAACACGATGGCCGAATCCAGCGCGTCCATGAAGCCCTGTGGTGGCGTGGCCTTCTCGCCGATCTCGCTGACCCGGACCGGAGGGATGCGGATCTGGTCGCCGACCTCGAGCTTGCGCTCGGCCTTGGCACGACCGCCGTTGACCCGAACCTGCCCGGAGCGCACCAGTTTGTAGACCAGTGACCGCGGCGCGCCCTTGAGGTGACCCAGCAGGAAGTTGTCGAGCCGCTGTCCTTCACGGTCGTCGGGCACGCGAATGGTATGGGCACCGGTGGTGGCGCCGGGGGTTTCTGAATGGGTCATCAGGGAAAGGTTATCTGATACACTCGCGACGCGAGATAAGGTTTTGATTTCGCAGGAAGTTGTCGATCAGTTATTGATCATGAAGGGCCGAAAGCCCGTCCTGCGATTCTGGTCCGCGCCTAACCACTACCCACGGGGTAGCCATGTTAGCAGTGACGGATCGGCGGAACCGAAGCCTCGCCCGGTGAGTCAGACACTGGAGTGAACACGACCCGGGTGGCGCGATAGTCAACAGACTGGAGCCGCCGCCGGCCCCGCAAGTCAGGAAAGCAACAAGAGCGCTCCCGCGGCATGCCGTGGTGCAGAAGCGCTGGAAATTGGCCCGGACGACGCTCGCGTCGGCCAGGCTTGGCGTTCCGCCAGCGCGCGCAAGGTGCCTGCACCTTGCTCAGCGTCGCGACGGCGGAACGCAGGTTCCAGAAGCGAAACGCCATGGCGTTCCGCGCGTTAGAGCGCGTGAGGACGCAACAATGAAGCGCATGCTGATCAATGCGACGCAGGCAGAAGAACTGCGCGTCGCGATCGTGGACGGCCAGACCCTCTACGACATCGACATCGAGCAACCGTCGAAAGAGCAAAAGAAGTCCAATATCTACAAGGGCCGCATCATCCGGCTCGAGCCTTCGCTGGAGGCCGCGTTTGTCGAGTACGGCGGCGAGCGCCATGGCTTCCTGCCGCTGAAGGAAATCTCCCGCGACTACTTCCAGGCCGGCGTCGACCCCAACAAGTCCGGGCTGAAGGAACTCCTGCGCGAAGGCCAGGAAGTCGTGGTCCAGGTCGACAAGGAGGAGCGTGGCAACAAGGGCGCGGCCCTGACCACGTTCATCTCGCTGGCCGGGCGCTACATGGTGCTGATGCCGAACTCGCCGACGGCCGGTGGCGTCTCGCGCCGCATCGAGGGCGAGGATCGCGCCGAACTCAAGAAGGCGATGGACGCACTGACCATCCCCGACGACATGGGCGTGATCATCCGCACCGCCGGCGTCGGCCGCGATGCCGAAGAACTGCAGTGGGACCTCGACTATCTGTTGCAGGTCTGGCGCTCGGTGGCCGAAGCCGCACTCACCAAGCCCGCGCCGTTCCTGATCTACCAGGAATCGCGACTGATCATCCGCGCCCTGCGCGACTACATGCGCCCGGACATCGGCGAGATCCTGGTCGACACGCCGGAGATGTACGCCGAGGCGCGCGATTTCGTAGAACAGGTGATGCCGCACAACCTGCGCAAGCTGAAGGAATACACCGACGAAACGCCGCTGTTCAATCGCTTCCAGATCGAATCGCAGATCGAGAACGCGTATGAACGCACGGTGCGCCTGCCCTCCGGCGGCGCGCTGGTGATCGACCAGACCGAGGCCCTGACCGCGGTCGACGTGAACTCGGCGCGCGCCACCAAGGGCAGCGACATCGAGGAAACCGCGCTCAACACCAACCTGGAGGCAGCCGACGAGGTTGCCCGCCAGATGCGCCTGCGCGACCTCGGCGGCCTGGTGGTGATCGACTTCATCGACATGTCCTCGACCCGC
Organism: Lysobacterales bacterium; assembly: GCA_038248955.1. Taxonomy (GTDB): domain Bacteria; phylum Pseudomonadota; class Gammaproteobacteria; order Xanthomonadales; family Xanthomonadaceae; genus Lysobacter_K. The sequence goes on from JBBRWW010000046.1 coordinate 19,760, forward strand.
CACCAGCGCGACGTCGAGAACCGCCTGCAAAACGCCCTGAAGCAGGATCGCGCGCGCGTCCAGGTGGGGCGCATTTCGCGCTTCGGCCTGCTCGAGATGAGCCGCCAGCGACTGCGTCCGTCGCTGGGCGAATCGAGCCAACTGGTGTGCCCGCGTTGCGACGGCCATGGCCGCATGCGCAGCGTCGAGTCGCTGTCGTTGTCGATCCTGCGCGTGGCCGAAGAGCACGCCATGAAGGAGAACACCGGGCAGGTCCTGGTGCAGGTACCGACGGAAATCGCCAACTACCTGCTCAACGAGAAGCGCCGCGCCGTGGCCGAGATCGAGCAGCGCCACGACTCGCCGGTCGTGATCGTCGCCGACGAGCAACTCGAGACCCCGCACTACGAAGTCACGCGCATCCGCGACAACGAGATGGGTGAGGAAACCAACAAGCCCAGTTACCACCGCGGCTTGCCGCGCAAACTGGTCACGCATGCGTTGACCAAATCGCACCTCAACATCCCCGACGCGCCGATCGTCACCAACGTCAAACCGGCCCAACCGGCACCGTTGCGCGAGCCGCGCGAACCGCGCGAAGCCCCGGCGGCGGCCATCGTGGCCGCACCTGTCGCGATCGTGGCGCCGACCCATTCGGCGGGCGTGGTCGAGCGCATCATGCGTTTCTTCCGCGGCACGACCGCGGCCGTTGCGCCCATCGCGCCGAGCGCGGGCGCCCGTCCGCAGGAATCGCGCGGCCGCAGCGACCGTGGCGAACAACGCGGTGATCGCAATGCCCGTCGTGATGGACGTACCGGCAAGGGCGGCGGCCGTGACGGCAAGGGCCGCGATGAACCGCGTCGCAACCAGCTTCAGGCGCCGGGCCAGGTCGAACAGCCGCAATCGCGCCAGCAGCCCAAGCCGGCCAATGCGCCACGCACGCCGAAGCCGCAAAGCGAAGAGCGTGCGAGCCAGGCGCTGGCCAGCACGCCGCGCCCGCCGCGCGAACCGCGTCCACCGAGGTCCGAGCAGGCGAAGGTCGCGGAGCCGCAGGTCGACGTGAACGCGGCCGCGCCGGCTGCGCCGGTCGCCAAGGCGCCCGCCGCATCGCCGGCGATTGCCGTGCCGGCCGAAGCGCTCGCGACGACGATCAAGGCCGTCGAAGGTGAGGAGGCCGAGGTCACGCAACAGGTCGAGCAGAATGCCGCGGACGGCGACACCGGCGACGGCAGCAGTCGTCGCCGTCGTGGACGTCGCGGCGGTCGTCGCCGTCGTCGTGGTGGTGCAGAAGGTTCGGAGGATGCCGAGAGCGCTAGCGGCGAAACGTCGTCGGAAGACAACGTGCTGCTGGGCGATGAGGACGAGGTAATCGAAGCCGGTGAGACCGCGATGCATATCCCGCATCGCTCCCAGCCCGAGTTCGATTTCGACGATGAGCAGCCCGCTGCGGCCCGTGAGC
>JBBRWW010000047.1:0-21112 GCA_038248955.1 Lysobacterales bacterium
CTGAACAGCCAACCTACATTCGGGGTGTCAAAGCGCTCGATGCCGTGGAATGCGTCGGAGCGTGCCACGGACGTGAGGTGGCGCCGGCGAGTGACTCGCTCGTGCTGCCGTCCGCGCGCGGAAAAGTCCGCGACCGCGATCTGCATGTACATTGCACGTAAACGAAAAATCCGGCACCAGGCCGGATCATCCAAAACGCTTGCTGTACATGGTGGGCGGTGCAGGTTTCGAACCTGCGACCCTCGCCGTGTGAAGGCGATGCTCTACCGCTGAGCTAACCGCCCAAATAACCTGTTGCGGCCGCGAAGTTTACGTGGCCTCGCCCGCGCGGGCAAGCGGGTTCGCGCCCGGTCGCTGGTTCATTCCAGTTGCGCCCTCGCGTAGGCGGCGTCCAGGGCCTCCATGGCGTCCAGCGGCTTCAGTTTCGCGGCCTTCTCGTAGGCGGTCGCCGCCGCGGCCTCCTGTTTGCTGCCGTGCAGCAGCATCAGGACATTGCCGTGTTCGATGTGGGCGATCGGGGAATCCGGAGTCAGCTTCAGCGCCATCTTGATGTGCTTGTCGGCCTCGGCCGCCTTGGCGCCATAGGTCAACCCGCCGATCAGGGCACCGATCTTGCCGATGATCTCGGCGTGGTACACGGCCAGGGCCGTGTGGGCCTCGGCGTGCTTCGGGGCCAGTTCGAGCGTGCGGTCCAATGCGACGCGCACCTTGCCCGCGATGCCGGCTTTCAGCGCCTTGGTGATGCTCAGACCCTGGCTGTAGCGGCCCAACGCGAAGGCGTGGCGATAGTGGCTGTTGGCTTGGCCCGGCAGCGCCTCGACGGCGGCCTGGGCGAGACTGGCGGCGCGCTCGAAGCGCCTGAGCTTTTCGGCCTCATCATCGACCAGATGGGTGGCGTGGATGCCAATCGCCTTCACCGCGACCGACGCGCCGAGCGGGCCGAGTTTCTCGCCGGCGTCGTACGCCGCCTTGAAGTCGCCGCGGTGGAACGCGCGCCAGGCGTCCTGGAGCTCGGTGGCGAGGGCGTCAGCATCCATGCCCTTGGGGGCGGCCTTGCCCGCATCGGCGAGCAGTGCGGTTGCGCGACGGGCATCCGGAAATGGCTCAAGGTCCCCGGCATGCAGCTTCGGCCATGCCTTTTCCAGCGCATCGCCTGCGTAGGCAAAGCCCTTGGCATCGAGCGGGAATGCGTCCCAAGTGGTCTTGGCGGCCATCGGCGTGATCCTTTGTCGAGATGAATGCGTGGATGCAGCATCCGGCCACCGCGCCATGGAGGCAAGCCCGCGGTAGTGTGATTGCTCTGCGCGGCATGGGCACAGTCGGGAACGACGGCCACGTTGCCGTCAAGGAGCAGCGTCATGGCAACAAGCGAATCGCGTCGTACCGGCAAGACCACGCTGCGGCATGTGTGGCTGGCCGGGCTGGGCGTGGCGGGGCTGGTGCGGCGCGTGCTCTCGAGTAGTAGGCGGGTGGGTTCAATCCTCGCCGAGAACGACGACGGGATTGGTCCGCGGCTGGTGCCGGCGTTGCGCAGGCTGGCTTTGCGGCCGCGCGCCTAACCGGCTGGGATGGGAGCGCGAACGGCGAAAGGTTTCACGTCCGGCGCAGCGGCGCGGCGACTTTGGCGTGCCGGCCGCAAGGCCTGAGGGGATCGGCGCGCCGCTGGCGCGCGGGCGCCCGCGTGGCGCCGAAGGTCGCCGCGGCCGCGTCCGGACAGGTCAGTCCAGGTACGCGTGGATCAGCGTGTTGAGGTGCACGCGCTCGGCGTCGCGCAGGAACGGCGCGATCAGCATCATCACCTGCACGATGCCGTCGCGGATCGAGGCGTGCTCGTCCTTGTCGCCGCGCGCCGAGGCGTAGTTGAGCCAGAACGTGGCGATCACCAGGATGTTGGTGGCGGTCGCGGCGAGTTCCTCGACCGATGCGCGCATGACGCCCGCCTGCGACAGGCCGCGCATCACCCCGTGGGCTTGTTCGTCGGCGCGCTTGAGGATGCGCGCGAAGCGCATGCGCAGGCGCCGGTTGCGGCTGAGGATCTCGACCAGGTCGCGGTACAGGAAGCGGTAGTCCCAGATACTCTCGAACACCAGGTGCAGTTGCAGCCAGACATCCTCAAGTCCGGGCAGCCGACCCTGCGGCGCAGCGAGCGCAGCGTCCATGCGCTCCTCGAAGCGCGCGAACAGGTGCTCGATGATGTCGTCCTTGTTGCGGAAGTGGTAGTACAGGTTGCCCGGACTGATCTCGAGTTCGTCGGCGATGTGGTTGGTGGTGACGTTCGGCTCGCCCTGGGCATTGAACATGCTCAACGAGGCATCAAGGATGCGCTGGTGGGTCTGCTTGGCCACCGGTGGGTGTGCTGCTGTCAATCAGCCGTCGGCATCAGCCGCGCAGTTTCCCTACCAGGGCGACGTACTGCTGCATCGCGTCCGGCTGCGCGGTGCCCTTGAGCTTGGCCCAGGCTTCGTACTTGGCGGTGCCGACGAAATCGAAGAACCCCGGCTTGGCCTCGCTGACGTCGCCCTCGGAACCCTGCTTGTACAGCCCGTAGAGCCGCAGCAGGGTCGCGTTGTCGGGCCGCTCATCCAGCGCGTGGATGTCGCTGGCGGCCTGTTCGAAGGCCTGCTTGAGGGCGTCGTTGTGGGTGTCGGGCATCGTCGCTCTCCAAGGCTCCACGGCGTGGTGGCCGCATGACACCATGCGTGGCGTAAGGGGTCAATACGATCGGTATCAACGCGCTGGGGAATTGTTACGGGGCGGCGGCTCTGGCAACGTAGGGCCACGAAGCCGTGATCACGGCCGACCATGGGCAGGAGAGGCATGAGCTACTTCGTCACCGGAGCGACAGGTTTCATTGGCCGCCATCTCGTCAGCAACCTGCTCAAGCGCAAGGGCACCGTCCACGTTCTGGTTCGCAAGGGATCACACACTAAGCTTGCCGACATCGGCCGGAAGATGGGTTGGGACATGTCGCGCGTGGTCGCCGTGAACGGTGACATGACCGTGGCGAAATGTGGTGTCAGCGCGGCGCAGCTGCGCGCGCTGACCGGCACCATCAAGCACTTTTTCCACCTTGCGGCGATCTACGACCTCACCGCCAGCCCCGAGGCGCAGCGCAAGGCCAACATCGACGGCACCCGAAACGCGCTCGACCTCGCCGCCGCGATCAGGGCCGGTTGCTTCCACCACACCAGTTCGATCGCCGCGGCGGGGCTGTATCCGGGCGTTTTCCGCGAGGACATGTTCGAAGAGGCCGAGGGCCTCGACGATCCCTACCTGCGCACCAAGCACGACTCCGAAGCGCTGGTGCGCGACGAAAAGCGCATCAAGTGGCGGATCTATCGCCCGGGCCTGGTGGTCGGACACTCCCAGACCGGCGAGATGGATAAGATCGATGGCCCGTACTACTTCTTCAGCCTGCTGAAAAAACTTCGGCAGATGTTGCCGCCGTGGATGCCGATGCTGGGCGTGGAGGGTGGGCGGATCAACATCGTGCCGGTCGATTTCGTCGCCGACGCGATGGACCACATCGCCCACAAGCCTCGGCTCGACGGGCAGTGCTTCCACCTCGTGGATCCCGACCCGAAACGCGTCGGCGAAGTGCTCAACCTGTTTGCGCGCGCCGGCCACGCGCCCGAGATGACCATGCGCATCGATACGCGGATGTTCGCCTTCGTGCCCAGCGCGATCACCGGCGCGGTCGGCAACCTGCCGCCGATGCGGCGCTTCATCGGCATGTTGCTGCGTGATTTCCGGATCCCGAAAGAGGCCCTCAAGTTCGTCAATTATCCGACCCGTTTCGACAACCGCGAAACGGAGCGCGCGCTGAAGGGTAGCGGCATCGAGGTGCCGGACCTCGACGGCTACGCATGGCGGCTGTGGGATTACTGGGAGCGCCATCTCGACCCCGACCTGTTCATCGACCGCACGCTCAAGGGCAAGGTGCGCAACAAGGTCGTGCTGATCACCGGCGGCTCATCCGGCATCGGCCTGGCGACGGCGGCCAAGGTCGCGGCGGCGGGCGCGACCACCGTCATCGTCGCTCGCGGCGAAGAGGAACTGTTCAAGGCCCGCGACGCGATGGTCGCGGCCGGCGGCAAGGTATTCGCCTACACCGCGGACCTGGCCGACATGGCCGATTGCGACCGACTGGTCACGCAGGTGCTCGACGCGCACGGCCAGGTCGACATCCTCATCAACAACGCTGGCCGCTCCATCCGTCGTTCGATCGAACTCAGCTACGACCGCTTCCACGACTTCGAACGCACGATGCAGCTCAATTACTTCGGCAGCCTGCGGTTGATCATGGGCTTCATGCCGAAGATGACCGAGCGCCGCCGCGGCCACGTCATCAACATCAGTTCGATTGGGGTGCTGGCGAATTCGCCGCGGTTTTCCGCGTACGTCGCCTCGAAGGCGGCGCTCGATGCCTGGAGCCGCTGCGCGCAGGGGGAACTATCGGGCAAGGGCATCTGTTTCACCACGATCAACATGCCGCTGGTGAAGACCCCGATGATCGCCCCGACCAAGATGTACGACAGCATGCCGACCCTGACGCCGGACGAGGCAGCCGACCTCATCATCCGGGGGATCATCGAGAAGCCCAGCCGGATCGCGACCCGCCTGGGGATCTTCTCGGCGCTGCTCAACGCGGTTGCGCCCAAGGCCTACGAAGTGGTGATGAATACCGCGTTCGAACTGTTTCCCGATTCCTCCGCGGCCAAGGGCGACGGCAAAGGCATGGACGACAAGCAGGCCAGCAACGAGCAGATCGCGTTCGCGGCGCTGATGCGCGGGGTGCATTGGTAGGTCCCCCCACCTTTGCCGTTGGTGGGAACGGAATGCGTCGCCTGCCGGCCGTAGTGCGCTCATCGCGGGTCGTCGCGAATCCGCGATACGAATGGGCGCACGATTCAGCCTTGGTGCGGGGTGCGGGGTGCGGGCTGCGGTGTCAGTACACCCGGCTCAGTACACCCGGCATTGCAGGAACCTCACGGGTCGGATACTGCCGGGGGCCGGTTGCAGTTGCAGGCGCGATGCGCGCAGGTTGTCGTAGCGTTCGACCACGGCGCAGATGGCCTGCATGTGGTCCAACCCCGAGTCGTCGTCAAGGTAGATCAGCAGCGTGGAGCGTGTCGACCAGACCGCACGATCGATCCCGGGCAGATCCGATACGTCGCCCCGGATCAGTTCGCGCTGTTCGTCCTCGCTCAGCGGCGCGCGCGCAAGAACCGCCGGATTCTCTGGCGCACCCTTGCCCGCGCCGGCAAGGGCGGGGCCACCCTGGGAGACCCGGTCGACCGGATTGTCCGGGCTCACCGATGACGGAATCGCCCCCGCCAGACCGGCGCCGACCGCGACCGCCACCAGCCAACCCAGCAACGTGTAGCGGACGGTGAGGGCTTGCGACTCGGCGGCGACGGAATTGCGGACGCTGGCGGGCAGCAACGGCTTGAGCATTGGCCACAACTTCGCTCCGTCCATCAGTTCGATCGACTCGCCCGCTTGCCGACGGGCATCGGAATCCACCGTGCCGGGCGTGGCAATCAAGCCGCCGGCCGCGCCATTGAGGCGCAAAGACCGGGAGAATTCACCCAGCACCGCCGGGGTGATCCGATAGTTCTCGCCCTGCTTGCAGGCGAGCAACCAGTTGCGGTCGTCGCGCCTCAGCATGAGGTCGGCCTGCTGGCCGCGCTCAGCGTCGTCGCGCGATTCAGCCTCAAAGCCCCGCTGGCGCAGCGCTTCGACGACCAGTTGCGAAAATTCCCGCCAGCGCATGCCTGCGACGATCCGCATGCCCGTCGCCGATTCCACGCGATCACGGTGAACGTGACGGAGGTACAGGGTGATCGCGGCTCCGAACACCAATGCCGCCACGATGGCGATCAGTAACGCTGAAATCATGAGCAAGGTGGCCTGGAGGAGCAAAAAGCAAGCGTGATTATATCGTCCGAGGGCCACGTTCCCGTGGTGGATGTCGTGACATTGTGATTCCCGGCGTCTTCCAGGCGCGGGCCGGCATCAAATCACGGCAGGGGTCCGGCGTTGACTGTGAATTCAATAAAAAAAGCCCGACGGGGTGACCGGCGGGCTTTGGCGATCGCGCGGGTGCGCGTGACTGTTACGGCGCCACGGGCGACTTCGAAGTGGCGACGGCCTTGCGCGCGGCTTTCCTTGCGGCGGGCTTTTTGGCCACGGACTTGCGGGCGGCGGCCGCAGTCGCGGACTTCTTCGCTGCCGGCTTGCTGGCGGGCGCCTTGCGGGCGGACGGCTGGCCGGTCTTGCCACCGGTGCGGCGCAGTTCGGCGGTCAGTCCGTCGACGCGGCGGCTGAGGTTGGCGACATCCGCTCGGCCGGGAACGTCGAGCTTCACCAGCGCCTTGTGCACCCGCTCCTCGAACACCTTCTCAAGCCGGTCCCAGGTGTCGACGGCGCGTTCGCGTGCCTGCCCGACCTTGGATTCCACCGCATCGCGCATGACATCGGCCTGGCCACCGGCAAATTTTCGCGCATGCTGTTCGAGGTTCAGGCCTTCCTTCACGAGCCCCTCGAAAAGCTTGGTGCCTTCTGCCTGGGCCCGGCCGAACGCGCCGACGCCGGCCAGCCAGATCTGTTGAGCCGATTCGCTGATGCTGCGCGAAAGCCGTTCGGCCTGCTGCTTCGGGGTCACGCGTTCGCTGCCTTTGGAAGACGATTTTCCGGGGGCTTTTTTTGCGGTTTTCTTCGCGGTCTTCTTGAACGTTGCCATGAGTTTTACCGCTCCATGTGGTCCGTGTGTCAGAGCACCTTGGGCGCGCGTTCTAGAGTTTTCACACCACCCTCAACGCTTGGCGGATGATCGCGCCTGTTCGTCGGCAAAGCGCTCGTCGACGTCATCCAGCACGCGCTTCAGGCGAGCCGTGGTGTCGGTTTCGCGTGTCGGCGGCGACAGGCCATCGAGGAGGGATCGACGAGTGTCGTTGACCACGTCTTCATTCAGTGTGATGCCGTGGGCAGCCAGCAACGGCTGCACGGTGCTGGCGCGCGCGCGCAGGTCTGCCAGCGTGTGGCGGTAGGCCGTTTCGCAGATCCGCCGCCGCGCCGAGAAGCTGAAGGCGTTGGCGAAGAACAGTTCGGCATCCTCGGCGTTGGGCTCGAATACCAGTTGGTCAATGTCGGGATACTGCTGGGCGTAGCGCGCCAGGCCGACCTGCATGCGCGACTGCAGCAGGGTCCGGAACGTCTGTGACAGCACGGCGGGCAATCCGCCGGTGGCGAGGTTGCGGGCTTCCAGGTTGGCGCTGCGGGTATTGAACGGCACGAGCGGATTGATGCCGATCAACAGGTCGATGCCACGCTCCAGCAACACCGAGGCGTGCATCGTCCGTCGCAGGGCGCCATCGACGAAGTGGCGACCTTGCACCGTGACCGGCGAGTAGAGGCCGGGCAGGGCGGCGCTGGCCTGAACAGCCTGGGAGATCGGCACGTGGTCCCAGCCCTCGCCGCCGAAGCGAACCACCTCGCCGTTGTTGAGGTCCACGGCGACGACGTAAAGCGGCGCGTCGAGTTCGCGGAAATCGTTGCTGCGGCCGCGGCGCGTGAACGCATCACGCAGGAAGCGCTCGACCTCGGTGTTGTCGAACAGGCCGGCGGGCAGCAACCGCCCCAGGCGCGCGATGAGGTCAGCCCAAAGCGGTTCGTCGGGAGTGAGTTCGCGTTCGCGCCACCAGCCGCGCGCCAGGTTCGGCAGGCTGGCGGCGCGCTTGAGGTATTCCGCGAATGCCGGCTTGGTGAACAGCTCTGGCCGGAACTGCACGTCCTGGCTGTCGCCGGTGATGAAGATCCGGCACATCTCGTCGGTGCCCATGCGGTTGGCCAGGCCGGCGGCGAGGAACGCGCCGCTGCTGACACCGACATAGCAGTCCAGACGGGTGAAATCCGCGCCATCGAACGCCTCGTCGAGCGCGCGCAGCACGCCAAGTTCATACATGCCGCCGATCGGCCCGCCGCCAGCCACCGCCAAGCCGATCCGCGGAGCTTCGGCAGGCTTGCGGAGACGTTTTCCGGCGGCGTGCAGTGACAGCATGGGAGCGCGCATTGGGGGCTTGAGCCGAGTGTATCCCACGCGGTGCAGGGCAATTCATCCACGCCGGCTTGCGGTCGCCACCCGTGGCCGTCGATGATCAGTGCATGTCACGAGCCTCCAATCCCGCCGAGCGCCTCGCCTGGCTGCTGGGTCGCCACCACGCCCTGCACGATCCCCACGGAGATCCGCGAAACCGCTTGCGTTGGGTGCCCGAACTGCGCCGCTGGCAGGCGCAACGGCTGGAATCCAGCTTCGACCGGTTCCTGCGCGATTCGAAGCGGCGACCTGCGGCGCAGTTCTTCCTGAGCGACGTCTACAACGACCACGATTTCAGCCGGCGCGATGCCGATATCGCGCGTGTACTGCCGATGATGCAGCGGCTGCTGCCGGACACGCTGCTGACGGCGGTGGCCGATGCGATCGAGCTCGGGTTGCTCACGCACGCTTTCGACCTGCGGCTGGCGCGCCTGCTGCAGGAAATCGCACCGAGGCGACGCAAGCTGGACGCGGCCCTGTATGCGCAGGCCTATCGCAAGGCCGGCCTGCCGCGACTGCGCCGCCACCAGATCGACCTGCTGGCGCACGTCGGACTGGGTCTGGGACACGCACTGCGGATGCCGGGAGTGTCGATGTTGCTGAAGCTCTCGCGCGGTCCGGCGAAGGCGGCGGGGCTGGCCGAATTGCAGGGGTTCCTGGAACGCGGCTTCACCGCGTTCAGTCAGTTGGGCGACGTGCGCGCCTTCATCGCCGAGATCGAACAGGACGAGCGCGACGTGGCGCAACGGGTGTTCGACGGCGATCCGGATCCATTCCGAGGAACGATGGAATGACCGGCGCGGGCCAGGCCATGCGCCGGACCCGGTCGGTCAGACAAACCGTTCCTCCAGCACGCGGCGGATTTCGGCCTCGATCGGACCTTTCAACGCAGTCAGCAGGAAACCCAGGTGCGCGGTGACGTGCAGCTGGTGCGGCTCCATCGCGATCTTGCCCTCGACGCCGCTGCGGGTGAAATTGAGGACGTCCTCGTTCCACTCGCAGGCGACGCCGAAACGATCCGCGAGCTTGGCGGCGACTTCCTCGACTGCCTTGCGCGCCTTGCTTGGCGCGAGGGAATGCGAGTGGCGGATATCAATGCTCGGCATGTTGCGGTTCTCCGTAGGGCCGATGAGGCCGGTATTGTGCGGGCGTGTCCCGCTGGCGTCCAAGCGGGTCGGGGATGGAGCCTGCAACCATGCTAGATTGCCGCCGCGTGACTACCTTGCGACTTCGATTCCCCAACCGCGATCCGGCCGACCTCATCCTGAGTCCGGGCGTGCATGCGATTGGGCGCGATGGCGGGGGCCTTCCGGGCCTGGTCGACGATCCCGCCCATGGGCTCGCCCAGTTCTGCGTCGATCGTCGTGGCGTGTGGCTGCAGGTGCGTGAGGGGGTGCGCGGCGTCCACGTCAACGGCCGTCCGGTCCGGCGCATGGCGATGCTGCGCGCCGGCGACGGTGTGTACATCGAAGGCGTGGAGTTGCTGCTGCTGGGCGACGAGCCGCCGCCCGCAGGCGCAGTGGATGCCCAGGCCCAACAGGCGGACGCGCGGATGGTGTTGCGGGGTATCGGTGGCCAACACCACGGGCGCAGTTTCACCCTTGACCATCCCCTCCGCGTTGGCCGTGCCGCCGATTGCGAGATTCGCCTCTCCGAGCGCACGTTCACGGACCAGCACGCCGTCATTACGCCCAACGGCGACGGCGCGGTGTTGCGTGCGCTGGGGTCCAGCACGGTCACCTGGGTGAATGGCCACCCGATCCGCGACGCGCTGCTGCGTCCGGGCGACCAGGTCGTATTCGACGCCCAGCACCGCTTCGTGGTCGAATCGCCGAAATACACCATGAGCATGGCGCCGTTGCCGTCGGAGGCGGACGTCGACGACTACGATTCCGCCGTTGAGCCCGATGCGCGGCCGCTGCGCCCATCCTCGCTGCGCCGCATGCCCTGGTTGTTGCTCGCCGCGCTCATGCTTTCGGCGGCGCTCAGCCTGCTGCTGGTGTACGGCGCTCGCTAGTCGCCCTTGCCGCGTAGACCGGCTTACGGTTTGCGTCAGTCGACCGTGGTCAATCCGCAACTTCGCAGTGGTGGGTGCTGCGCTGCGGCATACTCTGGGGCCGCGACAATCCGGAGCGTTCCCATGTCCCGCGCCTACAACTTCAGTGCCGGCCCCGCGACCTTGCCCGAATCGGTCCTGCGCCAGGCGCAGTCGGAAATGCTGGATTGGCACGGCGTTGGCGCCTCGATCGTCGAGTTGAGCCATCGTGGTCCCGAGTTCATGCAGGTCGCGGCCGAAGCCGAAGCCGACCTGCGCACCCTGCTGTCGATCCCTGATGATTACGCCGTGCTGTTCATGGCCGGCGGCGCGACGACGGCCCAGGCGTTGATCGCGCTGAATTTCGCTGCTCCGGGGCAGGCGGTCGATTACGTCGTGACCGGCCATTGGGGCAAGACCGCGCTGAAGCAGGTGCTGCCGTATGTGGCGGCCAACGTCGCCGCCAGCAGCGAGGCCGGCGGCTTCCGCGACGTCCCCGCGCGTCACGGCTGGCGGTTGTCGGCGGACGCCGCCTACGTGCATTACACCGCCAACGAGACCATCCACGGGGTCGAGTTCAGCGAGGTGCCCGATGTCGGCGACGTGCCGCTGATCGGCGACTTCAGTTCCAGCATCGCGTCGGAGCCGCTGGACATTTCGCGGTTCGGCGTGGTCTACGCCGGCGCGCAGAAGAACCTTGGTCCGGTCGGCATCAGTGTCGTCATCATCCGCCGCGACCTGCTGGAACGGGCCGGCCAGCCGCGCGCCGAAATCCTCGACTACCGCGCCCACCTCAAGGGCGAGTCGATGCTCAACACGCCGCCGACGTGGAACTGGTATCTCGCCGGCCTGGTGTTCAAGTGGATGCTGGCCGAAGGCGGGGTGGCAGAGTTCGCCCGGCGCAGCGCGCGGAAATCGTCGTTGCTGTACGACGTGATCGACGGTTCTGGCGGCTTTTACCGCAACGAAGTGGCGGCCGCGGCGCGCTCTCGCATGAACGTGCCGTTCTTCCTGCACGACGATGCGCTCGACAAGCCATTCCTCGCCCAGGCGCAGGAAGCTGGTCTGATCTCGCTGCGCGGACATCGCGTGCTGGGCGGCATGCGTGCGTCGATCTACAACGCGATGCCCGAGGCCGGGGTGCAGGCGTTGGCGGCATTCATGGGCGATTTCCAGCAACGGCACGGCTGATGGGCAAACCCCCGCGCCCGAAGGCGACGCCCGCCCGCAAGGTCGCGAGTCCCGCCAAGGCAAACGCCAAGACAGGCAGGGATCAACCGCTAGCGGTGCCCAAGCCGCCCGCGATCGCCGCGCTCGACCTGCCGCAGCTTCGCGAGCGCATCGACGGTGTCGATCGCCACATCCAGGAATTGATTGCCGAGCGCGCCCGGTTCGCCGGGCAGGTCGGCCGCGCGAAGGGCAAGCTCGCCGCGGCGATCGACTATTACCGGCCCGAGCGCGAAGCGCAGGTGCTGCGCCGCGTCGTCGACCGCAATGACGGCCCGCTCAGCGACGAGGTGCTGGTGCGGGTGTTCCGCGAAATCATGTCCGCGTGCCTGGCGCAGCAGGAACCGCTGAAGATCGGTTTCCTCGGCCCCGAGGGCACGCATTCGCAGCAGGCGGTGTTCAAGCATTTCGGCCACTCGATCCACGGCCTGCCGCTGGCGAGCATCGAGGAGGTGTTCCAGGAGGTCGAGGCCGGGCACGCCGACTTCGGCGTGGTGCCGGTCGAGAATTCGACCCAGGGCACGATCCAGTCGACCTTGGACATGTTCCTGACCTCCAAGGCGAGGATCTGCGGCGAGGTCGAGCTGCGCATCCACCAGCACCTGTTGTCGCGGGGCGGTCGCATCGAGGATATCGAGCGCGTCTATTCGCACCCGCAGTCCTTCGCGCAGTGCAAGGCCTGGTTGCGGCAATACCTGCCCAACGCCGAGACGATCCCGGTGTCCAGCAATGCCGAGGCCGCGAGGCGTGCGCGCAACGCCGATGACGCCGCGGCGATCGCCGGGGCGAGCGCCGGCAGCGTCTACGGGCTCAAGAGCGTCGCCGGCCCGATCGAGGACCACCCCGACAACACCACGCGCTTCCTGGTGCTGGGCCGCGAACTGTTCCCGCCGTCGGGCACCGATCGCACCTCGCTGCTGATCTTCATCCGCGACCAGCCCGGCGCGTTGTACGAGGTGCTGTCGCCGTTCGCCCGGCATGGCCTGAGCATGAACCGGATCGAGTCGCGGCCCGGGCACACTGGCCGTTGGCAGTACGCATTCTTCGTCGACATCGAAGGCCACGTCGAGGATGCCGCGATGCGTGGGGCGATGGCGGAGCTCGCCAACGTGGCCCACGAAGTGAAGGTGCTGGGCTCCTACCCGGTGGCGATCGCGTGACCGCGTCCGCGTCGCGCGACGGCGCGCCCGACTTCGACCAGGCCTGGTTTTCGGCGCTTGCGCAGCCAGGCGTGCGCGGGCTGCGCGCGTACGATCCCGGCCACGACCTGGTGGCGTTGCGTCGTCGCGCCGCCGCTGCGGCGGGTGCCGCGCCGCTGCTGGAACTGGGTTCCAACGAGAATCCCTACGGACCGTCGCCGGCGGCGCGCGCGGCGATCGTGGACCAGTTGCCGGCGTTGCACCGCTACCCGGACCCGCTCGGCGCCGACCTCAAGCGCGCATTGGCGGCCCGGCACGGCGTGGATGTCGGACAGGTGGGCCTGGGCAATGGTTCGCACGAGTTGCTGATGCAGCTGGCGCAGGTGTTTGCCGGCCCCGACGACGACGTGGTGTTTTCGCGCTACGGCTTCGCGGTGTTCGCCCTGGCGGCACAGGCCGCGGGTTCGAACCTGCGCGTTGCCGAAGCGCTGCCGCGCGCGGCGCCGATGCCGCTCGGCCACGATCTCGCCGCGATCGCCGCGGCGATATCGGCCGCCACGCGCCTGGTCTACCTCGCCAATCCCAACAACCCGACCGGCACGTGGTTCGGCCATGACGCGTTCGCGGCTTTCATGGCACGGGTACCGGACAAGGTGATCGTGGTGGTCGACGAGGCCTACGCCGAAATGGCCGATGCCGACGATTTCCGCAGCGCCATCGCGCTGCTGGCGGCGTACCCGAACCTGGTCGTGACCCGTACCTTCAGCAAGGCCTACGGGCTGGCGGGCCTGCGTGTCGGATACCTGCTTGCCAACCCGGGCCTGGTGGCGGTGATGGAGCGCGTGCGCGAAAGCTTCAACGTCAATGGACCGGCCCTTGCCGCGGCCGAGGCGGCGCTCGGAGACGAGGCGCACCTGGGGTGGGTACTTGCCAAAAATGCCGAACAGCGCACGGCACTTTGTGATGGGTTGCGGGCGCGCGGGCTGGACGTGCTGCCATCGCAGACCAATTTCGTGCTCGTCGAGTTCGGGGCCCGGACCGCCGCCATCGAGGCGATGCTGGTCGCGCGCGGCGTGGTGCTGCGGCCGATGGCCGGCTACGGGCTGGCGGATTTCCTGCGCATCACCGTCGGCACGGCTGACGAGAATCGCGCGCTGCTGTCGGCGATCGACGCGGTGCTGGCATGAGTGGCCAAGCGGTTGCCGCCAAGGCGGTCGAATCCTGGCTCGCCGGCCCGGGCGCGCCGCTGCGGGGAACGTTGCGGGTGCCGGGCGACAAGTCGATATCGCACCGGGCGGTGATGCTGGGTGCGCTTGCGGAAGGTGTCACCCGCGTCGCTGGCTTCCTGGAAGGCGAGGACACGCGCGCGACCGCGCGGGTGTTCGAGCAGCTCGGCGTGCGCATCGAGACCCCCAGCGCCAGCGAGCGCATCATCCATGGCGTGGGACTGCACGGCCTGTGCGGGAGTACTTCGGCGCTGGACTGTGGCAACGCCGGCACCGGCATGCGCCTGCTCGCCGGCGTGCTGGCCGGGCAGGACTTCGACAGCCTGCTGGTCGGCGATGCGTCGCTGTCGCTGCGGCCGATGGGTCGGGTGATCGAGCCACTGGCCCTCATGGGCGCGCGCATCGACGCCGGGACCGGCGGTGTTCCGCCGCTGCGCATCCACGGCGCAAGCCGCCTTCATGGCGTCGAATACGTCCTGCCCGTGGCGAGCGCCCAGGTCAAGTCGGCGCTGCTGTTCGCCGGCCTGTATGCGCAGGGGGAAACCGTCGTGTGCGAACCCCGCCCGACGCGCGACTACACCGAACGCATGCTGGAAGCGTTCGGCTGGCCGATCACGTTCGCCCCGGGCGAGGCGCGGCTTGGCGGCGGCCATGCCCTGCGCGCGACCGATGTCGAGGTGCCGGCCGATTTCTCGTCGGCGGCGTTCTTCCTCGTCGCGGCTACGGTCGTGCCCGGTTCGGACCTGCGCATCGAGGCGGTCGGCATGAACCCGAGGCGCACGGGCCTGCTGCAGGTATTGCGCGCGATGGGCGCCGACATCGAGATCAGCGACCCGCGCGGACAGGGCGGTGGTCAGGGCGGCGAACCAGTCGCCGACCTTCGCGTCCGCCATGCTCGGCTACGCGGCGTCGAGGTGCCGGAGGCGGCCGTTGCCGACATGATCGACGAGTTCCCGGCGCTGTTCGTGGCGGCTGCATGCGCGTCCGGGCGCACGGTGATCCGGGGTGCCGGCGAGTTGCGGGTCAAGGAATCCGATCGTCTGGCGACGATGGCGACGGGCTTGCGTGCGCTCGGTATCCCCGTTGAGGAGACCCCCGACGGCGCGGTCATCGAAGGCGGGCGACTGCAGGGCGGCAGAGCGACTGGCGTGCTGGACAGCCATGGTGACCACCGCATCGCGATGAGCCTGGCGATCGCCGCACAGATGGCCGGCGGCGACGTGCGCATCGGTGACGTTGCCAACGTGGCGACGTCGTTCCCCGGGTTCTTGGCGCTGGCGACCGCAGCCGGGATGAGCGTGCGCGCGCTGTCGCCGGACTGACACCGCGGCGATCGATACGGGCAGGTGGTGATGACGCCGGCGGCGCAACCGGCGATACGGGTGAATCAGTCATTCGAACGGGACTGCGCACGACTCAGCCCGGATTGAACTCGATCGGCACGGTCACGGTACCCACGGTCGGTTGCCCGTTGGCCTGGGCGGGACGGAACCGCCAGCGTTTCACGCCGTCCACGGCGGCGCGGTCGAGCAGGCGCGATCCGCTGCCGCTGACGATGCTGACCGACGTCGGCACCCCATCGGGGCCGATATCGGCGCGCACGACCACGGTTCCGCGTTCGCCGCGACGCAGGGCCTGCGACGGGTAGCGCGGGGCGGGCGTGCTGCCCGCGATCGGCTCCGGACTCGTGACCGATGCCGCGGTCGCAGTGGCTGGTCGGACAGGTGCTGCCACCGGCGTTGGCGGCGGGCGGGGAGCCTCCACCAGCTGGGGTCTCTCGCCGTCACTGCGTTCCTCTGCGGGAGCGCGCGACATGCCGCTGGCGTCGTGTTCGCCTGCGGGCGATGGCGCCGGCAATGGTGCGTAATCGGGTCCGTCGGCGGCGGGCGCGGTCGGCCCGGCGCGGTAGAAGCCGTCGTCGCTGCGCGACAACACCAGCGCGAATACAACAAGACCGGCGACGAACGCGAGCAGGATCCAAAGCAATGCGCGACGCGAAGGCATCCAGTCCGCCATATAGGAGGGCCGGCGCGGCTGCGCGGGTGGAGGGGAGGCGGTTCCGGGACTCGGCATGCGGGAGCATCACGATGATGACAGTGGCCCATGGTGCCGCGTTTCGCGTTAAGTGTTCGGCAATCCTGCGCGCCGCCGCCGTTCCACGCGATAATCGCCGACCCAGATCCGCCTCCGGCCCGCCCCCATGCTTGACCCCAACCTGCTGCGCCAGCAGCCCGCCGACCTCGCTGCACGCCTGCGTGACACGCGCGGGTTCGACCTCGATGCCGCTGCGCTGGAGTCGCTGGAGATCGAGCGCAAGCAGATCCAGGTGCGCACGCAGGAACTCCAGGCGCTCCGCAACGCGCGCTCCAAGGTCATCGGTCAGACGAAGGCACAGGGCGGCGACGTCGCGGCGCTGATGTCCGAGGTCACGGGGCTCGGCGACGAATTGAAGGGCAGTGAGGCGCGACTGCAGGCGATCCAGGCAGAGATCGAAGCAATCGCGCTGGGCATCCCGAACCTGCCGCACGAATCGGTCCCCGCCGGCAGCGACGAAGCCGGCAACGTCGAGCAGCACCGCTGGGGCACGCCACGCGGATTCGAGTTCGCGATCAAGGACCACGTCGAGCTCGGCGCACGCCATGGCTGGCTCGACGGCGACGCCGGCGCGAAGTTGTCCGGCGCGCGCTTCACCGTGCTGCGTGGCCAGTTGGCGCGGCTGCATCGGGCGCTCGCGCAGTTCATGCTCGACCTGCACACCAGAGAACACGGCTACGAAGAGACCAACGTGCCGCTTATCGTCAATGCCGAAAGCATGCGCGGCACGAGCCAGTTACCGAAGTTCGAGGACGACCTGTTCAACACCGAGGTCGGCGAAACCAAGCGCTACCTGATCCCGACTTCCGAAGTACCGCTGACCAACCTGGTCCGCGACGAGATCGTCGACGACGCGTTGCTGCCGCTGCGCATGACCGCGCATTCGGTGTGTTTCCGCGCCGAGGCCGGCAGCCATGGCCGCGATACCCGCGGCATGATCCGCCAGCACCAGTTCGAGAAGATCGAGCTGGTGTGCATCGCCCGCCCCGACGAAAGCGACGACGAGCATGAGCGCATGACACGCTGTGCCGAGGTCGTTCTCGAGAAACTGGGGCTGCCTTACCGTCGCATGCTGCTGTGCACCGGCGACATGGGTTTCGCCGCGAGCAAGACGTTCGACCTGGAAGTCTGGCTGCCGTCGCAGGACAGCTATCGCGAGATTTCCTCGGTGTCCAATTGCGACACGTTCCAGGCGCGGCGGATGCAGGCGCGCTGGCGCAACCCGGCCACCGGAAAGCCGGAACTGGTGCATACGCTCAATGGCTCCGGGGTCGCGGTCGGCCGCGCGCTGATCGCGGTGATGGAGAACTACCAGAACCACGATGGCTCGATCACCGTGCCCGAGGTGTTGCGTCCTTACATGGGCGGTACGCAGCGGATCGACTGATCGTTCCCCACGCGCGCCAGAACGAAGACGGGCCTGCATTGCAGGCCCGTCGCGCATGCGGCGAGAAGATTCGACGTAGGCGCGGGCGTCGCCCCCGGTGGCTCAGGCGGCCTCGAGCAACGGTTCGCCGATGGAGACCAACGCGCGGGCGATCGCATCGGCCCGGTGCTGCGGCGAGTACGCCACGCCTTCGGCGCGCACGAACTCGACGTCGCTGATGCCCATGAAGCCGAACACCATCCTCAGGTACGGCGCCACGAAATCGCTTTCGGTGCTGGCATGGACGCCTCCGCTGCCCGTGGCGACGATGACGCGCTTGCCGCCGGCCAGGCCCGCCGGGCCGGCGTCGGTGTAGTGGAAGGTCTTGCCGGCGATAGTGACCCGGTCGATCCAGGCCTTCAGCGTCGAAGCGATCGTGAAGTTGTACATCGGTGCGCCGATCACCACCACGTCCGCGGCGAGGAACTGCGCCAGCACCTGCTCGGCATCCGCCACCTCGGCGGGGTCGGCCTTCGCCAGCGAGCGGTGGCCCAGGTGGGGCAGGGGATTCGCGTCGAGGTCACGGTATTCGATGGTCAGTCCCCGAATCGCTTCCTGCCAGCGTGAGACGATCGCCGCGCTGAGTTCGCGGGTGATCGATTGCGTACCCAGTGCACTGGAGTCGAGATGCAGCAGCTTCATGGAAAGCCCCGTAGCGCGAAGGCGGCAGCGCCGCGTCGGAGGTCAATCTAGGTTGTTGCCACAGTGGGATAAAGGTGCTTGAATACCTTTCAATGTTCCGCTGATGGAATTATCGACATGCACGACCTCAATGACCTGTATTACTTCGCGATGGTGGTCGACCATTCGGGCTTCGCCGCCGCCGAGCGCGCCTTGGGCATCCCCAAGTCGCGCCTGAGCCGTCGCATCAGCCAACTCGAAACCGACATGGGCGTGCGCCTGCTGCAGCGATCGACGCGGCGGTTCGCGGTCACCGATGTCGGCAGCAGCGTCTATCGCCATGCCCAATCGATGCTGGCCGAGGCCCAGGCGGCGCACGAGGTGGTCGACCGCCTCAGCGCCGAACCGCGCGGCGTGGTTCGCGTCAGCGTGCCGGTGGAGCTGGCACAGCGCTACATGCCCAAGCTGCTGCCCGAGTTCCTGGCGAGATACCCGCAGGTTCGCGTGCACCTGCAGGTAGGCAACCGCCGCGTCGACGTGATCAACGAGGGCATCGACGTCGCGTTGCGCGTGCGCTCCAGCCTCGACGACGACGGCAGCCTGGTGATGCGCAGCTTTGGCGAGGTCGAACAACTGCTGGTCGCCAGCCCGGCCTACCTCAAGCGGATGGGGGTGCCGCGCACGCCGGAGGAACTGGTCGAACACGTCACCCTCAGCGCCAGCGAGGACGACGCGCGCCAGCGCTGGGAGCTGCATGGTCCCAACGGCGAGGTGCGCCGCATCGACATCAAGCCCAGGGTGATGGGCTTCGACTTCCCCATGATGATGGCGCTCGCGCAACAGGGCATCGGCATCACCTTGCTGCCCGAGACAGTGTGCTCCGAGGAGGTGCGCGGCGGCGAATTGCAGGTGGTGTTGCCGCAGTGGCGGCTGCCGCAAGGCATCTTCCATGCCGTGTTCGCCTCGCGCCGGGGGATGTTGCCGGCGGTGCGCGTGTTCATCGATTTCCTCGCCGAAAAGGCCCCGGCGCTGGTCGAGGTCGGGCACCTGCACTGCTCGGAGATCCCCGGCAAGCCGTGCCCCGGCGACGAGGCCAAGGCGATCCGCCGCTAGCCCCGCCGGCGCCGTGGCGTGCGAGAATGCGCGCGCCGCCAGCGGCGACAGTATTCCGGAGAGATGGCCGAGTGGTTTAAGGCAGCGGTCTTGAAAACCGCCGAAGGGTCAAACCTTCCCAGGGTTCGAATCCCTGTCTCTCCGCCAGAATTGCATGAAGGGCCCGCCAATCCGCGGGCTTTTTCATTGGCGACTATGGAAGGCTGCAGGTAGTCGCGCGGTGGGACCGGTAGGGCCGTCGCGTGCGCGCCTTCCCACTCGTGGCCGTCGCGCCGATCGTTGACGCGATCGATGCAGGTGGTTGTCTTCATCGTGCAACCCCCGACGTGTACCTGCTCATCTCGACAGCTATTCCGCGGTGACGGGCAGGGTAGTGACCGGTAGCCGGGCAAAATCTGCCTCGTCCGGGGTGAATTCCTACGCTGCGGAAGGCAGTTGGCTGATGGTGCCGACACCTCCGCATGCCGACTCTGACCGTGTCGATGGCCGGGCCGTCCGTCGATGCCGCGCCGCAGGATCCCGTCACTCCAGTCGAAAAAGCTTCGTTCGGCGCTGGTTGCAGTCGGGATTTTCGCGGCGTAGCCTCGGCCTTCACGGAGTTTCACGAAAGGGGAAAGGGAATGACCATTCGCGTTTTTATCGTTGACGACCACGCGCTCGTGCGTACCGGGATGCGCATGATCCTGTCGGCCCAGACCGACATCGAAGTGGTTGGCGACGCCGACAGCGGGGAGGCAGCGTTGCCGCTGATCCGCAGGCTCACGCCGGACATCGTGCTGTGCGACCTGCACCTGCCCGGGGTCAGCGGCCTGGAAGTGACGGAGCGCATCGTCAAGGGTCGCCACGATACCCGCGTCATCATCGTGTCAGTGCTTGAAGACGGGCCATTGCCCAGGCGCCTGCTCGAGGCCGGTGCCTCGGGGTATGTCGGCAAGGGTGGCGACGCGAGCGAATTGGTGCGTGCGGTGCGCGAGGTCGCCCGTGGCAGGCGCTACCTGTCCAGCGCCATCGCGCAGAACCTCGCGTTGTCCGGCATCGACGGCGGCGAGACCCCATTCGATGAATTGTCGTCCCGCCAGGTCGAGGTCGCGTTGCTTCTGGTCCAGGGTCTGCGCCAGGAGGACATCGCAAGGCGCCTGAGCCTGAGCGCCAAAACCGTCAACACGCACAAGTCGCGGTTGTTCGAGAAACTTGGCATCGTCGACAGCATCGCGCTGGCGCGGTTGGTCAGCCAGTACGGGCTGGCCGATCCTGCGCTTGCCACATAGGCTGGACCACATAGCCCAATCGCTGGAGCTGAAACGACAATGGCCGCGCAGTCAGCGCGGCCATTGTCGTGTTCAGGCGGAGTGACGCGCCCTCAGGCGCGGCGATCCCCGTTTTCGTCCTTGTCCTCTTCGCCGCTTGGCGGGGTGGACTCCGGCTCCGGGTTTTGCGGCACCGGGTCGAACAGGTTGGCGGTATGAGGCACCACCACGTCGATGGCATCGGCCGGCACTGGGACCGTTATAGCTTCAACCGGTTCGATCGTTGCGGTCGCGGTCGCGGTCTCGGTTTCAAGGCCGGATTCGAGCGGCGCGATCTCAACCACCAGCGCCGGTGCAGGCTCGACCGGCGTGGCGTTGATCGTCACATCGTCAACCACCACCGGGCCAGGTACGGTTTCCACTTCGACGAGCGTGTCTTCCACCACGGCAACCGGCTCGGACGCAGACCGTTCGACCGGTGTTTCACTCTGCGCCATTCCTGACGCGATGGCCGATGCGGCATCGTCGGCGGGCGTGTGCATGCCTTGAGCCTGGATCGCCTGGGACGATTCGGGCTGCGGGCTTTCTTCGTCGACATCGGGCATCGGCGGACGCGGCTCGAACGCGGGCCGGCGGACGACAACCTCGTCCAGCGCGGCCACTGCCGTCGGCGACGTTTCGCCCATGGGCCGCGGCGCGGACTTGGGCGGCGTGTTGGCGGCACGCCGGGGCTCGCGGATGGCCGGCTCACGGGCCGCAGCGGGCTGCTCATCGTCGAAATCGAACTCGGGCTGGGAGCGATGCGGGATATGCATCGCGGTCTCACCGGCTTCGATTACCTCGTCCTCATCGCCCAGCAGCACGTTGTCTTCCGACGACGTTTCGC
>JBBRWW010000048.1:0-21079 GCA_038248955.1 Lysobacterales bacterium
GACGATCCGCGCCCGCTGATGTCGTTCACCGGCCGCCATTCCGACCACCCGCGCCAGGTGTCGTGCTGGATCACCCACACGTCCGGGCGCACCCACGAGATCATCCGCGCCGCGCTCGACCGCTCGCCGCTGTACACCGGCCAGATCGAGGGCGTCGGCCCGCGCTACTGCCCGTCGATCGAGGACAAGGTGGTGCGTTACGCCGACAAGGCCAGCCACCAGGTATTCGTCGAGCCCGAGGGACTCGACGTCACCGAAATCTACCCCAATGGCATCTCGACCTCGCTGCCGTTCGACGTGCAGCTCGCATTGGTCCGGTCCATTCGCGGCTTCGAGCAGGCCCACATCACCCGCGCCGGCTACGCGATCGAGTACGACTACTTCGACCCGCGCGGACTCAAGGCCACGCTCGAGACCAAGGCGGTCGCCGGGCTGTACTTCGCCGGCCAGATCAACGGCACCACCGGCTACGAGGAGGCCGCCGCGCAGGGCCTGCTGGCCGGCGTCAACGCCGCGCGCTTCAGCCGCGGCGAGGCCGGCTGGAGCCCGCGCCGCGACCAGGCCTACCTCGGTGTGCTCGTGGACGACCTCGTCACCCACGGCACCACCGAGCCGTACCGGATGTTCACCAGCCGGGCCGAGTACCGGCTGCAGCTGCGCGAGGACAACGCCGACCTGCGCCTCACGCCGATCGGCCGCGAGCTCGGCCTTGTCGACGAGACCCGCTGGGCCGGGTTTGCCAGCAAGCGCGAACAGATCGAGCGCGAGACCGCGCGACTGTCAGCGCTGTGGGCGGCGCCCAACAACGCGATCGGCCGCCAGGTCGCCGAAACGCTGGGGGTCGAGCTCAGCCGCGAGACGCCGGTCCTGGACCTGCTCAAGCGACCCGAAATCGACTACGCCAGCCTGATGCGGGTGCCACTGCTGGCGCCGGGCGTGGCGGCGCCCGAGGTCTCCGAACAGATCGAGATCGGCATGCGTTACTCGGGCTACCTGCAGCGCCAGAACGAGGAAATCGCGCGCCAGCAGCGCAGCGAGAGCGACGCGATCCCGGCCGACTTCGACTTCGCCAGCGTGCGCGGCCTGACCGGCGAGGTCGCGCAGAAGCTGGCCCGGGTGCGTCCGGAAACCGTCGGCCAGGCGCAGCGCATCCCCGGCATGACGCCCGCGGCGATTTCGCTACTCTTGGTGCACTTGACTCGTGTCGGTCGCAGCCGTGTCGTATGACGAGCAAGCGTGTTTCATGGCGCGCGGCGGCGCGTTGGGATGGTGTCGCAAACAGGTCATGTCGCGGCGCGGCATGACCCCGGCGGCGATCTCACTGCTGCTGGTGCACCTGAGCCGGTTGCGGCGCAGCCGCGTCGCCTGACCACGCGCCGTCCAAAGGCGCGGCGCGGCGGCGATCGTCCGGTGCGCCGGCTCCCGCAGGCCACGCCGCGTCCTGCCGGCCGCCCCGGGGAGTAGGGTGGGGGCATGAAAACCCACGCGACCGCTGCCGTCGCCGTCCTCATGCTCCTGTTGCCCGCGTGCCAGCGCGCTCCCGGTTCGGCCGCCGCGAGCGCGGGCGTTCCGGGCGTGGCGTCCCTGCCTTACGCCCGCCATGATTGGCCGCTGCCGATCACCGCAGCCGCCTCGCAACCGGACCTGGTCGCCGCCGATGACGGCCGCCTGCTGTTGTCGTGGATCGAGCCGCAGGGCGAGGGTCATGCGCTGCGCTTCGCGGCCTTCACCCCCGACGTCGGCGCTGCCGCGAGCGCGCATCCGCCGGCCCACGCCGGGGCAACGGGATGGTCGACCCCGCGCACCATCGCCACCGGTAACGACTGGTTCGTCAACTGGGCCGACACGCCGCACCTGGCCAGGACCGCCGATGGCGCGCTGTGGGCACATTGGTTACGGAAGTCGGCAGCCGCGACGTATGCCTACGACATCGCGCTGGTGCGCTCGGGCGATGACGGCGCGACCTGGTCGAAGCCGGTGCTGGTGAACGACGACGGCAAGCCGGTCGAGCACGGTTTCGTGTCGCTGTGGCCGGCGACGCCCGACGCGGTCGGGGTGGCGTGGCTGGACGGTCGCAACAGCGCGGGTGGCGGCCACGCCGACCACGGCAGGGACATGCCTGGCGGCGCGATGACGCTGCGCGCGGCGCGTTTCGATGCGAACCTGCGGCGCAGCGGCGACACGCAGATCGACGCGATGACCTGCGACTGCTGCCAGACCGATGTCGCGCTGACCTCGCGCGGTCAGCTGCTCGTGTACCGCGACCGCGACGCCGATGAGATCCGCGATATCGCGGTGACGCGTGGGGGCGCCACGGGCTGGTCGGTGCCCAGGCCGGTACACGCCGATCGCTGGACGATGCCGGCGTGCCCGGTCAACGGGCCCTCGGTCGCCGCGCGCGGGGAGGCCGCCGTGGTCGCCTGGTACACCGCGCCGGGCGACCAGCCCATGCTCCGTCTGGTGCGCAGCGCCGATGCCGGCGACACATTCGCCGCGCCAGTCACGGTCGACGCGGGAACGGCGCTGCAAGGCCGCGTCGACGTCGCGCTGGATGCTCACGGGGCGTGGGTGCTGTGGGTGCGCGAGGAGGCCGGAGCGCAGTCGCTGCATCTGGCACGCTACTTGCTGGACCTACAGGGTGTCCCTGCGCGGTCGCAGCGAATCGAGGTCGCCAGGATCGCGGGCCGCGGCCGCGCGACCGGGTTTCCGCAACTCGCGCTCGGAACCGACGCTGCCTACACGGTCTGGACCGAGGTGGTCGACGGCAGACCGCGCCTTCGCGGGGCCTTGTTCCGAGCCCAGTGACCGCCAGTGCCTGCGGCGGCGTCTGCGCCGTAGCGGCCGGTTCGCGTTGTGATCCACCCTGTTCCGGAATCGACAAAACCATCGAATGAAGCTTGCACCAAGACTGCCGATGCCCGACGCGCGACCCACTGCCCCCCCGCCCTTGGCCAAGGTTCTTGACCTGCTGGTGGATGCCGTGTGCGTGGTCGACGTGGCGGGGCGTTTCGTGTTCGCCAGCGCGGGATGCGAGCGCATCTTCGGCTACACGCCGGAGGAAATGATCGGCAAGGCCATGCTCGAGATGGTGTTTGCGGACGACCGCGAAAAAACCCTGCAGGCGGCCAGTCGGATCATGTCCGGCCATCTGCAGACCCATTTCGAGAACCGCTATGTGCGCAAGGACGGACAGGTCGTCCATGTGATGTGGACGGCCCGCTGGTCGGAAGCCGACCAGGTCAGGATCGCGGTGGCCCGCGACATCACCGAGCGCAAGCGCGCCGAAGCCACGCAGGCGGCGCTGTTCGCCATTTCCGAAGCCGCCCACGCCGCCGGGGACCTGCTCGCGCTGTTCGAACGCATCCACCGGATCATTGGCGATCTGCTGCCGGCCAGCAATTTCTCGGTCGCGCTCTACGACCAGGCGAGCGATGAGGTGAGCGTTCCGTACCACGTCGATGAGCATGCGCCGTCGCCGCCGCCGCAACCGCTGGACTCGGGCACGCCCGCCGGGCAGGTCATCCGTAGCGGACAGACGCTGCTGCTGACGCCCGACAGCATGCCCGCGCTTCGTGAGTACCCCGGGGTGGCCGAAGGCAGGCTGCCATCGTATTGGCTGGGCATCCCGCTCAAGTCGCACAAGGGCACGATCGGCGCGCTGGTGGTGCGGAGCTATTCGGGCGGCGCGCGCTGCACCGAAACCCACACCGAACTGCTGCAGTTCGTGTCGACCCAGGTCGCCGCGGCCATCGAACGCAAGCAGACGCATCTGCGCCTGCAGAACATCGCCCTGTACGACCAGCTCACCCAGTTGCCCAACCGCGAACTGCTGCACGACCGGCTGGAGGTCGCGCTGGCCCGGGCGCGAAGGGAGCGGGGGCGATTGGCCCTGCTGTACCTGGACCTGGACAACTTCAAGTGCGTGAACGACACCCACGGCCACGCCGCGGGCGATCTGTTGCTGCAGTTGGCGGCCCAGCGAATCCGCCGATGCCTGCGCGAATCCGATACGGTCGCGCGCATCGGAGGCGACGAGTTCGTGGTGCTGCTCGAGTGCATCCCCTCGCCCGAGCGGGCGTGGACGGTGGCGGAAAAAATCCGGGTAGCGCTCAATCTGCCATTCGATCTTTCCGGGCACGACATGCACGTCCACCCCAGCATTGGTGTCGCGCTGTTCCCCGAGCATGGCGACGCCGACAACCAGCTGCTGCAACGCGCGGACGAGGCGATGTACCAGGCCAAGCGCAGCGGTGGAAACCGCCTCCAGCTCGCGGTGGTACGTGACCGCGGTCAGGACACCCCGGCCAAACCGCCGGAACCTTCCAAGGGCTGAAACGCGCGGTGGAGCCGGGCCGCGCTTGCGGCCGTCGCGCCGCTAGCGTTCCTTGCGGTAGTTGATCGACGCGCGGTTCTCGGCCGTGCTTGATTCGATCTCGATATCGAAGCCCTTGCGCAGCAGGTACTTCAGCGTCAGCACCTGGCCGGTACCCAGCAGCGACACGCCGTAGCCGACATACAGCCGCGGCGACAGGTAGCGGCCGACGCCGATCACGCTGCCGCCCAGCGCGCGGCTTTCCATCACCCCGGCCTCGTCCAGTCCCAGGCGCGCGCCCAGTTGCGAGGCCAGCAGGCTGCCGCCGGCCGACAGCGCCGCGCTGGCGGCCGTGACCTGGCCACGCTCGTCGCCACTGGCGCTCGACAGCGGCCGGCCGAGGGCGAGGTAGGCCAGCGCCTCGGACTGCGAGCTGGCCGGGTTCGACCACACGGCCGCCTGTGGCGACGACGCGCGCCCGGTGACGGCGACGCCGGCGGTGACGTCGCCGACCTCGCGTTCGGCGCGGATGTCCAGGAGCGGATCGCCGATCGGTCCATTCGACCACGTCAATCGGCCACGGGTGATGTCGAGTTTCTGGCCGTAGGCGGTGTAGCGGCCGTCGACGTCCAGGCTGCCGTTGGCGGTCATCTCGCGGCCCGGCCGCGCGCGCACGCGCAGCCGCCCGCCCAGGCCGCCGTCGAGGCCGAAGCCGCGCAGACGCACCGCGTCGCCCAGGGCGATCGTGAGATCCATGTCGAGCGGCGTGGCAGCGGTCGCGTTGGGATCGACCGGATCGAGCACCACCACGTCGGGCGAGATCGAGACGCCCTGGTCGAGGCGCTCCAGGTCGATCAGTGCGGTCGGCACGGTGACCGTGCCGGTGACCGACAACGGCTGGCCGGCGCTGTAGCGCACCACGACGTCGGGATCGACGACCGCGCGCAGGTCGCGCGTATCCGACAGCAATATGTTGCTGCCGCGAAGGTTGAGCACCAGCGGCGTGTCGCTGCCCTGCCAGCCGAGCGTACCGCTGACATTGAGCGTGCCCTCGCCCGAGCGCACGCTGCCGGCGATGCGCGCGCTGCCGTCGGGCTGGGCGTCCAGGCGCAGGTCGCCGTCGCGCAGCGTGATCGCCAGCGCCGGCAGCTCGGTGGTGAACTGCGACAGCCGCGCCTGGCCACCGAGCAGCGGCTGGGCGCGGGTGCCGGACAGCCGGATGCGGCCCTCGAGCTTGCCCTGCGGCTCGACGATGTCGGGCGAGAACAACTCCATCCAGGTGATCTCATCGGTGTTGGCGGCGATCTCGCCCGACAGCGGCGAATAGGCGTCCCAGCCGGTGGCGATGCGGGCGTCGATGCGGCCGTCGTCATTCAGCGTCGCGCCCAGTTCGGCGTCGATGCGCTGTCGATCAAACGTCGCACGCAGCGTCAGCGCGCCATAGCGGATCAGCTCGCGGCGCGCCCTCTCGCTGGTCCTCAGCCCGCCGCTGGCCGAGGTCAGCGTGGCCTGGCCGCGCCAGCCCGCCCCCGAAGAACCAGTTCCGTCCGGGCGCAACTGGGCATCGAGTGCGACCTCGCCGCGCAGCAGCCACGGTCGCTGATCCTCGCGCTTCGGCAGGTAGGGCAGCAGCAGCGCGAGCGGCAGGCCGGTACCGGTGAGTTCGATTCCGCGGCGCGGCCAGTCGGCGCTGGCGCACAGCGAGCCGCCGGCGCTGGAGGCCAGGCAGGCGTTTGACAGCGTGCCCGTCGCGGCGGCCCCCGAGGAGGAGGTCCAGCGGAACGGCGCCGGCCGTTGCAACCGCCAGGCTGCGCCGCGTGCCGGCGCGAGCTGCAGCGACGCCAGCGCGCCCTGCCACGTCGCGCCGCGCTTGCCGGCATTACCGCTCAACGCCAGCGTGCCGATGGCGCCAGTTGCGGTGGCATCGACCTGCAGCGCCTCGACCGCGCCGCGCGCATCGATCGCGAGCGTGTCCAGGGCGACGCCGGCCTGCAGCCCGCTCGCGCGCACCGCGATTGCGCCACTGCCGGCGCGCCACGGCAGCCGGCCCTTGGCACTGAGAGACGCGGCGCGGTAGTCGCCGTAGGCCAGGCCGGCGCCGGTGAGATCGGCATCGACGCTCGGGGCGTTGCGCGCGCCGGTCAGGCGCAGCGTGCCGCGCAGCGTACCGGTCGCGTCGGGCAGCAGGTCGGCCAGTTGCAGCGGCGTGAACCGGGCATCGATATCGAGGGTGTCGGCGACCGTGCCCTTCGCCTCGATGCGGCTGCCGCCCAGCGTCAGTGCGACGTCGCCGCTGTAGGCGTCGCCGTGCAGCGAAAAACGGCCACGACCGCCAAGCGGGCGTCCGCGCAGGCGCCCGCCCAGGTCGGTGACGGCCAGGTCGGCATCGAAACCGCCGCCATCGGATCCTGCGCCGGCGGCGGGCCGCGCGCTGCCGGTCGTCGTCAGCTTGCCGTTGACCGCGCCGTCCCAGCCGGCGGCGAAGTAGCCGGGATCGAAGCCGGCCAGGGTCGCGTCGAGGTTCCACTGCAACGTTGGCGACCATGCGACCTCGCCGGTGGCGTCGAGCGTGCCGGTGGGCATCGTCGCCCGGAACGTGCGCAGGGTCATGCGCTCGTCGTTGCCGCGACCGTCGAAGCGCAGGTCCGCGGCCTCGCCATCGCGCGTGAGCGTGGCCGCGCCGATCGCCGCCCAGGCCTTGAGCGTGCCGGCGATCCCGAAGTCGGCGTTGGCGCCAATCGACGGGGTCGCCGCCTGCGTGGGCGTCCTGGCGCTGCCGCCCCAACGCAGCCCACGTGCGTTTACGGCAAGCCGGAACGCGGCGTTTCCCGGGTGGTTGAAATCCGCGCGGCCGCGCAGCGTCGCTTTGCCATCGAGCAGCTGCAGCGCGAGGGGCTGCACGTCGAGGACCTGGTCGGCGACGCGCAGCTTCGACGGCAGTATCGTGATGGCGAGATCGCCCTGGTGCATCGTCCCGCGCAACTTCGCGTCGCCGCCCACGCCGTCGGCCGTCAGCGCCAGCGCCAGCGGCGTGGTTGCGGGCGGTTGCCCCGCGGCCGTCAGCAGGCCGAGGTCGAGGGCATCGGCGTCGGCCTGCAGCGTCCAGCGTGGCGTGTCCTTGCCGCGCAGCAGTAACCGGGCGTGCAGGGGCCCGGGCGCCGCGCCGGCGAGCGCCACGTCCATGCGCGTGAGGTCGCCGCGGGCGACGAAGCCCAGCCGCGCCGGCGTGCGGCCTGTCGCCGTCGGCAGCAGCGCGGTCGCGGTCAGGTCGCTGCGGTAGTCGTCGCGCGGCGCGTACTCGCCGTGCAGGGTGAAGCGGCCGCGGTCGCTGTCGACGCGCAGGCGCTCGACGCGCAACCGGCCCGGCTCGGCATCCAGCCCGCCGCGCAGCGTGCGGATGTTGACCAGCGGCTCGTCGATCGGCCTGGCCCCGGCCACGGTCTTTCCGGCGCGAACCACCGCGAGCCCGTCGATGCGCAGGTCGTCGACCTGCAGCGCCAGCGGTGGCCCGACCTGCGGCAGCGACTGCGGCCACCGCGGCAGCTCGAACGGTTTGTCGCTGCGTGGCAGCATCAGGGTGGCGCCGGCCACCTGCAGCATCGTCAGCCGCAGGCGCCGGCCCAGCAACGGGCGCAGTGCCCAGTCCAGCATCAGGCGCTGGGCGGTGAACACGACCGGTCCGCCGGGCTGGCAGGCGGCATCATCGGGCGGGCATTCCGGCGTGTACGTGAAGCGCACGCCGCGCAGCGTCAGCGGGCCGCGCGCCGGCCCCTCGGCCTGCCGCCACGTCAGCGTGGCGTTGGCCGGCAGCCGCGCCGCAATCTGGGCCAGCAACAGCTGGCGGCCGCCGACGGTGGTCAGCAGCCAATAGGCGAACACGACCACCGCCAGGATCAGCGCGCCGGTAAGCAGCGCCGCGCGGATGCCGAGGTAACGCAGGCGCGCTCGCCGGCGCTGCCGAAGTTCGGCGATGCGCGCGTCGTGCGCGTCGTGCGCGTCGGGCGTCGATGCGCTCATGCCCGCCGCCTCACAGGTCCGCGCCGATGTTGAGGTAGAGCTGGAACGACGAGTCCGGATCGTTCAGGCCGCGCGCCAGGTCGAGGCGCAGTGGGCCGACCGGCGATTTCCAGCGCAGGCCGATGCCGACGCCGGTGCGCCACTCGGGTGAGTCGTTGAAGGCGCTGCCGCTGTCGACGAACACCGCCGCGCCCCACGGCCCACGAAAGTAACGCTCGTATTCGACGCTGCCGGTGGCGACGTTGCGCGCGCCAACCGGGAAGCGGTTGGGCGCCACGCCGATGCGCGGGCCGACCTCGCGCCAGGCGTAGCCGCGGATGCTGCGGTCGCCGCCGGCATGGAAGCGCAGGCTCGGCGGCAGCACCCCGATGGTGGCGTCGACGACCGTGCGGCCGAGCTCGCCGCGCGTGATCAGACGGCTGTCCGGACCCAGCCCCTTGTACCAGCGCGCGCTGCCGTGGACCTGGGTGAAGCTTGCATCCGAGCCGGCGCCCTCGGCGCCGCCGCGCAACAGCACGCTCACGCCGAAACCGTTGCGCGGCGAGATGCGGTTGTCGGCGTTGACGTACTCGCCGCGGATCGACGGATAGCTGAAGGTTGCGTAGTGGTAGTCCACCGGAGTCAACGGATCGCCGTCATCCTCGGCCGCGTACGCCCAGCGCTCGCGCAAGGTGTGCAGCGAGGCGACCGCGGTCCAGTGGCGGTTGATCTCGCCGCTGCGGCTGGCGACCAGTTCGACGCGGCGGTTGTCGATGTAGTTGGTCTGCTCGTCGGCGGCCTGGGCGCTGATCGTGTACCAGCCGTCCAGCCAGGCGAACGCCGGGATGCGGTATTGCAGGGTGAGCGTTTTGCGCCGTTGCGCGTAGTCCAGCTGCGCGAGCGCCTTGTGGCCGCGGTCGTTGAGGTAGCGCCGCTCCACCCCGAGACGCACGCCCGCGCCGCTGTCGGTGCCGTAGCTGGCGCCGGCGGTGTAGATGCTGCGCTTGGCCGGGGTGAGGGTGACTGTGACGGGCACGCGGCCGTCGACGGCGTCCTCCGGCCGTGGCTCGATGTCGATGCTGGCGAAGTAGTCCAGCCGCGCCAGCGACTGGCGCAGGCGGTCGAGCTTGCCCTGGTGGTAGTAGCTGCCGGTTTCCCAGTACACCAGGCGCTCGAGGATGCCGTCGCGGATGATCCGCTGCGGGGTCTGTTCGAAGGTGGTCACGCCCATGTCGTAGCGGTCGCCACTGGTCCAGACCAGGTCGATGTCGGCCGCCTGGTCGGCGCGGGTCACTTCGACCCGGCGGCTGGCGAAATCGGCGTCGAAGTAGCCGCGCTCGGCGAGGCGACGGGTGATGCGGGTCTTGCCGGCCTCGTAAACCGGATGGACGAACACGTCGCCGACCTCCGGGCGGAACTTGCCGAGGTCTTCCTTGAGGTAGCGGTCGCTGCCGCCTTCGCCTTCGATGGCGACGGTGGCGCGGCGCACGGTGACCGGCTCGCCGCGCGCGACAGTCACCGTGACCGCCACGCTGCCGGCGCGATCTGCACCGTCGTCGCCAGCGGCGCCGCTGCGCACGACCGTGATCGTGGGCGAGTAGTAGCCAAACGGCTGCAGTGCCTCGCGCGTCTCGGCCTCGGCCTCGCGCAGCAGGTAGGCCAGGCGGCGGCCGCTGACGTCCTTGCCGATCGCATCGACCAGCGACAGCGCCAGGCGCACGTTCTCGGTCATGGGCTCATCGAGACCGAGGATCTCCACGCTGCCGACCGTGCCCGCATGCGCGGTGCCGGCGGCAACCAGCAGCACGAGGGCGGCGGCGACGGTGCGGGGGGGGAAGGCCATCGCGGCAGGATACCCGGGGACGCGTCAACGACGCTTCGCAGGTGCGCGGGCCTCGGCTCCCCTCCCGCTTGCGGGGCGAAGCCGGCGGCCGGCGCCTCAGCTCGACAGTTGCTCGATCGCCGCGACGCTGCCGAGGCGGTCGCTCAGCCGCTTCAACAGGGCCAGTCGGTTGTCGCGCACCGCCAGGTCGTCGGCATTGACCATCACGCCGTCGAAGAAGGCATCCACCTGCGGCCGCAGACGGGCGAGGCGGCCGAGCACCGCGACATAATCACGGCGCGTCAACGCATCGTCGGTATCGGCGATCGCGGCGTCGACGGCCTCGGCGAGGTCGCGTTCGGCCGGTTCGGTGAACAGCGCCGGATCGATCACGGTCGGGATGTCGCCATCGACCTTGCGCAGGATATTTCGGATGCGCTTGTTGGCGGCTGCGAGTGCCTCGGCCTCGGGAAGCTTGGCAAATTCGCCGATGGCCTTGAGGCGGCGGTGGAAGTCACGCAACGACGACGGCTTCAGTTCGGCGACGGCGGTGAACTGCTGCGCCGGCACGCCCTGGTCGGCGTAGTAGCCACGCAGGCGGTCGACGATGAAGTCCTGAATCTCGACGGCACCGTCGCTCGAGTGGAAATTGACCAAGAGCCCCTTCACTTCCGCCGACTTGACGTCCATTCCCTCGTCATTCAACGACCGCATCTTCTTCAGCGTCGCTTGAGCGGCGCTGTCTTCACTCTGGCGGCGAAGTGCCTCAAGTGACTCAAAAAGTTGACCTGGGAGATCGAGTTCAAAGTCCCCCTCGATCAGCGTACGCGCCAGCCCCAGCGCGCTGCGACGCAGCGCGAACGGATCCTTGTTGCCGGTCGGCTTCAGGCCCGCGGCAAAACCGCCGGCCAGGGTGTCGAGGCGCTCGGCGATGGCCAGCACCTGGCCAAGCTTCGAAGGCGCGATCGCGTCGCCGGCGAAGCGCGGCATGTAGGCCTCGTCGATCGCCGCGGCGAGCGCGTCGGGCTCGTTCGCGGCCGCCGCGTAGTAGCGCCCGGCGATGCCCTGAAGCTCCGGGAACTCGTTGACCATGCGCGATTGCAGGTCGTTCTTGGACAGTTCGGCGGCGCGGCGCGCGAGCTGCGGATCCAGGCCGAGTTGCGCGCCGATCGCCTCGGCCAGCATCGCGACGCGCGACACCTTGTCGGCGACCGTGCCCAGCCGGGCGTGGTACGTGACCGATTTCAGGCCGTCGCCCATCGACGCCAGGCCCTGCTTGAGATCCTCGTCGAAGAAGAACTTCGCGTCGCTGAAGCGCGGCCGGATCACGCGCTCGTAGCCTTTGCGGACTTCCGCCTCGTCGTGGGATTCGATGTTGGCCACGCCGATGAAGCGCTCGCTGAGCTTGCCGTCGGCGTCGAGCACCGGGAAGAACTTCTGGTTGGTCTCCATCGTCGCGATCAGCGCCTCGGCCGGCACCGTCAGGAACGCGCTCTCGAAGCTGCACGCGATCGCCTTGGGCCACTCGACCAGGCCGTTGACCTCCTCGAGGATGCCGGCATCGATGCGCGCGCTGCCACCACCGGCCTGCGCCGCGCCGTCGACCTCGTGGACGATGCGCGCGCGGCGCTCGTCGGGGTCGACCAGCACCTTGGCGGCGCGCAAGGCCTCGACGTAGTCGCCGGGCGCGCCGATCCAGACGGGTTTGGCATGCGTGGCGTCGTGCATGAAGCGGTGGCCGCGGCTCATCCGGTCGCTGCGCACGCCGAGCAGATCGGCGTCGACCACGTCGGTGCCCAGCAGCAGCACCAGCCAGTGCACCGGCCGCGCGAAACCGTACTCGTGCGCGCCCCAACGCATCGGCTTGGGGATCGGCATCGCCGCGATCGCCTCGCGCACGATCTCGGCGAGCAGGTCGGCGGTCCGCGCGCCGGGCTTCACCGAGCGGTGCACAAAGCGCTCGCCTTTGGCGTCGGTGGTGCGTTCCAGGATCGTCCAGTCGACCCCGGCCTTGGCCGCGAAGCCCTGCAGCGCACGCGTCGGGTGGCCGTCGGCGTCCAGGGCGATGTTGAGGTACGGGCCGAGCACTTCCGAGGTCTGCTCGGGCTGCTCGGTCGCCACGCCCGGCAGCAGCACCGCCAGTCGTCGCGGCGAGTACAGCGGCTTGGCCGCGCCGCGCTCGAACGCGACGCCGCGCTTGACCAGCCCGTCGATCACGCCGTCGAACAAGGCCTTGGCCAGCGCCGGCAGCGCCTTGACCGGCAGTTCCTCGGTGCCCAGCTCGATCAGCAGCGGTTGCATGGTCGTCATCACGCGGCCTCCTGGCCGGACGGCCGTTTCAGGCCCGGGAAACCGAGCTTCTCGCGCTGCGCGTAATACGCCTCGGCGACGCCCTGCGAGATCCGCCGCACGCGCAGGATGTAGCGCTGGCGTTCGGTGACCGAGATCGCGCGGCGCGCATCGAGCAGGTTGAAGCAGTGGCTGGCCTTGCAGACCTGCTCGTAGGCGGGCAGTGGCAGGCCGAGTTCGATCAATTTGAGCGCTTCCTTTTCGCAGGCGTCGAAGCGGTGGAACAACTCCGCGACGTCGGCGTGCTCGAAGTTGTAGGTGCTCTGCTCGACCTCGTTCTGGTGGTAGACGTCGCGGTAGGTCACCGCGGTGCCGTCGGGCCCGTGGGTCCAGACGATGTCGAACACGTTGTCGACGTTCTGCAGGTACATGCACAGGCGCTCGAGGCCGTAGGTGATCTCGCCGAGCACCGGCCGGCACTCGATCCCGCCGGCCTGCTGGAAGTAGGTGAACTGGGTCACCTCCATGCCGTTGAGCCAGACCTCCCAGCCCAGCCCCCAGGCGCCGAGCGTCGGCGATTCCCAGTTGTCCTCGACCAGCCGCAGGTCGTGCACCAGCGGGTCGACGCCGAGTACCTTGAGCGACTCGAAGTACAACTCGACGATGTTGTCGGGGCTGGGCTTCATCGCCACCTGGAACTGGTAGTAGCGCTGCAGGCGGTTGGGATTCTCGCCATAGCGGCCGTCGGTCGGGCGGCGGCAGGGCTGCACGTAGGCGGCATTCCACGGCTCCGGGCCAAGCGCGCGCAGGAACGTGGCCGGGTGGAACGTGCCCGCGCCGACCTCCAGGTCGAACGGCTGGATCAGCACGCAGCCCTGCTCGGCCCAGTACGCGCTGAGGCGCTGGATGAGTTGCTGGAACGTCGGCGGCGCGGCGATCGTCGCGGGAGCTGGCATCGGGGGCGGCTCTGGTTGGAGGGGGGTGCGGATCGGTGCGCGGATGGGGCGGCGCGCGCTGGATGCGGGGATCGCATGCTCGCCGGACCGTCCGCGTGCGATGTCGCGGCCAGGCGCGTGCATCGCGGCGCGTTAGTATAGCGGCGCGCCCTGCCGCCCTTGGCACGCGCTCCACCCCGTCGCCGAGTCCGTCGCCCCGTGAATGCCCCCTTCCTGATCCTGCAAACCGGCACGCCGGTCGATTCCATGCGCCGTCACGGCAGCTTTGCGCACTGGATCCGCGTCGCCGGCGGGTTGCGCGCGGACGAGGCGGTGGTGGTCGACGTCGAGGCGGGCGCGGCGCTGCCGTCGAGCGAAGGCTTTGCCGGCACGATCGTGACCGGCTCCGGGGCGATGGTCACCCACCGCGCCGACTGGAGCGAGCGCAGCGCCGCGTGGCTGCACGCCGCCGCCCACGCCGGCATGCCGCTACTGGGCATCTGCTATGGCCACCAACTGCTGGCGCATGCGCTAGGCGGCGAGGTCGGAGACCACCCGGACGGACGCGAGATGGGCACGGTCGAACTCGAACTGCACCCGCCAGCCGGCGACGACCCGCTGTTCTCGGTGTTGCCCAACCAGTTCCATGCCCAGGCCACCCACCAGCAGACCGTACTGCGCGCGCCCGATGGCGCGACGGTGCTGGCGCGCTCGGTGCACGATGCCTGCCAGGCGTTTCGATGGGGCGATCGCGCCTGGGGCGTGCAGTTCCATCCCGAATTCAGCGCCACCCACATGCGCGGCTACGTGCAGGCGCGCCACGTCGCGCTGCAGCGCGAGGGCCTGTGCCCGAAGACGATCGCCGGCAACGTCCGGGCGACGCCGCAGGCGCGCCGCGTGTTGACCCGATTCGTGCACCACGCGCGGGGAATGGCGCGGCAGTGAACGCAGCCAGCGTGGTTTTCGCCGTGGCCGGACGTGGCGCCAACCGGCTTTCGGCCCGGGTTTCGATTTCGGTTTCGGGCATTTCAGGGGTGGGTCGATGACGGATGTACGCAAGGTGCCGGCGACTGCCGGCGCGGAATGGTTGTTGGGCGGTTTCGCGATGCTGCGCAAGGCGCCGTTGGCGCTGGGCCTGCTCGGCCTGATCTGGGGCGGCGTGTCCGCGTTGGCGTCGGTGACCGGTCAGTTGTGGCTGAGCCTGGTGGTGGCGTTGCTCGGGCCGATCCTGTTTGCCGGCGTGATCCACGCCGTGCGCGAGGTCGAACTCGGCCGCAGCGCTTTGCCCAGGCACCTGGTGCAGGGCGTCAGCGAGGGCAAGGTGCTGGCGCTGCTGGCGATGCTGTTGCCGCAGGTCGCCGCGATCCTGCTGCTCGCGCTGTTGCTGGTCGCGATGATTGGCGGCGAGCAGCTGCAGGCCATCGTCCAGGTCATGGAGCAGATGCAGACCAACCCGGACCCGGAGCTGGCCAAGGGGCTGCCCGGCGGCCGCATGTTGGCGTGGCTGCTGGTGGCACTGGTGGTTGGCGTCGTGACCGGCTTCTTCACGTTCGTGGCGATCCCCGAGGTGATGTTCACCCGCCGCGGCGCCTTTGCCTCGATGGCGATGAGCTTCCGCGCCTGCCTTCGCAACCTGCCGGCGCTGCTGGTGATGATCGTGCTGCTGCTGATCGCCCTGTTTGCGATCAGCATCGCGGCCAACCTGCTGATCCTGTTGCTGACCTGGGCGATTGGCCAGCAGCCGGCGATGTTCCTCGGCCAGCTGCTGATGATGGCGGTGCTGCTGCCGGTGATGGCGGGAACCGTCTATTACGCCTGGCGGCAGATGATCGGCGATGCCTCGACATTGCCGGTGGCGGCGCAGGTCAACGGCTTCGAGGCCTGAGGCGGCGGTAAGGGTTGCTGCGCGCGCGCGGAGTTTCGCAAGCAGCTAACGGTGGGCAGCCTGGAGTACGACGAACGCGACGACATTGCAGCGCGCGCCAACGTCGTATCAGTACCAGGCGTGTCCGAGCCCATGGCGCAGCATGGCCACCGCGGCGCCGGACAGCTTGATGGCCACGACCAGGTTGGCCAGTCCCACGAAGACCAACCACCACCACGCCCAGCGCGGCAGCGTGCGATCGCGCGCGACGACCCGGCTACCGCTGCAGCGGTCGTGCAGGGCCAGGTGCCGCGGCGGCAACGCCGCCATCCAGTGTCCGATATTGAGCGTTGCCCACGACAGCGAGGCGGCGAGATACCGCAATAACGCGCGCCCCAGGCCCAGTCCCCGGCCGTGCCGATCGCAGGCCTGCAGGCCGAGCAACCGTTTGCCGATGCCACCCTGCCATGGCGAGCACTCGCCGGCGACGTGATAGCCCGCGCCAAGCAGCGCGTATGCAAGCAGCGCCGGCCATGCCAGCGACCAGGTGGCCGCATCGGCGGCCGCGATCGCCGCGCGCAAGGCCGGGGTGTCGAGCAACGTGGCGGCGAGGTTCGGCGCCATGGCGCCGTCGCTCACGGCTTCGCCGACGACGCGGCCGGACAGCCGCAGCAGTGCGTCCACCTGGGTGATCCATGTGCGCGCCGGCGCCTGCAGCCACGGCCATGCCAGCAACAACGCCAAGGGTGCGACCACTGCGGCGTCGATCGACCACGCGGCCGCGCGTTGCCAGAAGCCGGCCGGACGCGCGGCCGAATCCGCACCCGGGCCCGCCGCCGCCACGTTCAAGCCGATGGCTCGCCCGCGTCGCGCGGCGTGACCCAGCGCGTGGCGAGGATGCCGATCTCGTACAGCAGGCACATCGGGATCGCGAGCATCAACTGCGACACCACGTCCGGCGGGGTGATCACCGCGGCGATGACGAAGATCCCGACCACCGCGTAGCCGCGCGATTCGCGCAACTGCCGCGGCGTCACCCAGCCCAACGCCACCAGGATCACCAGCGCGATCGGCAGCTCGAAGCTGGCACCAAACGCCAGGAAGATCACCAGCACGAAGTCGAGGTAGGCGGTGATGTCGGTCATCATCGCTACCCCGGCCGGGGTGATGCTGGTCAGGAAGCCAAACACCATCGGCAGCACCAGCCCGAACGCGAACGCGATGCCGGCATAGAACAGCGCCACCGCCGAGGCCAGCAGTGGCACGGCGAGGCGCCTCTCGCGCTGGTACAGGCCCGGCGCCACGAACGCCCAAGCCTGGTACAGCAGCCACGGCATGGTCACCAGCAATGCCACGAAAAACGCCAGCTTGACCGGGGCGAAGAACGGCGAGGCGACCTGGGTCGCGATCAGCTGGGCGCCGGCCGGCAGCTTGTCCAGCAGCGGTTGCGCAAGCCACGCATACAGCCGGTTGCCGAACGGCAGCAGGGCGACGAACACCAGCAACAGGCCGGCGACCGCACGCAGCAGGCGCGCGCGCAATTCGATCAGGTGGTCGATCAAGCGCGGCGCCGCACCGCCGTCGGCGCGCTCAGCGTCGGTCATGGGGCGTATCCGTCGGGGGGTCGACCGGCATGGCGGCAGAGGGGTCGGCGGCTTCTTCGTCGGCCATGGCCGCGTCGGCCGCGGCGGGCGGCTCGCCACCTGCCGTCATTGGTGATGCGGAGGGTTCGGGTGCGGTCGGCGCGGCGTCGAACCCGTCGCGCAGCGCCTGCGCGCCGTGCTGCATGCCATCGCGCAGCTGCCGCATTTCATCCTGCAGCTGGTCGCGCGCCTGCAGCAGGCTGCGCCTGGTCTCGTCGTCGGCCAGTTCGTTCTCCAGTTCCGACTTCACCGAATACCACTGCGCGCGCGCGCGTCGCACCCACAGGCCGACGAAGCGCGCGGCCTTGGGCAAGCGCTCGGGACCCAGCACCAGCAGCGCCACGATCGCGATCACGAACAGTTCGGAGAAGCCGATGTCGAACATGGCAGCCGGCGGTGGCGGGCGGGGCGCGGCAGTCCGCGGTCAGCGCGGGCTGTGGTCGTCGCCGCTGGTGCCGTCGCTGCGTGGCGTGGCCTGCTCCGGCGGCGCATCGGTGGGCGCAGCGCTGTCGGCCGGCGGTTGCCCGGACAGCTGCGCAGGCGGCTTGCTGGTCTCATCTGCATCGCGGACGCCGTCCTTGAAGCCCTTCACCGCCTCGCCGAGGTCCTTGCCGACGTTCTTCAGACGCTTGGTGCCGAACACCAGCACCACGATCACCAGCACGATCAACCAGTGCCAAAGACTCAAACCGCCCATGGGCATGCTCGTCGAATACGGGGGCGCTCAGGATACCGCAGCGATATCCCGAGCGCTCCGATGCCGGTGCCAGGGGTCCTTCGACAGCCGCGGCCGCGATCGACGCGGCCAGGGATCACGGCAGCGGTTCGACCTTGGTCGGCGTGTCGACGGTCTGGAACGCCTGTGGCTGCGGATCGTTGGCCTGCGGCAGCGGTGCGCCGACCACGGCCTGGGCGGGGGTGCCGGCCGGCGCGGAACCGCCACGGATGTTGCGCGCCGCCGCGGTGGCCTCCTCGAGGTGATCACGGAAGTCGACCACGGCATTCGACGGCCGGCCCACGGCGCGGCCCTCGAAGATCATCCGTGGGGTGGTGTCGCGGCCGTAGACGGCCTCGTTGGCGGCATCGTCGATCGACAGCACCGCGCCGTCCAGGGCGACGCCCGCGAACAGCCCGCGCGCCCGCGACCACGACCAGATCTCGGCCTTGAGCTGGCCATCGGTGGAGGCCGAGGCATTGCGCCCGACGGGGCCGGCGGCGACCCCGGCATCGGCGCCGAGGGTGATCTTGCCATTGACGATCGAATCCAGGCCGCGGTCGCTGCGGAACACCATCACCACGTCGGCCGACTGCACGCCGGCCTGGAAACCGATGCTGCCACCGGTGAGCTTGACGAAGCTCGGGTTCGACCACGAGCCGTCGGGGTTCTTCACCGACACCAGGCCGTGGCCGCGGCGGGCGCCGAACACCAGGCCGATCTTCAGCGTGTCGGGCACAACCACTATGGCGCGCGCCTCGTCGAGCAGTTTGTCGGGGATCGCCGATTCGGGAATCTGCTGGATGTCGGTGAGCACGCGCAGGGCGTTGCGGGCGCGCTCGTCCTCGGTCGGCCCAGCCACGGCGTTGGCGGTGGCGCTGAGGGCGAGCAGCAGGACGGCGAGGCGCGGCAGACGGGACATGGGCGGACTCCAGTGGGGGCGGGCGAAGGCGGCAACCGCGGTGGTGGCGGTCGATTCAGGCTAGTGACGCCGCGATGAATCGCGGTGGAACCGCGCCGGCCTGCGCGCAATGGCTGCCGAAGCGCGCCGCTGCTGTCATCCTAAGCGCATGGCCCCTTCCCTCGACGCACTCCCCCCCACCACCGGCGGCACAGGTGACCCGGCCGCGCCCACCGCCGCGCTGGTGCTGGTCAACCTGGGCACGCCCGACGCCGCCACGCCACGCGCGGTACGCCGTTACCTGGCTGAATTCCTGCACGACTACCGCGTCGTCGACCTGACGCGCTGGCTTTGGTGTCCGCTGCTGCACTTCGTGATCCTGCCCATCCGCTCGCCGAAGGTGGCGAAGAAGTACGCCAGCGTGTGGCTGCCCGGGACCGACGGCGGCTCACCGTTGGCGGCGTACACGCGGCGGCTCGCGCGGGCGGTGCAGCGCGAGTTGCCCGGCGTGCGCGTGGTCGAGGCGATGCGCTACGGCAATCCGTCGCTGGCCACGACCGTGGCCGCGCTGCGGGCCGAGGGCATCGGGCGCGTGTTGGCGTTGCCGCTGTACCCGCAGTATTCGACCTCGACCACGGCCGCGGTCGCTGATGCGCTGGGCAAGCTCGACGCCGTGCCGACGCGCATGGTCGAGCAGTACCACCTCGATGCCGGCTGGGTCGAGGCCGTTGCGGCTTCGATCCGCGCCCATCGCGCCGCCCATGCCAACGCCGACGCCGAGCGCGATGCCGGCGCGCATCTGCTGTTCTCGTTCCACGGCCTGCCGCAGCGCTTTGCCGACCGCGGCGACCCGTATCCGCAGCAGTGCGAGGCCAGCGCGCGCGCGGTCGCGGCCGCGCTGGGCCTGGCCGACGAGGACTGGACGCTCAGCTACCAGTCGCGCTTCGGTCGCGAAAAATGGCTGCAGCCAGCCACCACCACCACCCTGGACGCGTTTGCCGCGCGCGGCGTGCGCGTCGTCGACGTGGTCGCGCCGGGCTTCGCGGTCGACTGCCTGGAAACGCTGGAGGAGGTCGCGATGATGCTGGCCGAGGAATTTGCCGCGCATGGCGGCCAGCTGCGTTACATCCCGTGCCTCAACGACAGCCCGGGCCACGCCCGGGCGCTGGCCGCGATCGCGCGGCGCGAGCTGGACGCCTGGCGCTGAGGCGGCGCCCCGCGCCCTAAAACGCGTAATCCAGCGCCAACCCGACGAACACCACCGCACCCACCCAGTGGTTGTGCAGGAACGCGCGGAAGCAGCCGTCGCCGTCGCGGTGGCGGGCAATCCGGAACTCCCATCCCACCAGCACCAGCGCTGTCGCCAGCCCGGACCAGTAATAGCTGCCCAGGCCGGCGCGCTGCCCGACCAGCACCAGCGCCGCGAAGAACAGCCCGTACAGCACGCCCTGCGCGACCAGGTCGAGGTCGCCGAACAGGATCGCGGTCGACTTCGCGCCCATGCGCAGGTCATCGTCGCGGTCGACCATCGCGTACCAGGTGTCGTACGCGGTCGCCCACAGGATGTTGGCGACGTACAGCAGCCAGGCGATTGCCGGGATCTCCCCTTGCACCGCAGCGAACGCCATCGGGATGCCCCAGCCGAACGC
Source organism: Lysobacterales bacterium (assembly GCA_038248955.1). Classification (GTDB taxonomy): domain Bacteria; phylum Pseudomonadota; class Gammaproteobacteria; order Xanthomonadales; family Xanthomonadaceae; genus Lysobacter_K. Next base: position 20,127 of record JBBRWW010000048.1, read on the forward strand.
GAGTCCGAGGTAGACCTGCGGCAGGTAGGTGTAACGCTTGAGGTAGGGATAACTGGCGGCAAGCAGCACCCCGACCACGCTCAGGGTCACGGTCAGGCGATTGAGGGTCAGCGCCAACGCGAACGCAACCAGCATCAGCGCGGCGAACACCAGCAACGCCTCGCGTCCGCGCACCGCGCCGGTCGCCAGTGGCCGGTCCTGGGTGCGCTCGACATGCGGGTCCAGCCAGCGGTCGGCGTAGTCGTTGATCACGCAGCCGGCCGAGCGTGTCAGCCAGACCCCGGCGCTGAACACGAACAGCGTCCACAGCGGCGGAATACCCTTGGCGGCCAGCCACAGCCCCCACCAGGTCGGCCACAGCAGCAGCAACCAGCCGATCGGGCGGTCGCCGCGCACCAGCTGCCAGTACAGCGCCAGCCTCGCCCGCCAGGTGGGGACGTACGGCGCGTCGAAACGTTCATGGCTCATCGCGGCAACCTGCTGGCGCGCGATGGTGGTCGCGCCGATGGCTGGCATTGTCGCGGAAGGGCGTGTCGGGCGCAGCGACGCAGGGCGCCCAGGCGCAGCCCCGAGCGGTTGGGGCATGGTTCCATTGCCGTTCCAGCGCGCCGTTGCGCGTTTGCCGCTAGAATGCCGGGCCGCGCGGTTCAACACCGCCGGACGCCGCACGCGCCTGTAGCTCAGCCGGATAGAGTAGTGGCTTCCGAAGCCATTGGTCGGGGGTTCGAATCCCTCCAGGCGCACCAATTCGACGACGCAGTGTTCCGAGCCGGGATTTCCGATCGGCCTGCGGCCTCACCCGAAACCACGTTTGCACCTGCCACTGGCAGCTGCAGGGCAACGTGCTTTCGGACCTCCAGGCGCACCAATTCGACGACGCAGTGTTCCGAGCCGGGATTTCCGATCGGCCTGCGGCCTCACCCGAAACCACGTTTGCACCTGCCACTGGCAGC
>JBBRWW010000049.1:0-20172 GCA_038248955.1 Lysobacterales bacterium
ACAGGTGCTGGACTACCGCGACGAGATCGACGCGCGCATCGACCGCGCCTTCCAGTGCGGCGATCTCGATCCCGAGGCGCTGCGCCGCATTACCCTGGGCAGCCACCACGAACAGCAACACCAGGAACTGCTGCTGACCGACATCAAGCACGCCTTCTGGTGCAACCCGCTGCAACCGGCCTACCGCGACGACCTCGCCTCGCATCCGGGCGCGGCGGTGGCGATGGCCTGGATCGCCAGCGATGAACGCATCGTCGAGATCGGCACGCCGGCGTGGCCGGCCGACCCCGGGTTCGCCTACGACAACGAGTCGCCGCGCCATCGCACCCTGGTGCCCGCGCACGCGCTCGCGTCGCGCCCGGTCAGCAACACCGAGTACCGCGCGTTCATCGCCGATGGTGGCTACCGCGACCCCGCGTTGTGGCTCAGCGCCGGCTGGGCACACCTGCAGTCCCATGGCTGGACGCGGCCGCTGTACTGGGAAGAGGACCTCACGCGCGAGTTCACCCTCGGTGGCAGCCGCGAGATCGATCTGCATGCGCCGGTGTGCCACCTGAGTTACTACGAGGCCGATGCCTTCGCGCACTGGGCCGGCGCGCGCCTGCCGACCGAGGCCGAATGGGAGTCGCACGCCGCGCCGCAGGCCGCCGCGTGCGGCATCGCGGGCAACTTCGTCGACGACGATGCGCTGCAACCGCAGGCCGGGGTTGCCGCCGGCGGCGTTGCTGGCCCGCGGCAGCTGTTCGGCGACGTCTGGGAGTGGACTGCGAGCGCGTACGCGCCGTATCCGGGCTTTCGCGCGTTGCCCGGCGCACTGGGCGAATACAACGGCAAGTTCATGTGCGGGCAGCAGGTCCTGCGTGGCGGCAGCTGCGCGACTTCGCGCGAGCATGTGCGGGCCAGCTATCGCAACTTCTTCACGCCGCCCGACCGTTGGCAATTCTCCGGCCTGCGGCTGGCGAGGGACCTGCCATGAATGTCGCCCTGGCCCGCACCCGGGAAGCGCTCACCGACCTGCACCCGACTCCCGACGACATCCTCGGCGACGCGCTCGCCGGCCTGTCGATGACCCCAAAGCAGTTGCCGTCGAAGTACTTCTACGATGCGCGCGGCTCGCGCCTGTTCGAGGACATCACCCATCAGCCCGAGTACTACCCCACGCGGGTCGAGATCACCCTGCTTGATGCGTGCATGGAACAGATCGCCGATGCGGTCGGCGGCTGTGCGCACGTCGTGGAATACGGCAGCGGCAGCGGGCGCAAGACCGAGCAGCTGCTCGCCGGGCTGCGCGATCCGGTCGCCTACACGCCGATCGAGATCTCACGCGCCACCTTGCTGGACAGCACCGCGCGGCTGGCGCAGGCATTCCCGCGGATCGAGATGCTGCCGGTGTGCGCCGATTTCACCCGGCCGGTCGCATTGCCCGCGCCCGACCGCGAAACCGGCCATACACTGGTGTTCTTCCCGGGCTCGACGCTGGGCAACTTCACCAACGACGAAGCGGTCGCGCTGCTGGGCTCGATGCGCGCGACGATGGGCGCGCGCGGCCAGGCGCTGATCGGCATCGACCTCGACAAGGACACCGCGACGCTGGAGGCCGCGTACAACGACGCCGCCGGCGTCACCGCCCGTTTCACCCTGAACCTGCTGGCGCGGCTCAATCGCGATATCGGCAGCGACTTCGACCTGGATGCTTTCCGGCACCGTGCGGTGTATGTGCGCGAACGTGGCCGCATCGAGACGTTCCTGGTCAGCCAGCGCGCACAGCAAGTGGACGTCGCGGGCCGGCGCTTCGACTTTGCCCAGGGCGAGGCGATACTGGTCGAATACAGCCACAAGTACACCGATGCCGGGTTCGCCGGGCTGGCGGCGCTCGCCGGCCTGCGGGTCATCGACGGCTGGAACGACCCGCGCGACTGGTTCGGGCTCAGGCTGCTCGAACGCCAGTGAGGACGGTGCGCCGATGACTGAAGCCGACGACCTGCTCGACTGCCTGGTGATCGGCGCCGGGCCGGCCGGGCTGACCGCGGCAACCTACCTGAGCCGTTTCCGCCGCCGCATCGCCGTGGTCGACGCCGGCCGCAGCCGCGCGCGCTGGATTCCGAGCAGTCACAATTGCCCGGGCTTCCCGTTCGGGATCGCCGGCCCGGCGCTGCTGGAAAAGCTGCGCGAACAGGCCGAACAGTACGGCGCCACGATCGCCCCGGGACGCATCGTGACGCTGCGACGCGACGGCGATGGGTTCGTCGCGATCGACGAACGCGGCCGGCAGTGGCGCGCGCGCCACGCACTGGTGGCCACCGGGATCGTCGACCGCATGCCACCGATGGCCGGCGGCGAGGATGCGCTGGAAGACGCGATTGGTGCCGGCAGCCTGCGGCTGTGCGCGGTCTGCGACGGCTACGAGGCCAGCGACGAGCGTATCGCCGTGTACGGTGCTGCGGACGAGGCGATCCGTCACGCGCTGTTCCTGCGCACGTTCTCGCGCCGCGTCACCGCGATCCGCTCCGAACCGGGCGAACCCGACCGCGACAACGCGCGTTTGGCGGCCGCGGCGCGGATCGCGCTGTTGCCAGTGCCGGTGCGGATGGGCCACGGCGACGGCCAGTGCGAGGTGACGTTCGACGATGGCAGCAGCCAATACTTCGACACGCTGTACCCGGTGCTGGGCGGCGATGCGCAGATCCAGCTGGCCGCGCCGCTGGGCGCGCGGCTCGACGACCACGGCGAGCTGGCGGTCGATGCGGCGATGCAGACCTCGGTGGACGGCCTGTATGCGATTGGCGACGTGGTCAGCGCGCTGAACCAGATCAGCGTCGCGGTCGGCCACGCCGCGATCGCCGCGACTGCGATCCACAACCGGCTGCCGCGCAACTTCCGCGAGGACGAGTCCAGCCAGACCGCGACGGCCCGCGCGATTCCGGCGCCGGAACACTGACGCCCGCACGCTAGACTGCGCGGCCATTCCCCTGATGCCACCCGTGCCCGCCAGTCCCGCCGTTCCGCGCGTGCGCACCGCCGCGATTGCCTTCATCTTCGTCACCGTGCTGATCGACGTGCTTGCGTTCGGCCTGATCATCCCGGTGCTGCCGCACCTGATCCAGGACTTCGCCGGCGGCGACACCGCCCATGCAGCGTACTGGGTGGGCATCTTCGGCACCGTGTTCGCGCTGATCCAGTTCGTGACCGCGCCGATCCAGGGCGCGCTGTCCGACCGCCACGGCCGCCGTCCGGTGATCCTGCTGTCGTGCCTCGGGTTGGGGCTGGACTTCATCTTCATGGCGCTGGCGCAGTCGCTGCCGTGGCTGCTGGTCGGACGGATCATCTCCGGCATCACCTCGGCCAGCTTCACTACCGCCAACGCCTACATCGCCGACATCACCGCGCCGGACAAGCGCGCGCGCAGCTACGGCATGATCGGCGCCGCGTTCGGGCTGGGTTTCATCGTCGGGCCGATGCTGGGTGGCTGGCTCGGCGCGATCGACCTGCGCCTGCCGTTCTGGTTCGCCGCCGGCCTGGCGCTGCTGAACTTCTGCTACGGGCTGTTCGTGCTGCCCGAGTCGCTGCCGCCGCAACGGCGCGCGGCGAGTTTCGACTGGGCGCACGCCAATCCACTCGGGACGCTGGCGTTGCTGCGGCGCTACCCGCAGGTGTTCGGGCTGGCGACGGTGGTGGTGATCGCCAACCTCGCCCATTACGTCTACCCCAGCATCTTCGTGCTGTTTGCCGACTACCAGTACCAGTGGGGGCCGCGCGAGGTCGGCTGGGTGCTGGCCGCGGTCGGGGTGTGCAGCGTGGTCGTCAATGCGCTGCTGGTCGGCCGTGTGGTGAAGCGGCTCGGCGAGCGCCGCACGTTGCTGCTTGGCCTGGGTTGTGGCGCGGTCGGCTTCGTGATCTACGGTTTTGCGCAGGTGGGCTGGGTGTTCCTGATCGGCATCCCGATCAGCGCGCTGTGGGCGCTGGCGGCGCCCTCCACGCAGGCGCTGATCACCCGCCAGGTCGGCGCCGACGTGCAGGGCCGCATCCAGGGCGCGCTGATGAGCCTGGTCAGCCTGGCCGGCATCATCGGCCCGGCGATCTTCGCCGGCAGCTTCGGGTGGTTCATCGGCAAGCACGCGCCGATGCACTTGCCCGGCGCGCCGTTCCTGATCGCGGCGGCGCTGCTGGCGACGGCGGTCGCGATCGCCTGGCGCGTGGCGAGGGTGCCGGCCGCTTCGCCGCTCGGGCCAGTCGCCATCGGCGCGGGAGAACCCGGCGGACTGGATTGAGGATCCGATTGGGCCACCGGCGCGGCCGGACGGCCGGCTCGGGGCCGCTGCCCCTCGGCCGGGAACGCCGCTCCGCCGCGCAAAGCAAATCACCAAATCACCCGAATCGAGGACTGTCGATTTCACCTGGCGTGACCGGGGTGGTCGCGACACTGGCCGTTCATCATCGTTCGGAGGTGGGTCATGGCCAAGTGCGACGTCTGCGGCAACGATTACGACAAGGCGTTTACGGTCACCACGCCGACCACGTCGGGGACCTTCGACTCGTTCGAATGTGCGATCCACGCGCTGGCGCCCACCTGCGCGCATTGCCAGTGCAGGATCATCGGCCACGGCGCCGAACACGACGGCACGTTCTACTGCTGCGCGCGCTGCGCCAAACAGGCCGGCATCCGGGGACTCGACGACCGCGTCTGATCGCGGTAACGCCGGATCGCGGGTTGGCGTTCCCTGCAAAGTGGGGCCATGGCGCCGGACGCGGCAGACGCAGGCGCGAGCGCCGCAAGACGGCCCGCGCTGGCGCTCGATCGCCTTCCCGGCCACGCGGCCCCGGCCGCGCGAATCCTGCCCCGCCGATACGCCATCGCCGGTGCGTCGCGCCCCGTCAGGACCCCAGCGCCGCCAGTTCGTCGGCCGGCAGCGGCAGCAACGCCCAGAACGCCTTGCCCTGCTCGGCCCACGGCGTCGCGGCCTGGTTGAGGATGTCGAGCAGCACGTCGAATTCCTCGCCGCGATGCTCGCGCCATTCGCTGGCGTGCTCCACGAGCAGCAGGTAACCGCTTGCCGGCAGCCACGACAAGTCGCTGATGGCATCGGCCAGCGCGTCCCAGTTGTCGCCGACCCAGTCCGGGAACTGCAACGCCTGGGCGATCAGCGCCAGCGCGCGCGCCTTGTCACGGCACCCGGCCAGGTCGATGCGCAGCACCGCGTAGTCGAGCGTCCCGGCGGCCTCGGCCATCGCGTCGCTGTCGCGGGCATCGACGAAGAACGCGCCGGCCTGGCGGGGGTCGGCGAGCAGCGCACCCAGGTCGACGGCGTTCATTGCGCGGCGCCCGCGCGGACGTCGAAACGCCGGAAGCTGCGGTAGTGGTCGGCGCTGTACCAGTATTCGCGGGGCGGCTGGTCGCCCGTGACGATGCGCCGCGGCCCGCGGTCGCCTGATCCCGGGGTCGGCACGGTGTACTCGCGGTAGTAGCCGCCGGGCTGGGGCGGCAGGCGGCGTTCGCGGTTCTGGAACACCGCGCCATCCTGGCGGTGGTCGTACGGGCCGCCGCGGGCGACGGCGTCGAGCACTGCGTGGGCCTCGGGCGGCAGGAAGGCGGGGTAGCGCGCCGCTGGATCTGCCGATCGCGTGGTCGGCTCGGCCGGCGGGGTGGCCAATGGTGCCCTGGCGGCCACCGGCGGGGGGCGCCGGTCCGAAGTCACTTCGGCGCTGGGCGCGTGCGCCGATTGTGTGGGCGCGGGCGGCGCGCCATTGTCCAGACGCTGCGTCCATGCCCACAGCCCGAGCAGCAGCAGGCCGGCGATCAGCCAGTGGTGGCGGCGCATGGGCAGGCTCCGGGAGGCAAGGGCACAGTCTAGCGGCGCGTGGTCGATCGGCGCGCCGACGTCAGGGCGTGATCGCGACCTTCAGCACGCCATCGCGCTGGTGGCTGAAAAGCTCGTACGCCGCCTCGATGTCGTCGAGCTTGAAGCGGTGCGTGACCATCGCGCCCAGGTCGACGCGGCGCGACTCGATCACCGCCATCAGCCGGCGCATGCGTTCCTTGCCGCCCGGGCACAGCGTGGTGATGATGCGGTGGTCGCCGAGCCCGGCGGCGAACGCGCCGAGCGGGATCTTCAGGTCAGTCGAGTAGACGCCGAGGCTCGACAGCGTCCCACCCGGTCGCAGCACCCGCAGGCAGGCCTCGAACGTCTGCTGGGTGCCCAGCGCCTCGATCGAGGCATCGACGCCGCGGCCATTGGTGAGCCGCAGGATTTCCTCGACCGGGTCGACCTTGCTGGCATCGATGACATGGTCGGCGCCCATCCTGCGGGACATCGCCAGGCGCTCGGGCAGGCGGTCGACGCCAATCACCACGCTGGCGCCGCTGAGCTTCGCACCCGCCGTCGCGCACAGGCCGATCGGGCCCTGCGCGAACACCGCGACGGTGTCGCCGATACGGATGCCGGCGCTCTCGGCGCCCCCGAAACCCGTCGACATGATGTCGGGGCACATCAGCACCTGCTCGTCGCTCAGGCCATCGGGCACGGCTGCGAGGTTGGCCATTGCGTCGGGCACCAGCACGTACTCGGCCTGGCAGCCGTCGATGGTGTTGCCGAATTTCCAGCCTCCCATCGGCTTCCAGCCATGCGCCGTGCCGGCGCCGTCCTGCGAACAGAACCCACACAGGCAGGCATTGCTCCAGCCGCTGGGCGTGATCGCCCCGGCGATGACGCGCTGGCCTTCCTGGTAGCCGGTGACGGCCGAACCGAGTTTCTCGATCACACCGACCGGTTCGTGGCCGATCGTGAGGCCCTTGGCGACCGGGTATTCACCCTTGAGGATGTGCACGTCGGTGCCGCAGATGGTCGTGGTGGTCACCCGCATCAGCGCGTCGAGCGGCCCGACCCCGGGGATGGGCTTCTCGTCCAGCACGATGCGGCCGGGCTCAACGAAGATCGCGACTTTCATCCTGGCCATGGCGGCTCCGGGCGTTTGTGGACGACCACTTTAGGTCCGTCGGCAACTCGCGGACTTGCGCGGGATCAAGCTGTCGCTGCGCGCCTGGGCCGGGGAACCGGCCTGCGCCGAATGCGGCACTCGACGCGTGCGGCGCGCCCCGGTGGCAACCGGCGGCCCGCCAATCGATTCGGACCGTGCCGGCAGGCACCACCGGTGGCCAACCCTCAACCGCATCTGATGGCATCGATGGCGTTGCGTTCGTTGACGTTGAGGTTCAGGCGATCGCCGCCGAAATCCATGGTCACCGCTTGGCCGGGATGCACCACCCGCACCGTCGCGCTGCCGCTTTCAGTGCGCGCGCGTTCGACCACGTCGCTGCCGGGTTCCTGCCCCAGTGCCCAACGCGCGCCATTGGCGTCGCACTGGGCGGCTGCCATCGGCGGGCCATCCGGCGGGATCGTCGCGCAGGCGCCCATCGACAGCAGCAGGACGATCACCGGCATCAGCACGGGGGCTGCGTCCGTGGAACGCGGGAGGGACCCTTGGACCTTGGGCTGGATTGCCATGGCGGTGCTCCGGACGGTGTTGCCGCAGACTGCGACCGCTTCCGTGTGCGTCATGTCACGGTGAGCGATGGAATGGTCGCTGCTCCCCCGACCGCGATCAGGGCACGCGCGCGCAGACCCAGGCGTCGACGCGCTGTACCCCGGCGCGGCGCAGCGTGAGGGCGGCGGCGCGCAGGGTCGCGCCAGTGGTCATGACGTCGTCGACCAGCGCCACGTGGGCCGGCAGCGCCAGGCCCGTCGGCACCGCGAACGCCTGCCTCAGGTTGCGCCGGCGCTGCTCGGCATCCAGTTGCGATTGCGCGGCTGTGGCGCGTACGCGCTGCAACGCACCATCGAGCAGCGGCAGGCCCAACGCCCGGGCCAGCGGCCGCGCCAGCTCCAGCGCCTGGTCGTAACCGCGGCGGCGCAGGCGGGCGCGGTGCAGCGGCACCGGCAGTACCGCATCGGGGCGCGGCGCGGCGGCCAGCGCCTGCGCCATCAGCTGCGCGAGCAGTCCGCCGGCGGCGAGATCCTGGTGGAACTTGAATCGCAGCAACAGCCGGTCCACGGGCGCCGCGTAGACGCAGGCGGCATGCACCTGCGCCAGCGGCGCAGGGCGGATTGCGCGGTCGCCTGGCAGGCAGGCTCCGCAGACCTGGCGGGCGTCGCACCCGGGCCCGGGCGCGCCAGCGGCCCATGGCAGCGGGATGGCGCAGCGCAGGCAGGCGCTGGCGTTCCAGGGCAGGGCGGCGGCGCAGGCCAGGCACAGATCGATGCCGTCGCCGCCAGGATCTCCGCAGGACAGGCAGCGCGCGGGCCAGAGCAGGTGCGCCGCGTCGTTGCGCAGCCAGAACCCGAGCCGCGCGCGCAGGCCGCCGTCAACTTCGCGCGGGTCGATCCGGTTGACAGGGCTGGGCATGGTTTCCAGACTGCCGGCTCAACCACGCCGTGTCGGTCGGGAAGTCCCCATGCCTGTTGTCAGTCAAACCATCATCGCGCCCCGCGCGCTCCGCCACGACTGGCCGCGCAGCGAGGTCCGGGCATTGTTCGACCTGCCGTTGCCGGAGCTGCTGTTCCGCGCCGCCGGCGTGCACCGCGAGCACTTCGATCCCAGCGAGGTGCAGGTCAGCACGCTGCTGTCGGTCAAGACCGGCGGTTGCCCCGAGGATTGCGGCTACTGCCCGCAGGCGCAGCGGTATCACACCGGGGTCGAGGCGACCAAGCTGATGGAGCTCGAGGCGGTGCTGGACAAGGCCCGCCAGGCCAAGGCCGCGGGCGCGTCGCGCTTCTGCATGGGGGCGGCGTGGCGCTCGCCGGCCGACCGCGACATCCCCAAGGTCGCGGCGATGATCCGCGAAGTGAAGGCGCTGGGACTGGAGACCTGCGCCACGCTCGGCATGCTGTCCGCGCCACAGGCGCAGGCGCTGAAGGCCGCCGGCCTGGATTATTACAACCACAACCTGGACACCGCGCCGGAGTTCTACAACGCGGTCATCCACACCCGCGAGTTCCAGGATCGGCTCGACACGCTCGCGCACGTGCGCGACGTCGGCATGAAGACCTGCAGCGGCGGCATCGTCGGCCTCGGTGAGAGCCGCGAGCAGCGCGCGGGCCTGCTGCAGACGTTGGCCAACCTGCCGGCGCACCCGGATTCGGTGCCGATCAACCGCCTGGTGCAGGTCGAGGGCACGCCGCTGGCGGGCACCGCGGAAATCGATCCGTTCGAGTTCGTGCGCACGATCGCGGTCGCCCGCCTGCTGATGCCGCGCTCGATGGTGCGGCTGTCGGCCGGGCGCGAAAGCATGTCCGACGAGCTGCAGGCGCTGTGCTTCCTGGCCGGCGCCAACTCGATCTTCTACGGCGAGAAGCTGCTGACCACCGGCAACCCCGATACCGAGCGCGACCTGGCGCTGTTCGCGCGCCTCGGGCTGCGGCCGATGGCGGTGGTTGAGCAATCACGCGACGGCGTAACCGCGACCGTACATGCCGCCATCGTCGAGCATCCCGATGGCGCGGCCCCGCATTGCGACGACGCCGCGAAGGGCAACGAAGTCGTTCCCGCAGCCCAGACCAGCGCTGCCTGAGCGTGCGCACCCCGTGGAACGAACGCATTACTGCATCGCGTGCCGAGCGCGTCGCCACCGCGCGCACCCGCACCCGGCGCCCGGTGGCCCATCGCGACGGACCACGCTGCGAGGTCGGCGGGCACGTGCTGCTGAATTTCTGCAGCAACGACTACCTCGGCCTGTCGCAGCATTACTCGGTGGTCAACGCCCTGCAGGACGCGGCGGCCCGCGAGGGGGCAGGCGGCATCGGCTCGCACCTGGTGTGCGGACACCACGCGATCCACCACGCGCTCGAACGCGAGCTCGCCGACTGGATCGGCGCGCCACGCGCGCTGCTGTTCGGCAGCGGTTACCTGGCCAACCTGGCGGTGCTGCAGGCGCTGCTCGGCAAGGACGATGTCTGCGTGCAGGACCGCCTCAACCATGCCAGCCTCATCGACGCCGCGCGGCTGGCCGGCTGCAAGTTGCGCCGCTACCCGCACGCCGATGTCGAGGCGGCGCTGCGGCAATTGCGCGGCCAGCCCGACGGCGTGGCGATGCTCGCCACCGATGGCGTCTTCAGCATGGATGGCGACCTCGCGCCGCTGCGCCACCTGGCGCTCGCCGCGCGGGTCCAGAAGGCGCTCCTGTACGTCGATGATGCGCATGGCATCGGCGTGGTCGGCCCGGACGGGCGCGGCAGCGTCGCCGCGGCGCGGCTCGGCGTCAGCGAAGCGCCGCTGCAACTGGCGACGCTGGGCAAGGCGCTGGGTAGCTACGGCGCGGCGGTGATCGGCGACACCGCGCTCGTCGAGCACCTCGCCGAGACCGCGCGCCCGTACCTCTACACCACTGCGTTGCCGCCCGCGCAGGCCGCGGCGACGCTGGCGGCGGTCAAGCTTGCGCGCAAGGAGCACTGGCGCCGCGAACGCCTGGTCGAACTGGCTGCGCAACTGCGGATGCGCACCGCGGCGCTGGGCTTCGAACTGCTGCCTTCGGACACGCCGATCCAGCCGCTGCTGTGTGGCGACGATGCGCGCGCCCTGGCGATGGCTGCGGCGCTGGAGGCGCAGGGGTTCTGGGTCGCGGCGATCCGGCCGCCGACCGTACCCGAAGGCCAGGCCCGCCTGCGAATCACCCTGTCGGCGCTGCACACACCGGCCGATGTCGAGGCGCTGGTCGATGCGCTGGCCTGGGCGCGCGATGCGGTCGCGCACGGCTTCCATCCGTCCCTGATCGCGGCGTGATGGCGTCATCGGGCGAAGGCGACGACGCTCCGCCGCCATGCAGCGCTCAGGCGCGCGCCGCGACGTCGCAACGCACGCTGCCATCGGTTCGCCGCCGCGGGGCGGATCAGCGAGGTCCGTGGTCGATGTCCAGGATCGTCAGGCATGCCACGCAGCGATGCGAGGCGCGCGGTTCATTCGCAGGGTGAGTCGCGCGGACGTGGCACGTGGTCGCGCGACCGCGACAACGATGAGCGAAGTCACCTGCGCCGCGTTCCCCATGTCATGAACACACGAAACCAGCCAAATGCACATTGAATCCCTCGGCGCCGGTCCGGCGCTCGCACTGATCCACGGTTGGGCGATGCACGGCGGCCTGTTCGCGCCGCTGGTCGAGCGGCTCGCCGCGCACTACACGCTGCACCTGGTCGACCTGCCGGGGCATGGCCACGCGCGTGCCGACGCCACCGCGCTGGAACCGGCGCCGATCGCCGCCGAACTGGTCGCGCGCATTCCCGACGCGGTGTGGCTGGGCTGGTCGCTGGGGGGGCAGTTCGCGCTGCGCGCCGCGCTCGACCATCCCGGCCGCGTGCGCGGGCTGGTGATGGTCGCCTCATCGCCGCGCTTCGTGCGCGGCGATGACTGGACGCACGGCGTCGACGGCCAGGTGTTCCGCGATTTCGCCGCGCTGCTGCAACAGGACTACCGCGCCACGCTGGAAGGCTTCCTCGCCCTGGAGGCGCTCGGCTCGACCAGCGCCCGCGACGACCTGCGCAGCCTGAAGGCGCAGGCCTTCGCGCGTGGCGAACCGGCGCAGCGCGCGCTGCTGGAGGGTCTGGGGCTGCTTGACCGGCTCGACCTGCGTGGCGAGTTGCCGGGCCTGCAGGTACCGAGCCTGTGGATCTCCGGAGGCCGCGACCGGCTGGTGCCGGCCGGCGCGATGCCGGCCGCTGCGGCGCTGGCGCCCGCTGCGCGCAGCGTGGTGATCGATGACGCCGGGCATGCGCCGTTCCTGAATTCGACGGCGGCGGTTGCCGACGAGATCGATGCGTTCATGAGGCGCATTGCCGCCGCGCCCGCGGTGGCCCCCCACGACAGCAACGGCGGCATCGCGGTCGACCCCCGCCACGCAGCCGGCGCCAATTCGGCGGCCACGCCATGACCGACCTGTTCGACCACCGCCAGGTGCGCCGCGCGTTCTCGCGCGCCGCCCGCGGCTACGACCAGGCTGCCGCGTTGCAGCGTGAGGTCGGCGCGCGCCTGATCGAGACGCTGGACTACCTCGAGGACCGCGTGCCGCAAGTGGTCGCCGACATTGGCTGCGGCCCCGGCCACGCGGCCGCTTTGATGCAGAAGCGCTGGCCGAAGGCGCAGGTGGTGGCACTGGATCTCGCCTTGCCGATGTTGCAGCAGGCACGCCGCAATGCCGGCGGCCGGCGGTCGTCGTTGCTGCCGGCCTTCCTGCCCTTCGCGCGCCGCCCCGACGCCGTGTGCGCCGACGCGCGCTCGCTGCCGCTGCGCGACAACAGCGTCGACGTGCTGTTCTCCAACCTGTGCCTGCAGTGGGTCGAGGACCTGCCGGCGGTATTCGCCGGCTTCCGCCGCGTGCTCAAGCCCGACGGACTGCTATTGGTCTCGACGTTTGGCCCCGACACCCTGTTCGAGCTGCGCGGCGCGTTCTCGGAGGCCGACGATGCCCCGCACGTGAGCCTGTTCCCGTCGATCGGCCAGTTTGGCGATGCGCTGATCGCGGCGGGATTCAAGAACCCGGTGCTCGACCGCGACGAGTTCACCCTGCGCCATGCCGACCTCGCGGCTCTGATGCGCGAGCTGCGCACGCTCGGCGCGACCAATGCGATGGCCGACCGCCGCCGCAGCCTGACCGGTCGGCAGCGCTTCGCGCGCGCCGCGCAGGCCTATGACCAGTTGCGTGACGCCGATGGCCAGCTGCCGGCGACGTGGGAAGTGGTCTACGCGCATGCATGGGGGCCGCCGCCCGGCACCCCGATCCGGGTTGGCGGCGTCGACGAAGTGTATGTGCCGGTCTCGAAAATCCGCATCCGGCAGCGAACGTGATGCCGCGCGCGGTCGCCCAGCAGGATGCCGCCCGCGTGACTCCACCGGCCATGACGACGGCATTTCACTGCGCCACCGCGTCCGCAGGCGCTCGCTGACGTGACCCCGCGCACCCGCCACGTCGCGTCGTCGGCGGTTGCCATTGCCTTGCTGTCGGCGCTGTTCTTCACCTGTACCTATGTGTTCAACCGCGCCGCCGCGGTCGAGGGCGGCGATTGGGCGTGGACGGCGAGCCTGCGCTACCTCATCACCCTGCCGCTGCTGGTACTGGTGATGCCCTTCCAGGGCGGCATCGCGCCGGTGTGGCGGGCACTGCGCGCGCACCCGGGGCCGTGGTTGCTGTGGAGCGGCATTGGCTTCGTGCTGTTCTACCTGTGCCTGAGTATGGCCGCTGCCAGCGGGCCGTCGTGGCTGGTCGCCGGGACGTTCCAGGTGACCGTCGTTGCCGGGATGCTGTGCGCGCCGCTGCTGTACCGCGATGCGCGCGCACGGATACCGCGCGCGGCGCTGGCGGTCGGCACCGTGATCGTCGCCGGTGTCCTGCTGATGCAGTTTGGCCACAGCGGCGGCAGCGGCCTCGGTCGCGACGAATGGATCGCGCTGGCACTCGTGGCGGTGAGCGCGGTCGCCTACCCGCTGGGCAACCGCGGCCTGCTGCTGCATCTCGAACGCGTGGGCATCGAACTCAATGCGACCCAGCGCGTGTTCGGCATGACCCTGGCCAGCCAACCGCTGTGGTGGGTGGTCGCGGCATTCGCCTTCGAGCGCACCGGGGCGCCGTCCATGGGCCAGGTGTGGCTGGCCGGCGGGGTCGCGCTGGGGGCCGGCATCATCGCCACGATCCTGTTCTTCCAGGCCACCGGCATGGTCCGCAACGATCCGACCGCGCTCGCTGCGACCGAGGCGATGCAGGCCGCCGAGATCCTGTTCGCCACCCTGATCGGCGCCCTGTGGCTGGGTGAGGCATGGCCGCGTGGTTTCGCACTGGGCGGCGCGGCGGTGGTGGTCGCCGGCATCGCTGCCTTCAGCCTGGTGGTGGCGCGCGCGGCCGCCGCCGGCGATCGGCGCGCCGCCAGCGCCCTGGCCAGCGACCGCGGTGCCTAGCCCGGAGGTGGATCGACCCGGAAGATGATGCGTTGCTGGTACGGCGCGCCCAGGGCCGTGGCCCGGTAGTGTTGCGCGGCGATGCGCTCGCGCAATGCCAGCCACTGGGTCTGCTTGCAGATCCACACCACCCCGGGCTCGTGTTCGGACAGTTCCTGCGCGAGGTCACTGTCGTTGACCGGGTTGAAGCGGGCGCGCGGCTCGGGCAACAGCGAGACCTTCTCGACCTCCGCGCCCAAATGCAGGTGCAGGCCGTAGCGCGCCATGTCCTCGACGAACACCACTTCGGCCACCGGGCCATCGACGCGCGCGCGGATTTCGTCGGCCCACAGTTCGGCGTTCTTGTGCGTGGGCCAGAGGCTGGCGGCGAACTTCAGCCCCAGCAGCACGCAGACCCACCCCAGCAGCCACGGCCAGCGCGGCAGGGCGCGCCCGTCACGGGTGCGCTGGGCCGCCATCACGACCGCCAGCGGCAGGAACAACGGCAGCACGTACAGCGGCAGCCGAGAACGCGCCAGGCAGAACACCAGCAACGGCAGCAGCACCCACAACGCCAGCAGCACCGAGGCGGCGTTCGCCTCGCGCGTCTCGCGTTGCTTCCACCACCCCCGGATCGAGGCCGGCAGCGCGCGGATCCAGCGCCACAGCGCGCCGGTCCACGGCAGCGTCCCGATCACCAGTGTCGGCAGGTAGATCTGCAGCCAGCCGTACCACTCGCCATGGCGGCCGAACTCGTTGGTGGCGAACCGGTCCACCACCTCGGCGCCGACGAAGTGCTGCAACAGGCCGGGATTGCCGAGGATCACCGCGACATACCAGGGAAAGGCCAGCGCCACGAACACCAGCAATCCCCACCAGTTCACCACGCGCAGCCTGGCCTGGCGGGGCATCAGTGCGTTGAACACCAGCAGCACCAGCAGCGGCAGCAGTCCCGGCGGCCCCTTGGTCATGAACGCGAGCGCAAAGCCCGCCCACATCAACAGCAGCCAGCGCCGGCGTTGCGCCAACGCGCCGAAGCGCGCCTCGACGAATGCCCATACCGCCAGGCCCTCGGTCGCGGCGAGCACGAAGTCGGTGGTGATCAATTGGGCTGCGCCGAATGGCAACAACATCGTGGCGTAGATCACCGCCGCCTGGTGTTCGGCACCCGGGGCGAGGCGCCGCGCGATCCGCCACGCCAGCCACACCGACAGCAGGTACGCCAGCGCGGCTGGCAGGCGCGCGGCCCAGGGGTGGTAACCGAACGCCGCGACGCTGGAGGCGATGGCCCAATAGGTCAGCGGCGGCTTGGTCCAGTGGCCGACGTCATGGCTGCGGTGCGGGTTGAGCCAGTCGCCGCTGTCGAGCATGGTGAGGGCGACGTTGGTGTAGCGGCCCTCGTCCGGATCCCAGATGCCGCGGGTGCCGAGAAAGCCAAAGGCGAGCAGCATCGCCAGCAGTGCCACCCAGAGTCCGTTCGTGCGCAGCAGTCGCGGCATCGCCTGTTCCTTGCGTTCGACCCGGGTGACTCGGGACGCGGTCGTGGTCGTGGTCCGACGCGTTGGCGGTGGCCCTGGGGGCACGCCAGCGCGATCTTCACAGCATGCGTTTGAGGGTGTCGTCGCGGCGCAGGTAATGGTGGTAAAGCGCGGCCAGCACGTGCACGCCGATCACCCAGTAGAAGATCGTGCCGACCGTGCCGTGCAGGTCCTCGAGCTGGTGGGCGAGCGCTTCGTTGGGAGCCAGCAACGCCGGCAGGGCGACGTTGGTAAAGGGAAGCAGGACTTTCTTGCCGTCGGTCCACACGGTGGCCAGGCCGAGCAGTGGCTGGGCGACGATGAACGCGTACAGCGCCACGTGCGTCAGCTTGGCCGGCACGGCCTGCCAGGCAGCGGGTGCGGGGCTGATCGCGGGGATCGACGCGCGGGAACGCAGTCCCAGCCTCCAGGCCGCAAGCAGCAGGATCGTCATGCCAACCCAATAGTGCGACTGGACCATCGCGGCCCGCGCCGGACTACCGCGCGCAAACAGGCCGCGTTGCTCCATTAAAAGGTATCCCAGCGCGACCAGCAACGCGATCAGCCAGTGCAGGCGACGCAGGCCCGGGGAATAACGCGCGGTTTCGGACATGCGTGGGTCTCGCTGGTGTGGGGGGCGGGCGGTCGAAGGCACGGCGAATCGGCAGCAGCGAACCCAGGCTCTGGTCACCAACTCTAATCGAACGCGCGCGTTCGGGCTTCAAGTTGCATCGATGCGTCTGGGCTGCCGACCCGCTGCGGTCCCCGTGCCGACGCTCGACCAATCCGTCGCATCGCATGCCGGTTTCGCCGGCAATGCGCGACTCAGCGGCCCGCGAACAGCGCGGGCAGCGCGTCGGCATCGACATTGCCACCGGACAGCACGATGCCGACGCGCTGGCCGGCGAAGCGCAGTGGGTACGCGAGTACCGCTGCCAGGGCGATCGCGGCCGAGGGCTCGACCACCTGCTTCGCCCGCTGCCAGAGCTGCCGCATCGCGGCGATGGTGGCGTCGTCGTCGACCACCAGGACCTCCGGTGCATGCGCGCGCAGCAGGCGGAAGTTGGGTGCGCCCAACGTGCCGCGCAGGCCGTCGCAGATCGTGTCGGGTACCAGGTCGGTGACGCGCGAGCCGCGTTGCAGCGACGCGTAGGTCTCGGCCGCGCCGGCAGGTTCGGCCAGCACCAGCCGGGTACGGGGCGACAGCGCCGCGACCGTGATCGCCGTGCCGCAGGCGAGCCCGCCGCCGCCGATCGGCACCACCAGGGCGTCGAACGCGTTGTTACCCGCCAGCAGTTCCAGCGTCGCGGTGCCCTGGCCGGCGATCACCCGCGCGTCGGTGTAGGGATGCACCAGCGTGGCGCCGGTTTCGCGTTGTAGGTCGGCGCAACGCGCCTCGCGGTCGGCAATCGTCGGTGCGCAACGGTGCACGGTGGCGCCATACGCCACGATCGCCGCCAGCTTGGTCGCGACCGCGCCCTCGGGCACCACCACGTGGCAGGCGATGCCGCGCGTTCGTGCGGCCAATGCCAGCGCGGCGCCGTGGTTACCGGACGAATGGGTGACCACGCCGCGCGACGCCTCTTCGTCGGACAACGCCCAAACGGCATTGCAGGCACCGCGGAACTTGAACGCGCCGACGCGCTGCAGGTGTTCGGCCTTGAACTGCAGCTCGCAACCCGCGAGCGCGTCCAGGCCGCGGCAGCGCAACACCGGCGTGACATGGGCGTACGGCGCGATGCGCGCTGCGGCGGCGAGCACGTCCTCGAATCCCGGCAGGGCTGGCACGGCGGACGGCTGGGCGAGATCGGTCAGTGGGGTCATGGTGGGGACTTCATGGCGGCGAACTCGGTGCGGGACACGACCGGGGCGAGATGACGGGTGCAACGGCTGGAAGGGCCACCACCATCGCGGCGACCTTACTCCACGATGGCGATGACTTCCCCAGTAACGCCCGCTCGCCTCGCCCGCCCCAGCAGGCTTGCCGCCGCCGATCCCGCCACCACGAGCGCCGCGCCGAACCAGCCCAAGGTGCTGATCCGCTCCGGTGCCAGCCAGTGCGGCCACAGCGCCGCGACGATCGACGCCGCGCCGATGCACAGCAGGGGCGTGGTCGCAATCACCGCCGACACCCGCGAGGCCTCCCAATGCGCGAGCGCCTCGGCGAACGCGCCGTAGGCGCCGATCGTGTTGAACGCGCAGAACAGCAGCAGCGCCCAATGCGTGGCGTCGAAGCGCAGCAATGCGGTCGGGTGGGCGAATGGCGTCAGTGCGATGCCTGCGATCGCATAGATGACCAACAGGATCTGCGTGGACGTCAATCGCATCAGCAGCTGTTTCTGCAGCAGCGCGTACACCGCCCACACGATCGCGGCGACCACCACCAGCGATGCGCCGACCACGTAGCCCGGCGCGCGCGCTGCGGCGAGCATCTGGTCGGCGAAGAACAGGGCCATGCCGGTGACCAGCAAGGCGAGCCCGAGCCATTGCGGGGACCGGAAGCGCTCGCCGAACACCCAGATGCCGCCGAGCGCCATCAGCAGCGGCGCCAGCTGGATCAGCAACTGGGCGTTGGCCGGCGTCGTGTACTGGACGCCGAGCAGGTAGAACACGTAGTTGCCCAGCAACATGAGCGCCGCGACCAGCAGCATCACCCAGCCGCGGCTGCCGAGCCCGCCGTAGCCCAGTGCCGGCCCGCGCAGGCCGCCGCGCAACCGCAGCCAGCCGGTCGTGACCCCCGCCGCGACCACGAACCGGAACCATGTCAACGTGATCGGATCGAGCACGTTCAGGACGATCTTGAGCACGATCGGCAACGTCGCCCAGCACAGCGCGGTGAACAGTGTCAGCGCCAGGCCGAGGCGCCAATGGCCGGAAGCGCGGTGCAAGCTCATACGGGCGCGTGCCAAGGGGAGCGGAAGGCCGGGGCGGGCATGCTGACACCCCTGCTCGCGCGCAGCAACGTATGCGGCCGTTGTCGATCGACAAGCCGTGCGGATGGCCGCACGTGGCTCGGGTCGCAGCGCGCCGCCGCTGAACCAGTCAGGCAGGATTCGGCGGTCAGGCGGACAATTAAGCGCAAGTTCAATGCGGCGGGCCGACTCTTCGGTTACGCCTTCGGGGGTACCTGACCATGATCCGCAAACTCGTCTTTCCCGCACTCGCCGCCGCGCTGCTGTCCGGCTGCGTGACCGACTACGCCTACCGGGGCGGCGACCGCGGTGATTATTACTATGGCCGGCCGAGCGTGGAGTACCGCTACGACGGCGGTTACGGGGGCTATTCGCCGTATTACGGCTATGGCGGCTACGGTCCGCGCGGCTTTGGATATCCGTATCCCTATGGCGCGCGTTACGGCCATGGCGGCTATTTCAACCACGGCTACTACCCGCCTTACTACGGTCCCTACCTCCAGCGCCCCCCGGTGGTCCAACCGCGGCACGACGATCGCGACGACCGTCGCCCGCCTTGGCGCAACTTCGACGAATTGCGCCGCCGCCAGTCAAGCGGAGGCGATCCTTCCACCCTGCGGCCGCGCGCCGTCGGCCCGGCAGGTCCGGCATTCGTCGAGCCGCGGCAACGCGGCTCCCGCATGGAGCAGATCATCCGCCGCGCCAACCGCAATGCCGAACCCGGGACAACCCCGCAGGAGCCGTAATCGCAGTCCCGGCACGGACCGCTTGCTTTTGCCGGCCCGGTGACAGCAAGCTACTGACCGGTTGTGTCGCATAGCGACGTTAACTGACGAGAGCGCAACTGCCGAGGTCGGCCCCCGGCGAGAAATCACGGATCCCCCCTGTTCCGTTCTCGCCGGGTGCCGGCACCCAGTCCGGCCACGCTCTCACGCACTGCCCTGGCGGCTTTTGCGCCCCCGATGGATCCCAGGCCTGCCTGTTGTGTCGTGGTGTCGATTCGGCGCCGCGGGCGCGATCGGTGGTCCGGACGGCGGACAAAAAAATGAGGGCCGAATGTCCCCCGACATTCGACCCCCTGCTTCCCCGGCGGGCGCTTGGCCAGCCCCTGTTCCAATTACCGACCGGCGACTGGCGCCTGCCCCGCTGGGTGCACAATGAATAAAGCAGGAAGCGTGCCAACATTGATTTGCGCCGCGGTACGGCGTTCGGCGTCGCCGAGGCGCCGCCCCCGCTAGGGCGCTGATCGCGCACCCTAACGGTAGAATCGCCGGGCTTTTCCAGTCCTCGCGGGGTTCCGCGCGGTCGCCGGCCGTCAGTACCAGGCTCACCAGCAGCAAGGCTCCGATGATCGACAGCTACTACCAGTTCGACGTGATCGTGGTCGGCGGCGGCCATGCCGGCACCGAGGCCGCGCTGGCCTCGGCGCGCGCTGGCGCTCGCACCCTGCTGCTGACCCACAACGTCGAGACCATCGGCGCGATGAGCTGCAACCCGGCGATCGGCGGTATCGGCAAGGGTCATCTCGTGCGGGAGATCGACGCGCTCGGCGGGATCATGGCGCGCGCCGCCGATGCCGCCGGCATCCACTGGCGCCGGCTCAACGCCAGCAAGGGTCCGGCGGTGCGGGCGACGCGCTGCCAGGCCGATCGCGCCTTGTATCGCGCCTTCATCCGTCGCGCCGTCGAGGCACAGCCAAACCTGAGCCTGTTCCAGGCCGCAGTGGATGACATCGAGTTTGGCAATGCTGCCGCCGACGGTGGTCGCGTCACCGGGGTGCTCACCCAGTCCGGGCTGCGATTTTTCGCGCCCGCGGTGGTGCTGACCGCCGGCAC
>JBBRWW010000050.1:0-19430 GCA_038248955.1 Lysobacterales bacterium
ACGTGGTCGATCTTGTTGACCACGATGACGCGGCACAGGTTGCGGGCCTTGGCGTAGTCCATCATCCGGCGCGCGCCGTATTCCGCGCCGCCGTCGGCCGCCACCACCACCACCACCGTGTCCACCGCGGCCAGCGCGGCGAGCGCGGGTCCACGGAAGTCGGGGTACCCGGGGGTGTCGACGAGGTTGAGGTGTATCGGTCCGGCGGCGGTGCCGGCGTGGTCGATGCTGGCGATCGCGGCATCGAGGGAGTGGCCACGTTGCTTCTCGATCGGGTCGGAGTCGGACACGGTGCTGCCGCGTTCGACGTTGCCTGCCGTCTGCAGGGTGCCGCCGGCGAGCAGCAGGGCTTCGAACAGCGTGGTCTTGCCGGCGGCGGGGTGGCCTGCGAGGGCCACGTTGCGGATGGAGTGGGTGGAATACGACATGAGCGGACTTCTCCCTGTGCAAAACGGGTGGGAAGACCGTCATGGCTGTCCGCGCGGGGCGCCGGAGCGTGAGGCGCTCGGCGGGCGGTCATGGCGGGTAGCGTTGCGTGCTCGCGAAACTGCGGCGGGTCGTGCCTGTGCCAACGCAAAAACCATCGCCAGCCAACCATCCGACCCGCCCGGATGGCCGCTCGGGTTCGTCGCGCCGCAAGCCGCAAGGCCACGCCCCGGTAACAACCGCGCCGCTACGCTGCCAGGCCACGACACGTCTGGAGTCATAACATGGGTATCTCGCGCCACGCCACGGCCCACTGGGAAGGCGACCTCAAGACCGGCAAGGGCCAGCTCAGTACGCCGGAAAGCGGCCTGCTGGACCACACCCGCTACGGCTTCAACAGTCGCTTCGGCGATGAGAAGGGCACCAATCCGGAAGAACTGATCGCCGCTGCCCATGCCGGCTGCTTCACGATGGCGCTCTCGGCCAGCCTCACCGAAGCCGGCCATCCGCCGACCCGCCTGGACACGCGCGCCGAAGTCGACCTGTCGACGGAGGGCGCCCCCAAGCTGTCGCAGATCCGCCTGAAGGTGAGCGCCGACGTGCCCGGCATCGACGATGCGAAGTTCCAGGACATCGCCGAGGACGCCAAGAAGAACTGCCCGGTGTCGAAGGCCTTGAGCGCGGTCCCGATCAGTCTCGAGGCGGTGTTGGCCGGCTGAGTCGCGCAGTCAGCGACTGGAGCGTTCCGGCGAGGGAGTCGTCGCCCGCAATCGTATCGGGCCTCGGCGTGGATGTCGCGGTGCCGACGGACGCGCCGGTGGCGGTGTGGCTGTCGGCCGGCTAAACAGGATCCACCGCATTCAGCCAACGTTGACGGCGACGGCCCGACGATCCACTCACGCCATGCCGGCGTATGGAGCCCGCGATGAATCGTCTGTTCGTTTCCACCCTCGTGCTGGCGCTCGCTGCCGCCACCGGTGTCGCCTCTGCGCAGTCCGTCGGCCAGCCCTACTACCGCTCCAGCTACGGCCAGCAGGGTTACACGCAGCCGTCCCCGGACCGTTATGGCCAGAACCGCGGTGCGCAATACGATTACGCGCGCGTGCTCCGGGTCGATCCGGTGCTGGGTTCGGGTTATGCCAGCGGGTCCAGCAACGGCCAGCGCTGCTACGAGAACCAGGCCTACGTGAGCGGCGATGACCGCTACGACAACGGCTATTCGCGCAACGACGGCTACGGCAACCGCAACGGCGGGTACAACAATGGCGGTTACCGCAACGATGGCTACGCGCAGGACGGCTATTACGACCAGTACGGCAGCAATCGCAGCAACGGTGGCAGCCAGGTCGGCGGCACCATGGCAACGGTGATCGGCGGCGTGGTGGGCGCGGTGATCGGCAGCCAGGTCGGCGGTGGCAGCGCGAGGTATGCGACCTCGGCGATCGGATCGATGGTCGGCGGCGTCGCCGGCCGGCAGATCTACGAGCAGTCGCACCGCCAGCGCGATCGAACCGGTACCGTTCGCGTGTGCGATCCGGTACGCGTCGATGGCCGCTATGGGTCCAGCAGCTATGGGGCCAGTAGCGGCTACGCGACCAACGACCGCGCCGTCAGCGCGTACGACGTGACGTACGAGTACGCAGGACGCAGCTACACCACCCGCACCAGCTACCACCCCGGCGACCGCATCCGGGTCCGCGTCGACGTGCGACCGGAATAGGCGCCAGCGTTCGAGCAAATGAAAAAGGGACCCCTCCGTGGGTCCCTTTTTCATGTTGGCTTGCCGGTGCCGCGCCCGCCGACAGCTCAGCTGCCGGCCGGCCAGTCCATGGTGCCGCGCACCACGGTGTACGCCTGGCCCCCCGACCAGACGTCACCACCGGCGTCGACGCGCAATTGCACGCGTGCATCGAAACCGACCTCACGCCCCTGGCTGACGGTGTAACGCCGGCAGCCGGTGACGGGATCCGCGTGTCCGGGCAGGGCGTCGTTGTGATTGAGCCACGCCGCCAGGGTGGCGTTGGCGGCGCCCGACGCGGCGTCTTCGAATTGGATCGGCGCGCCGACGAACGCGCGCACCACCAGGTCGTAGTCGTGACAGTCATCGGCGCGGGCGAACACGCACAGGCCCATGCTGTCGGTGCTCTCGGCCAATCGCGCGATCGCCGCCCAGTCCGGCGTCGCGGCGCGCAGGCTGGCCTCGTCGGCCAGTTCTGCCAGCCACCAGCGACGGCCGCCGTCCATCAAGGCCGGCGGCAACCCGCCGGGCGCGAGGCCCACCAGTGCCGGGGCCAGGCGCGGATCATCGCGAGTCGCGGCCACCTCGAGCACCCGGGCGCGCGGCGTGCGCACGGCGATCGTTCGGGTGCTGCCTTCGCCTTCCACTCCCAGCGGCAGCAGCCCGGCGATGCCTTCCTGCAGCAACCGGCCGTCGCTTGCCGTTGCGAGTCCGGCGTCGAGCACCACGTGGGCGGTGCCCACGCTTGGGTGGCCGGCGAAGGGTACCTCCCGGCGCGGGCTGAAGATGCGGATGCGGTAGCTGGCTCCCGGTTGCGTGGGCGGGAACACGAACGTGGTCTCGGGCAACCGGGTCCAGCGGGCAATCGCCTGCATCTGCGCGTCGTCGAGGGCTGGCCGGCCCTGCTCGGGGCAATCCCCGGCATCGAGCACCACCGCGAGCGGATTGCCGGCGCCAGGCCGGTCGGCAAAAACGTCGAGTTGCAGGTAGCGGCGGGTCACGGAGGGGAGGTCATGGCTAAGAGGGCATGGCGGGGCGGGCGGTGTGGCCGCGCAGCTTACCAATCAACGCTGCCACGGATGACCGCCTGTACCCGGCCGCCGATCCAGACCTCGCCGTCAGCGTCGACGCGAACCTCCACCCGGCCGTCGCGGCCGATCTCGCGGCCCTGGCTGGCGGCATAGCGTCCGCCCTGGCCCGGCAGCCGTCCGGCCTCGGCCAGCGCCGCAGCGATGGCGGCGTTGGCGCTGCCGGTCACCGGATCCTCGGGGATGCCATCGGCAGGGCAGAACGCGCGCACCACCAGTTGGGGGTCGGCGCGGCCGGCGTTCGCATCGACGTGGGCAAAGACCGCCATGCCGACTGCGCCGTGCCGCGTCAGCGCGGTGATCGCGGCGAGGTCGGGCGTCATCGTCCGCACCGCCGCCTCGTCGGCCAGTTCGACCAGCCACCATCGCGGGCCGTTGTCCCATGGCGCCGGGGCAAGTCCGCCGCGGGGCAGGCCGGCGAGCGCCGCCTCGAGCAGCGCGGGCGATCCCGCGGCGGGTTCGCGACGGCGGGCGCGGGGTGCACGAACGCTCACCACGCGCGTGTCCCCGTCGTCGGCAATGCGCACCGGCAACCGTCCAGCCGCGCACTGCTGCTCCAGTGTCCCGTCGCGCGCCGTGGCCAAGCCACTGTCGAGCACCGCCCACGCCGCGCCTACGCTGGGGTGCCCGGCGAACGGCAGCTCCTGGCGCGGGGTGAAGATCCGCACCCGGTAATCAGCGCCGGCGTCAGGCGGCAGCAGGAAGATCGTCTCCGACAGATTGGTCCACGCGGCGAACGCCTGCATGGCCTCGTCGTCGAGCCCCTGGGCATCGAGCATCACCGCCAGCGGATTGCCGGCGCCCGGCCGATCGGCGAACACGTCCAGTTGCAGGTAACGGCGCACGGTCATCGGCTTCTCGGCAGGGGGTGAAAAACGGGTCGAGCGGTCGCTTGGCGCGTCGTATCGACTAAAATTCCCGATCCTTGCAGGCATGCGGTCGGGCAGGCGCGTCGCCCGAACCGCAGCCACGTGATTCTATTGCCGAACCGGCCCGTGCAACCGGCTGTATTGGCGCCCAGTGGAGACAGGTGCAGTGGTGGAAGCGACGCGGTGGGTGGTACTCAAGTTCGGCGGCACCTCGGTGTCCCGCCGCAACCGTTGGGACACCATCGGGGGCATTGCTGGAAAACGCATGGCCGATGAGGGCGTGCGCGTGCTGGTGGTGGTCTCCGCGCTGTCGGGAGTCACCAACGAGCTGCTGGCCATGTGCGTGGGCGACGACCTCCACGCGCGCGTCGCCGCCCTGGTCGAACGCCATCGCTCGTTCTGCGCCGAACTGGGCCTCGATCCCGTCGCCGTGCTGGGCGAGCGACTGGAAGCGCTGCAGGCGCTGGCCACCGACCCGCGCTCCGCCGAAACCGCGCTCGACTGGCAGGCCGAGGTGCTCGCCCAGGGCGAATTGCTGTCGTCGACCCTCGGCGCCGCCTACCTCGCCTCGCAGGGACTCGCTGTTGGCTGGTGCGACGCGCGCGACTGGCTGGATGCGGTGGCGCTGCCCAACCAGAGCGCCTGGGCGACCCGGCTGGCGGTCAATTGCCGCCGCGACGGCGATCCCGGGTTTGGCGAGCGCTTCGCGCAACAGCCGCCGCGCATGCTGATCACCCAGGGCTTCATCGCCCGCCACGGCGATGGCGGCACCGCACTTCTCGGCCGCGGCGGTTCGGACACCTCGGCGGCGTACTTCGGTGCGCTGTTGAAGGCGCAGCGGGTCGAGATCTGGACCGACGTGCCCGGGATGTTCAGCGCCAATCCGCGCGAAGTGCCCGATGCGCGCCTGCTGACCCGGCTGGATTATGCCGAGGCGCAGGAAATTGCCACCACCGGCGCCAAGGTGCTGCACCCGCGCTCGATCGCGCCATGCCGCAATGCCAACGTGCCGATGCTGATCCTCGATACCGAGCGCCCCGACCTGCCGGGCACGCGCATCGACGCGAGCGCGGTGACCGTGCCGGGCGTCAAGGCGATCAGCCGTCGCGACGGCATCGTGCTGGTGTCGATGGAAAGCATCGGCATGTGGCAGCAGGTCGGCTTCCTGGCCGATATCTTCGAGAGATTCAAGCGCCACGGGCTGTCGGTGGACCTGATCGGGTCGTCGGAAACCAACGTCACCGTGTCGCTCGACCCCAGCGAGAACCTGGTCAACACCAACGTGCTCGAAGCGCTCAGCGCCGACCTGGCCGAGGTCTGCCGGGTCAAGGTGATCGCGCCGTGCGCGGCGATCACGCTGGTCGGGCGCGGCATGCGCTCGCTGCTGCACCGGCTGTCGGATATCTGGGCGACCTTCGGGCAGGAGCGCGTGCACCTGATCTCGCAGTCGTCCAACGACCTCAACCTGACCTTCGTGATCGACGAGGCCGACGCCGACGGATTGCTGCCGCAACTGCATGCCGAGCTGATCCGCGGAGGCGCGATGCCGGTGCTCGACGCCAGCGTGTTCGGGCCGAGCTGGCGCGAGATCACCCTGGGCAAGCCGCAGCGCGCGCAGCCGTGGTGGGTTGGGTGCCGAGACAAACTGCTGCAGCTCGCGCACGCGGGCACGCCGCGCTAC
The DNA here is from genome assembly GCA_038248955.1 of Lysobacterales bacterium. Taxonomy (GTDB): domain Bacteria; phylum Pseudomonadota; class Gammaproteobacteria; order Xanthomonadales; family Xanthomonadaceae; genus Lysobacter_K. The sequence continues at coordinate 5,803 of JBBRWW010000050.1, forward strand.
GTGTACGACCTGGCGACGGTGCGCGAGCGCGCCCGTTCGCTGGTCTCCACGCCGGCGGTGGACCGTTGCTACTACGCGATCAAGGCCAATCCGCACCCGCAGATCCTGCGCGCGCTCAGCGCCGAGGGCCTTGGCCTGGAGTGCGTGTCGCAGGGCGAGCTGGACCGCGTGTTCGCGACGCTGCCGGATCTGGCGCCGCAGCGCGTGCTGTTCACCCCGAGCTTTGCGCCGCGCCACGAGTACGAGGCGGCATTCGCGCGCGGCGTCACCGTCACGATCGACAACATCGAGGCGCTGCAGCGCTGGCCCGAGGTGTTCCGCGGCCGCACCGTCTGGTTGCGACTTGATCTTGGCCATGGCGAAGGCCATCACGAGAAGGTCCGCACCGGCGGCGTGGCAGCGAAGTTTGGCTTGCCGGTCGCGCGCTTCGACGCCTTCCTGGCGCAGGCGCGAACCCTTGGCATCCGCATCAGCGGGCTGCACGCGCACCTGGGCAGCGGCATCGACGATCCGCGCCACTGGCGTGAGGTGTACGCCAACCTCGCCGGCCTGGCCGACAACGTCGGCACGATCGAGACCATCGACATCGGCGGCGGCTTGCCGATCCCGTACACGCCCGACGCGCAGGATTTCGACCTGGCGCTGTGGCGCGCCGGCCTCGACGAGATCAAGGCCGCCTATCCCCGCTACGGACTGGTGGTCGAGCCGGGCCGGTATCTCGTCGCCGAGTGCGGCGCGTTGCTGCTCACCGTCACCCAGGTGGTCGAGAAGGATGGCGTGCGCCGGGTAGGCGCCGACGCCGGCATGAACGCGCTGCTGCGCCCGGCGATGTACGAGGCCTACCACGGCATCCACAACCTCAGCCGGCTCGACGACACAGCCACGACCGCGTTCGACGTGGTCGGTCCGATCTGCGAGACCGGCGACGTGCTTGGCCAGCGAAGGTTGCTGCCGCTGGCGACGGCCGAAGGCGACGTGCTGCTGGTCGCCGACGCCGGCGCCTACGGCATGGCCATGGCGAACACCTACAACCTGCGGGCGTTGCCGGCGGAGGAGATCATCGAATGAAGGCTCGAAGCTGCGGCACGTGGCCGCACGATGCGCGTGAACCGGGTCCTGCCCGCCATCCGCCCGTGCACAGGGGCCGCCGACATGGATGACTGGAAATTCCAGCGCGACGCGATCCAGGCATTCCGCTTCGTGCGTTGCACGTTCGATGCGGAGACCGGTGTCGCGCAGTTGGTGTACGCGTTCGACGACGGTCCTGAACTGGTCGAGGCGATCACGGTGCCGGGTGCGCCATTTGCCCTGCAGGATGCACGTGCCGAGGCGGTCGAACGCGCCTTGCGGCTGCTGCACCTGGTCACCGGCATCAGTTACTACAAGGCCGCCGTGCCGAAGAAGATCCGCATCGAGTCCTATGCGATCGACGCCGACACGGCGGCGTTGCTCGACACGATCTACCTCAATGGTCTGGGCGAATTCGCCTATCGCAACGGCCTGGACCTGCACGGCAGGATCCGCTTTCCGCATTCCACGATGGCCGCTCGCGTCGCGCCGGTTCTGGGACTGCACGAGCACGCGCTGGTCGCGATTGGCGGCGGCAAGGATTCGCTGGTCAGCATCGAGGCGTTGCGTGCGCTCGACGTCGCCCAGACGGTGACGTGGATCGGTGGCTCGCAGCTGATCGCCGCCTGCGCGCAACGCACCGGGCTGCCAACGCTCAACATCGGCCGCACGCTCGCCCCGCAGTTGTTTGACTACAACCGTCAGGGCGCGTGGAACGGCCACATCCCGGTGACCGCGGTGAACTCGGCGATCCTGGTGTTCGCGGCGCTGTTGCACGGCGTCGACCAGGTGGTGTTCTCCAACGAGCGCTCGGCCAGCTACGGCAGTTTCATCGAGGGCACCGGCGAGGTGAACCACCAGTGGTCGAAGGGTTGGGCATTCGAGTCGGCATTCGGCGACCACGTCACCCGCCACATCGCCGCGGACCTCAAGTACTACTCGCTGCTGCGGCCACTGAGTGAGCTCGCGGTGGCGCGGCAGTTCGCGCGCATCGACCACTACGACGCCCATTTCAGCAGCTGCAACCGCAATTTCCACATCCTTGGCGAGCGACCGGTGAACCGCTGGTGTGGCGTCTGCCCGAAGTGCCATTTCGTGTTCCTCGCGCTCGCCCCTTTCATGCCCAAGCCGCGGCTGGTCGGCATTTTCGGGCGCAACCTGCTGGACGATCCGGCGCAGACTGCCGGCTTCGATGCATTGCTCGAGTTCCAGGACCACAAACCGTTCGAGTGCGTCGGCGAGGGACGCGAGTCGCGCGCGGCGATGGCGGCGCTCACCGGGCGACCGGAATGGCGCGAGGACGCGCTGGTGGAGCGCTTCGCCCGCGAGATCCGGCCACAACTGGATGCCGGCGACCTGCGCATCGAGCCGTTGCTGGTACTGGACGAGGAACATCGCGTCCCGCCGCGGCTCTGGGAACGCCTGCGTGCGCATCTCGGCACTTGAAGGCCAGCGCGTCGCGCTGTGGGGGTGGGGCCGCGAGGGCCGCGCCGCCCATCGCGCATTGCGTTCACGCCTGCCAGGCCTTGCACTCACGCTGATCTGTCCTGCACAGGATGTCGCCGACGCGCAGGCCGTCGCCGATCCGCTGCTGACGATCGAGACCGAAGCAAGCGCGGCGCGCCTGTCGGCCTTCGACGTGGTGATCAAATCGCCCGGGATCAGCCCGTACGGCGTGGAGGCGATGGCGGCGGCGGCGCGCGGCACGCGTTTTATCGGCGGCACCGCGCTGTGGTTCGCCGAACGCGCCGGCACCAGCGGGATCGCCGCGCGCACGTTGTGTGTCACCGGCACAAAGGGCAAGAGCACCACGACGGCGCTGCTCGCGCATTTGCTGCGCGCCGGCGGCCACGTCACCGCGCTGGCCGGCAACATCGGCCTGCCGCTGCTGGAACTGCTGGACCCGCCGCGCGAACCGGACTACTGGGTGATTGAGTTGTCCAGCTACCAGACCGGCGATGTCGCGGCCAGTGGCGCGCATCCCGACATCGCGGTGGCCTTGAACGTGTTTCCCGAGCACCTCGACTGGCATGGCTCGGAGGATCGCTACGTTGCCGACAAGCTGCGGCTGCTGGTCGACGCCCGGCCACGCATCGCGATCGTCAATGCTCACGATCCGCGGTTGGCGGCGCTGTCGCTGCCAGGCAGCGAAGTGCGCCGGTTCGGTGGCGACGACGGCTGGCACCTGCGCGACGACGCGCTCTACCGCGGCTCGGCGTTGGTGATGGACACGGCGGCCTTGCCGCTGCCCGGACGCCACAACCGCGGCAACCTGTGCGCCGCGCTGGCCGCGATCGAGGCGCTCGGGCTGGATGCGGCGCCGTTGGCCTGCCACGCGGCCACGTTCCGGCCGTTGCCCAACCGGCTGCAGACGCTCGGTACCCGCGATGGCATGACCTACGTCAACGATTCGATCAGCACCACGCCGCATGCGAGCCTCGCTGCGCTTGACTGTTTCGGCGGCCGCCGCGTCGCGATCCTGCTCGGCGGCCATGACCGCGGATTGGACTGGACGGCGTTCGTCGACGCGATGCGTCGGCAGGCGCCGGCCGCGATCGTGACGATGGGCCAGAACGGGCCGCGTATCCACGACCTGCTCGCGCCAGTTGTCGCATCCAGCGGCACCGGCCTGTCGGCGGCCGGCGACCTGGCCGAGGCCATGCAACAGGCGACGGCCGCACTCGCCGGCGAGGGTGTCGTCCTGCTGTCGCCCGGCGCCCCCAGCTTCGGCGCGTACCCCGACTACGTCGCCCGCGGCCGGCATTTCGCCGCGCTCGCCGGGTTTGATCCGGATGCGATCACGGCGATTTCCGGACTGGGGATTGGTTAGCTCGGGTGCCCTGTAGAGGTGCTGGTTGCAGCAGGTGGCGTAGCGGGTCTGGCTGGCACACCGGCCTGATACCGGCACCAGGGCACGTAGCTTTCGGCTGCGAAAAGTCGGTAGCCGCGTCCGTGCAAAAACACCGCGATTAAATCCGCGACGGCGTGGTTTCACATCCGAACCACCGCTGCCGGTTAGGCTCGCCGACACTGCCCGGAGGAAGCCGCCATGCGCCGTTTCGCGATGTCCCTTGCATTGATCCTGTCCGCCGCGCCCGCACTCGCCGCCATGCAGGCCAGGCCGGTCGAGTGGAAAGTCGGCAAAGACACCTTCAGCGGCGTGCTGGTATTCGACGACGCGAACGGCACGAAGCGCCCCGGGCTGGTCATGGTGCCGAACTGGATGGGGGTGACGCCATCGGCGGTCGACAAGGCGCGGCAGATCGCCGGCGCGGATTACGTCGTGCTGGTGGCCGATGTGTACGGCAAGGGCAGGCGGCCCAGGGATGCCAAGGAAGCCGGGGCGTTTTCCAAGCCCCTGCGCGACAATCGCGCCGCGCTGCGCACACGCATCGAGCAGGCGGTGGCCGTGCTCAAGGCGCAGGCCGGCAAGGCGCCCCTGGACGTCGGCAGGATCGGTGCGCTCGGATTCTGCTTCGGTGGCACGACGGTACTGGAACTGGCGCGCGACGGCAGCGACGTGGCGGGCGTCGTCAGCCTGCACGGCGGCATTTCAACGCCGCTGCCGGCGAAGGCCGGCGCGGTTCGCACGTCGGTGCTGGTCCTCAACGGCGCGGACGACCGGGGGGTAACCGCCGCGGACATCGTCGAATTCGGCAAGGAGATGGACGCCGGCGGTGCCGACTGGCAGTTCGTCAATTTCAGCGGCGCGGTGCATTGTTTCGCGGAAGCCGATGCCAACAGCCCGCCGGGCTGCGTTTACAACGAGCGCGCCGCCAAACGCGCGTACGAAATGATGCGGGACTTCTTCCGCGAGCGGTTCGCGGCGAAGTAGCGCGGCGGTGCCCGTCGTGGCGTGCCGCCCGTCACGGGCGGGGTTGCTCAGTGGTCGCGGCTGACGGCGTAGCGCGCAAGGCCGCGTAACGCGGCGACGTGGTCGTTGTCGTCGAGGCCGTCGAGCGCCCGCTCGGCGGCGTGGGCGTATTGGCCGGCGCGCTGGCGACTGTAGTCGAGCCCGCCGGTCGCATGGATCGCTGCCAGCACGTCCGGCATTGCATCCTTGTCGCCCTGTTCGATCGCGGCGCGCAGCAGCGCGGCGGTCGGGACGTCGGCAAGCGTGATCGCGTGGATCAGAGGCAACGTGGCCTTGCCCTCGGCGAGGTCGTCGCCGAGGTTCTTGCCCATCGTCTGCGCATCCGACGCGTAGTCGAGCACGTCGTCGGCGATCTGGAATGCGTAGCCCAGGTTGAGCCCGTAATCGTGCAATTGCTGTTGGGCGGCGGCATCGGCACCCGCGAGCAGCGCGCCCAGGCGCGTCGCGGCGGCGAACAGCACCGCGGTCTTGCGCTCGATCACGCGCAGGTAGGCGGCCTCGTCGGTGTCGGGATTGCGCACGTGCAGCAACTGCAGCACCTCGCCTTCGGCGATCTGGTTGGTCGTGTCGGCCAGGATGCGCATCACCGGCATGCTGCCGAGTTCGACCATCATCTGGAAACTGCGCGAATACAGGAAATCGCCGACCAGCACGCTGGCGGCGTTGCCCCAGACCGCGTTGGCGGTCCGGCGGCCGCGGCGCAGATCGGATTCATCGACGACGTCGTCGTGGAGCAGGGTGGAGGTGTGGATGAACTCGACGACGGCGGCCAACTGGTGTGCATCCGCGCCGATGCCTCTATTGCCGTGCTCGCCCAGCGCTCCGGCCGCGAGCAGCAGCAACATCGGCCTGAGCCGTTTGCCGCCGGAGCCGATGATGTATTCGGCGACCTGGTTGATCAGCACCACGTCCGAGGCCAGTCGGCTGCGGATCAACCCGTCGACCGCCGCCATGTCCTTGCTGACCAGGGACTGGATGTTCGACAGGTCCGGTGCGACGACGCTCGAGGGGTCCGGGGTCGGGGCGCTGGCGTGCATGGGGAGACCGGCAGTAGGGGATCGCGATTATAGGAGCCGTGCAGGGCGCCTGTCGCAGCCGGGTCTCCATGTGAATGGGAAAAAACCTCATGCCAGTCGGACCCGGCAGGCGCGATTCCGGTCCAACGACGCGGCATTTTCCGACGTCCCGGGAGCGCCGGCTATACTTCACCATTGCTTACCCGCCTCCGGCGACAACATAGGACAGCACCCCATGGCACGTGGCATCAACAAGGTGATCCTGGTCGGAAACCTCGGCAACGACCCCGAAGTCAAGTACACGCAGGGCGGCATGGCGATCTGCACGCTGTCCGTGGCCACGACGACGGTCCGCAAGGACAAGGAAGGCCAGCAGGTCGAGAAGACCGAGTGGCACCGGGTCAAACTGTTCGGCAAGCTCGGCGAGATCGCCGGCGAATACCTGAAGAAGGGTCGGCAGGTCTACATCGAGGGCCGGCTTGAGTACGGGTCCTACGAAAAGGACGGGGTAAAGCACTACACCACCGATATCCTCGCCGACGACATGCAGATGCTCGGCGGCAATGCCGGCGAAGGTGGCGGCGGTGGTGGCGGCGGTGGCCGCAGCGAATCCCGCGGCGGCGGCGAGCGCGGTGCGCCGGCGGCGCGTCCGGCCGCCCGCCAGGATTCCGCGCCGCGCCGCGAGGCGCCTCCGGCCAAGTCGAACGATTTTGCCGACGACTTCGCGGATGACGACATCCCGTTCTGATCCGGATGTATCCACGAACTCTATTTCAATCAATCAGTAGACAGGAGTCTCCCGAGTGCCCACTTGGCTTGTGACCGGCGGCGCCGGCTTTATCGGCGGCAATTTCGTTCTCGACGCGGTGCGGGAGGGAGTCAAGGTCGTCAACCTCGACGTCCTCACCTATGCCGGCAACCTCGACACGCTTGCGCCGCTGGACGGCAACCCGAACCACGTATTCGCGCATGGCGACATTGGTAACGCCGACCTGGTCGGGCGGCTGCTGTCCGAGCATCGGCCGGACGCGGTGATCAACTTTGCCGCCGAGAGCCATGTGGACCGCTCGATCGATGGTCCGGCGGCGTTCGTGCAAACCAATGTCGTCGGTACCTTGAGCCTGCTCGAGCAGGTCCGCGACTACTAGAAGTCGCTGGATGCCGGCAGCGCGGCGGCATTCCGCTTCCTGCACGTGTCCACCGACGAGGTCTATGGGTCGCTGGGGGACGAGGGCAGGTTCACCGAGCAAACGCCGTTTGCGCCGAACTCGCCGTACTCGGCTTCCAAGGCAGCGTCCGACCACCTGGTGCGCGCGTTCCACCACACCTACGGCCTGCCGGTGCTGACCACCAACTGCTCGAACAACTACGGGCCGTACCAGTTTCCCGAGAAGTTGATCCCGCTGATCATCGCCAAGGCCCTGGCCGGCGAGCCGCTGCCGGTCTATGGCGATGGCCTCAACGTGCGCGACTGGCTGTTCGTGGGCGACCACTGCAGCGCGATCCGCCGCGTGCTGGACGCCGGCCGGGTCGGCGAGACCTACAACGTCGGCGGCGATGCCGAGCGCACCAATATCGACGTGGTGCACACCTTGTGCGCGTTGCTCGACGAGCGCCGCCCGCTCGCTGGCGGCCGCGCCCGCGCGTCGCTGGTCACCTATGTCAGGGACCGGCCGGGCCACGATCGCCGCTATGCGATTGATGCCGGCAAGCTGCAGGGTGAACTGGGCTGGATGCCGACGGTGACGTTCGAGCAGGGCATGGCGCAGACCGTCGACTGGTACCTCGACAACCAGCCGTGGGTGCAGCGGGTCCTCGACGGCAGCTACCGCCTCGAGCGCATCGGCGAAGCGGCATGACTGCCGCCACGCAACGCAAGGGCATCATCCTCGCCGGAGGTTCCGGCACGCGGCTGTATCCGATCACCCAGGCGATCAGCAAGCAACTGCTGCCGGTGTACGACAAGCCGATGATCTATTACCCGCTCAGCGTGCTGATGCTGGCGGGCATCCGCGAAGTGCTGATCATCAACACCCCGCACGAGCAGGCGCTGTTCCAGCAACTGCTCGGCGACGGCTCGCAATGGGGCATGCGCATCGAGTACGCCGCCCAGCCGAGCCCCGACGGACTGGCACAGGCGTTGGTGATCGGTCGCGAGTTCCTCGACGGCAAGCCCAGTTGCCTGGTGCTGGGCGACAACATCTTCCACGGCCCCGGCCTGACGGCGATGCTCAAGCGCGCCGACCAGCGCGACCACGGCGCCACCGTGTTCGGCTATTGGGTCCGTGATCCGGAGCGCTACGGCGTCGCGGATTTCGATGCGCAGGGCAAGGTCATCGGTCTGGAGGAGAAGCCTGAGCAACCGCGCTCGAATTACGCCGTCACCGGCCTGTACTTCTATGACGGCCGCGCCAGCGGTTTCGCCGCCGGGCTGCTGCCCTCGCCGCGTGGCGAGCTGGAGATCACCGATCTCAACCGTTGTTACCTCGACGAAGGCAGCCTGCAGCTCGAACAACTCGGTCGTGGCTACGCCTGGCTCGACACCGGCACCCATCAGTCGCTGCTCGAGGCATCCAACTACATCGAGACGATCGAAGCCCGCCAGGGCCTGCGCGTCTGCTGTCCCGAGGAGATCGCCTACTACAGCGGCTGGATCGATGATGGGCAGTTGACCGCGCTCGCGCAGCCGCTGATCAAGAATGGCTACGGCCGCTACCTGCTCGACCTGCTCGGACGCGAGTTCGTGCCGTGAAGGTGATCGAGACGGATCTGCCGGGCTGCCTGGTGTTCGAGCCGCGGGTATTCAGCGACGATCGCGGCTACTTCTACGAATCGTTCAACCACGACAAGTTGGCCCTGCATGGTTTGCAGCCGACCTTCGTGCAGGGCAACGTGTCGTCGTCCAGCCGCGGCGTGCTGCGCGGCCTGCACTACCAGTGGCCCAAGCCGCAGGGCAAGTACGTGTCGGTGATCGAGGGCGAGGTGTGGGACGTCGCGGTCGACATCCGCCGCGGCTCGCCCACGTTCGGGCGCTGGACGGCGGCAGTGCTCAGCGCCGACAACCGGCGCCATTTCTGGATTCCCGAAGGCTTCGCGCACGGCTTCGTGACCTTGAGCGAGCGCGCGGTGTTCACTTACCTGTGCACCGCCACGTACGATCCCGCCGCCGATGCCAGCATCCGCTGGGACGACCCCACGCTCGCCATCGACTGGCCGGTGAGCTCCCCTTCGCTGTCGGGCAAGGACGCCATGGCGCCGCTGCTGGCAGACATCGATGAAGGCCGACTGCCTATCCATCTGCCATGAAGTTGCTGCTGATCGGCGGCGCTGGCCAGGTCGGCCAGGAATTGCGCCGCAGCCTCGCGCCCCTCGGCCAGCTCGTCGTCGCCACCCGCGACGGCCGGCTGGCCGATGGCACGGGTTGCGAAACGCTCGACCTGCAGGATCTCGATGCCATCGCCCCGCTGATCGAGCGGGTAGCGCCGGATGTCGTCGTCAATGCATCCGCCCACACGGCGGTGGATCGCGCCGAGTCCGAGCCGGAGCTGGCATTCCTCATCAATGCCGACGCACCGGGACGCATCGCCGTCGCCTGCGCGTCGCGCCGCGTCCCGCTGCTGCATTACTCCACCGACTACGTGTTCGACGGGATGGGCAGCAGCCCCTACCAGCCCGGCGACGTGACTGCGCCGACCGGTGTCTATGGCGCCAGCAAGCTCGCCGGCGAGCGGGCCATCATCGCGTCCGGCGGCCAGCATCTGATCCTGCGCACGGCCTGGGTCTATGGCCTGCACGGCCACAACTTCCTGCGCACCATGCTACGGCTCGCCGCGGAGCGCGATGAGTTGCGCGTCGTCGCCGACCAGGTTGGCTCGCCGACGCCGGCGTGGTTGATCGCCGACGTGACCGCGGCCATCCTGCGCCGTGGGGTGGTCGAGCCGGGCGTCCGCCACCTCGTCGCCAAAGGCCATACCAGCTGGCACGGGTTTGCCGAGGCGATCATGGACGAGGCGCTGGTGCGCGGAATGATCATCCGCAAGCCGCGCCTGATCGCGATCACGACCGCGGAGTTCCCGACCCCCGCCCGGCGCCCGGCCTGGTCGGTGCTCGATTGCGCGCGCCTGGAAAACGAATACGGATTGACGTTGCCGACATGGCGCGACGCCCTGTCCACCACGATGGCGGCGACGTCGGTCGGCTGACTCGCGGGCCGGTGAGCCGGACTTTCGAGCGGGTGTTGCGGTAGGATTTCCGTGGGGAAATTCGTTCGTACCGCTCAAGGGGATAGCTGGATGAGTAAGTTGCACATCGCCGTGCTGGGCTTGGCACTGGCTGCCACGGCACAGGCGCAGGCCGCCACCGCACCATCGATCGAGGATTTCGTACGGCACCCGACCTACAGCGGCGTCAAGATTTCGCCGAATGGCGAATACCTTGCGATGACCGTCGATCGTGGCGACCAGGACGTGCTGACGGTGCTGCGCACCAAGGATCTCAGTGTCGTCAAGATCAACCAGTTGCCGGACAAAAAGAGTGTTGGAAGTTTCTATTGGACGAGCCCCGAACGGCTGCTTTTCAATGCCGTCCGCAAGCTGGGCAAGTACGAACAACCGTTTGGCACGGGCGAATGGTTTGCGGTCAACGCCGACGGGTCGCAGCCGCGTCCGCTGATCTTCTACGGCACCCGCGACGTGACCCAGCGCGGCAAGACAGTCGGCAACGAGCGTTTCAGTCTGCTTGACACGCTGCAGGACGATGACCAGAACGTGATCATGAGCGTGAGCTCCCAGCGTTCATCGGAAGGCGCCGGCACCGAGGTGGTGCTGATGGACACGGACAGCGGACGCCGCAAGTCATTGGCTCGCGCGCCGAAGGAAAACTGCGACATCACCCTTGACGCCACGAAGGCGCCGCGATTCGCCGTGTGCTCGTCCAGCCGGGGCGAGGACGGGGAGTTCGACGAGCGTTCGGAGCTGTTTCGCCGTGATGATTCCGGCGCATGGACGCTGATCAGCGCATCCAAGACCGATGGCAAGCATCTAAGCGTCGAGCGTTCCACGCCCGACGGCACGGTCTATGCCGTGCAAAGCGACGGTAAACACCCGGCCGGGATCGGCACGCTCGATACCACCACCGGCGAGTTCAAGCTGCTGTTCCAGGATCCGGTAGCCGACATCTCCAACGTCATCTGGTCGGCCGACGGAAACACATTGATCGCCGCAGTGACCGAGGCGGGTGCGCCCAAGGTCGAATTGATCAACGAGTCGAGTACCGACACGAGACTTTATGCTTCGTTGGCGGCTTCGTTCCCGGGCCAGTTGGTCGATTTCGCCAACGCCACCAACGATGGGAAAAAGATCGTCGTGTCGGTCTACAGCGATCGAAATCCGGGCGAGCTCTACCTTTACGACCGCGATACCGGCAAGGCCCGCTTCCTGATGCAGGGACGCAGGTGGCTGGACAAGGAGCAGATGGCGCCGGTCAAGCCGTTCGCTTTTACATCGCGCGATGGCCAGTCGATTCACGGTTACCTGACACTGCCCAAGGGCAGCAGCGGCAAGAACCTGCCGATGATCGTCAACCCGCATGGCGGGCCGATCGGCCCACGCGACAACTGGCGTTTCAACTCTGAAGCGCAGCTGTTTGCCAGCCGGGGTTACGCGGTACTGCAGGTCAACTTTCGCGGTTCCGGCGGCTACGGCAAGGCATTCCAGGATGCCGGGCACAAGCAGTGGGGGCAGGGGATCCAGAATGACATCATCGATGCCACCCGCTGGGCGGTACAGCAGGGCCATGCCGATGGCGAACGCATCTGCATCTACGGCGGCAGCTTCGGTGGCTATTCCGCGTTGATGGCTCCGGCGCGCGAGCCCGGACTGTACAGGTGTGCGTTTGGGTATGTCGGCGTCTACGACATGGAGATGATGTTCGACAAGGGCGACATCTCGCAGCGGGAGTCGGGGCAGCGGTTCCTGCGCCGTACCCTCGGCACCGACAAAGCCCTCCTGCGCGAGACGTCGCCGACCAGTTTGGTCAGCAAGATCAGGATTCCCGTGTACCTGGCCGCGGGCGCGCGTGACGTACGCGCGGTGCCGGAACAGACCGAAGCGATGAACAAGGCACTCATCAACGCCGGTAACCCACCCGAGGGCATGATCATCCAGCCCGGCGAGATGCACGGCTTCTACAAGGAAGAGAACAATCTCAAGCTGTACACCGAGATGTTGAAGTTCTTCGACCGCCATATCGGCAGCAAGAAGGATGTCGCCACGACGGCAACGCCATAGCGGACGCATCGGGTGATCACGACGGGGGGCCATGCGCGGCCCCCGCCGAATTGGAGCAACATCAATGCAAGGGGAATTGCGATGAAGTATCTGGGATGGACGATGTTGCTCGCCCTGGGTTTACTGGCTTCGCCCATGGCAGGGGCCGTCGACGTACAGGCGTACGTCAAGAAGGAGCGGTTCGACAACATCAAGCTGTCGCCGAAGGGCGATTATTACGCCGCTACGGTAAAGCTTGAGAACCGCACCGCGCTGGTGATCCTTCGCCGCTCGGACAACAAGCTAACGGCCAATTTCAACATGGGCAAGAACACCCATGTCGTGGATTTCGAGTGGGTCAATCCCGAGCGCGTGTTGATCAGCATGGCCGAGAAATTCGGTGCGCTCGAGCAGCCGCAGGGGACCGGGGAAATCTATGCGATCAACGCGGACGGGACGCAGCCCGACCTGCTGGTGGGCCAACGCGTGCAGGGCAATGGTCTCGGCACGCTGATCCAGCCCAAGAAAGTGGAGCAAGTCGACGCGAGACTCGTCGATGGTCTTCCCGATGACGACAAGAACGTGATCATCTCCGTGAGGCCATTCAACGCCGACCCGTATACGCGTGCAGAACGCATGGACGTCAACTCCGGCCGTCGCCAGTTGTTGGCACGCGCGCCCGTGCGCAATGCCTATTTCGTCACCGACAGCACCGGAACCGTGCGCTTCGCCAGCGGCTTTGGTGCGGATAACGTGCGCAAGCTGTATTACCGCAAGGCCGACGGCATGGAATGGCGGCTGCTCAGCGACGAAGCGGTGACCGGCCTCGCCGAGTCTCCCGTCGGTTTCTCGGCCGACGACACCATCGCCTACTTCGATAGCGAGCAGGAAAGCGGACCCAACGCGATCGTCGCCTTCAACATCGCCAGCGAGAGCCGCAAGGAACTGTTGCGCGACGATGATTCCGATCCGGCGCGGATCATCTACCGCAACGCGAGCTCGACCCCGGTGGGTGCGTTCTTCATGGATGGCAAGCCGCGGACCGCCTTCTTCGACAATGCGTCGCCCGAGGCCCGGTTGTACCGCAGCCTGGAAGCCGCGTTCGCGAACGAATCCGTTCGCATCACGTCGCAAACTGCCGATGGGCGGCTGGCCTTGGTGCAGGTGTGGAGTGACCGCAATCCAGGCGATTTCTATGTGTTCGACACCGTCGCCAAGAAGGCCGAGCATCTGGTGAGCCGGCGTGATTGGTTCGATCCCGATCAGATGGGGTCGATGCGACCCATTGCGCTCACGGCGCGTGATGGCATGAAGTTGCATGGCTACCTGACCGTGCCCAAGGGTGGTTCGGGAAAGAACCTGCCAATGGTGGTGGTGCCGCACGGCGGTCCGTTCGGCGTCCAG
>JBBRWW010000051.1:0-18873 GCA_038248955.1 Lysobacterales bacterium
CGATGCCTGGGACGTCGACCGTGACGCACTGCGCAGCTTCTCGGTCGACCGCATGACCGCCGCGCGGGTGCTCGACGCGCCGGCGCGGGACGTGCCCGACGAGGAGCTCGACCGGCAACTGGCGTCGAGCTACGGGATCTTCTCCGGCGCGCCGAAGCACTGGGCGACCATCGTGTTCAGCGCCAAGGCCGCGCGCTGGGTCGCCGACGAGCACTGGCATTCGCAGCAGCAGGGCCGCTGGCTGTCCGATGGCCGCTACGAACTCAAGCTGCCCTACAGCGCCGGCCGCGAACTGCTGATGGACGTGATGCATTACGGCAGCGACGCCGAGATCCTCGAGCCGCCGGCGCTGCGCGAGCAGGCGCGCGCGCTGCTGTCGCTGGCGCTGAGCAACTACGACCGCTGATGGCCGCCGCGGACGCCCCCAAAATTGCCAGCGACGAGAAGGTCGCACTGGTGCTCGGCGCCGGCGGTGCGCGCGGCCTCGCCCAGATCGGCGTGATCGAGGCGTTGCAGGCACGCGGGCTCAACATCGTCGCGGTGGCCGGTTCGTCCAGCGGCGCGCTGGTCGGCGGACTGTTCGCGGCCGGCAAGCTCGAGGTGTTCCGCGACTGGCTGCTGTCGATGAGCGCGACCGACATGCTGCGGCTGCTCGATCCGGTGTTCGGCGAGCCGTCGCTGTTCCGCGGCGAGCGCCTGATGGCGGCGCTGCGCGAGCGCGCCGGCGAGCCACGCATCGAGGAGCTGGCGGTGGACTTCACCGCGGTCGCGGTCGACCTGATGCGCCAGCGCGAGGTCTGGCTGCGCGAGGGCGACCTGTGGGACGCGGTGCGCGCCTCGATCGCGATCCCCGGGCTGTTCACGCCGTACACCCTGCACGGGCGCGAGCTCGTCGACGGCGGCCTGCTGGCGCCGCTGCCGATCGCCGCGACCCGGCTGTCGGACGCACACCGGCTGATCGCGGTGGACATGCACGGCTGGCCCAGGCGTCCGCCGGGCCAGCCCGCCGAGCCGCAGGCCGACGCACTGCCGGGTCAAGGCTTCGAGGCACCCAACGGCACCCGCCAGCGGCTCGCGGACTGGATCGAGCGGCGCCTGGGCGGTGGCGACGAACCGCGCGACGCGCAGGCCGACGCCGCGCCGCGGGAGTTCGGCTTCACTGAGCTGATGGCGCGTTCGCTCGACACCATGCAGGCGCAGATCGCGCGCGTGCAGTTGGCGCTCGACCCGCCCGAGCTGGTGATCCGCATCCCGCGCGACGCGTGCCAGTTCTACGAGTTCTGGCGCGCGAAGGAGCTGATCGCGATCGGCCGCGAGGAGGCCGACCTCGCGCTGGACGCCGCCGGCTACTGAGCCGGCGCTGCAGGTGCGCGCGCATGTCGACAACGCGCGTGCGCGGCGAGCTTCCCCGTGCGGGTTTCCTGCCAGCCGCGGGCGGTGCCCGCCGACTCAGGGCGATTTGGGCGCCGCGAATCCGGGCTTGCCGACGTCGCCGGGCTGCTGCGGAATCCGCCGCAGGGCCGCGGGGTCGACGCCATGCCGCGCCAGGCGTCCGCGCAGGTCGGCGTACAGCACCTCGCCCATCCGCGGCTCGCGCGCGAACACCCACGCCAGCTGCCTGCCCGGATAGCCGATCAGCGCCCACGAATAGTCCGGCGCGACCTCGAGCACGCGGTAGCGCGTCGGGATCACCCGGAAGAACCACGTCGTCCAGTCGCGCTCGCCGCTGCCCGGATTGACGGTGGCGACGGAGTCCAGCGACTTGGCCGGCTGGGCGAACCCGGCGCGGTAGGCGTAGTGCACGGCGATCCTGCCGTCGGGCCGCAGCGTGTAGGTGTCGCTACTCTGGACGTGGCCGCGTTCGGCGAAGTACGGCACGTGCGCGATCACGTGCCAGCGGCCCATGAAGCGCGCCAGGTCGATCGGCTCGGCGGCGGTCGGCGGGGTGGATACGGATGTCGCGCAGGCGACGAGCAGCAGTCCCAGGCCCGCGAGGGCGGTATGGCGGGCGAGACTCAGGCTGGGGCGCATGGCAGCGGTTCCGGGGGAGGAGGGGGCCAGCATGGCCGATGCGGGCGAAGGCCGCGTGCACGACGTCGTCTGGTGCCAGCAGTGCCCGCCGCCGGACGTGGCGACGTGGCGCGGCCGGGGTCGCAGCCGGTGAGATGGGTCGGCGCGATCGTGGCTGCCACGTCCCTGCGCTGGAGCCCCCGATGAAACTGCTGCCGATCCGCAACCGCGATGCTGCCGATGTCGACCCGCGGCTCGACACCGTTCTGCGCCATGCCATCGCGATCGGCGCGATGCTGGTGGGGCTGCTGCCCGCAGCGCGTGGCATGCACGCCGCTGTCGGCTGGCTGCCACTATGGCTGCTGGCGATGCCACTGGCGGCGTGGTGGGCGCTGCATCGCTTCGCGTTGCCGGTGGTGGCGCAGGCCGAAAGGACGTCGATCGTCCGCTCCCCCCGCACCCTCCCGCAGGCGCGTCGCCGCCCGCAACGCCGGCGCGAGGCCGTGCCGCGCGCGGCCTGAGGCCCGACCGCGGCGGGCGACGCAGTCGACAACCGCAGGGCCGTGCCTCGCGTCGGCGACCTTGGAACCCTGTGCTAGCGTTGCGGCCTTCCCGTTTTGACCGGAGCACCCATGCCCCTGCTGACCCAGGCCTGTCGCCACGTCGTGCTGTCTGCGGGCCTCGCGGCAGCATCGGCGAGCGGGGCCGCCCAAGCCGAAAAAGCCATGCCCGCCGAGAAGGCCGCCGCCGTGACCGAGTCGACCACCATGAATGCTCCCGCCGATCCGCATGCCTGGCTCGAAGACGTCGAAGGCGCGCGCCAACTCGACTGGGTCAGGCAACGCAACGCCAGCACCGAGGCCGAACTGGCGAACACGCCGGCCTTCAAGCGCCTGCAGGCCGAGATCCTCGCGATCCTCGACTCCGATGCCAAGATCCCCGCGGTCGAGAAGATCGGCCCCTACTACTACAACTTCTGGAAGGACGCGCACAACCCGCGCGGCCTGTGGCGCCGCACCACGCTGGCCGAGTACCGCAAGGACAAGCCGTCCTGGGAAACCGTGATCGACCTCGATGCGCTCAATGACGCCGAGAAGATCCCCGACGGCAGGAAGTGGGTCTGGCACGGCGCCGACTGCCTGAAACCCAGGCAGTCCGGCGCGGCGCCCGAACGTTGCCTGATCGCGCTGTCGCCCGGTGGCTCGGACGCCGACGTCACCCGCGAGTTCGACCTCACCACCGGGCAGTGGGTGAAGGACGGTTTCTTCCGCGCCGAGGCCAAGGGCGGCCTGCAATGGATCGACCGCGACAACGTCTACGTGTTCACTGATTTTGGAAACGATGCCCTCGGCGTTGGCACGGTGTCGAGTTCGGGTTACCCGCGCATCGTCAAGCAGTGGCGGCGGGGCACGCCGATGGCTGCGGCGTCGGTCGTGTACGAAGGCCAGGCCAACGACATGTACATCGCCGCCAGTCACGACCACACCCCCGGCTATCCGCGCGACTTCGTCAGCCGCACGCTCGCGTTCTACAACGACGAGTTGTACCTCCGGGGGGCAGACGGGCAACTGGCCAAGGTCGATGCGCCGAACTCGGCCAACAAGTCCGTGCACAAGGACTGGCTGGTGCTGGAGCTGCGCGATCCGTATGAGGCGGGCGGCACGACCTACCCCGCGGGCAGCCTGATCGCGGCGAACTTCGACGGGTTCATGTCCGGCAAGCGCGCGTTCACCACGCTGTTCGCGCCGAGCGAACGGACCTCGCTGGCCGGCTACACGTGGACCCAAAGCCACCTCGTCCTGAACGTGCTCGAGGATGTCAAGAACCGCCTCAGCGTGCTGACGCCCGGCGTGGGCGAGTGGAAGCGCGACGCGTTCGTCGGCGCGCCAACGTTTGGAACGCTGGGCGTGTCGGCGGTGGACGCCGACGACAGCGACGCGGTCTGGCTGACCGCGACCGACTACCTCACGCCGAGCACGCTGGCCCTCGCCCAGGTGGGTTCGGCGCCGCAAGTGCTCAAGACCATGCCGACGTTCTTCGATGCCAGCAGGCACGTGATCGAGCAGCATTTCGCCACCAGCCTCGACGGCACCAAGGTGCCGTATTTCCTCGTGAAGCCGCGCGATCTCACCCTCGACGGCAGCGCGCCGACGCTGCTGTACGGCTACGGTGGCTTCGAGATCTCGCTCACCCCGGGCTATTCCGGCAGCGTCGGCAAGGGCTGGCTGGAGAAGGGCGGCGTGTACGTGGTCGCCAACATCCGCGGCGGCGGTGAATACGGTCCGCGCTGGCACCAGGCCGCGCTCAAGGCCAACCGCCACAAGGCCTACGAGGACTTCGCCGCGGTCGCGCGCGACCTGATCGCGAACAAGGTCACCTCGACACCGCACCTGGGCATCCAGGGTGGCAGCAACGGCGGCCTGCTCACCGGCAACATGCTCACCCAGTATCCGGAGCTGTTCGGCGCGGTGGTCGTGCAGGTGCCGCTGCTCGACATGAAGCGCTACAGCCATCTGCTCGCCGGCGCGTCGTGGATGGCCGAGTACGGCGACCCCGACACCGCCGACTGGGACTTCATCCAGACGTTTTCGCCGTACCACCTGTTCGATGCCACGCGCGACTATCCGCCGACGATCTTCATGACCTCCACGCGCGACGACCGCGTGCACCCCGGCCATGCGCGCAAGATGATGGCGAAGATGCTCGAGGCCGGGAAGGACGCGCGCTACTACGAGAACATCGAGGGCGGCCACGGCGGTTCGGCCAACAACGCCCAGGCCGCGCACATGAGCGCGCTGGCTTTCACGTTCCTGTGGAAGCAACTGGGCAAGCCCGGCGGCGCAGGCGTTGCGGCGACCGATGCTGGCGGTACGCGCTGATCCCGTTGCATCCCACGCCACCGGACCCCATCCATGAAACCGACTTCCCTCCTGCTTGCGGCCACGTTGCTCATGATCACGCCCACCCCGTCCCCCGCCGCCACGCTGCCGACCACGCCCGATGCCGCCAGCAAGCCGCACGTGGTCAAGGCGCCGCACGGCGCGCAGCGCAATGACGAGTACTACTGGCTGCGCGACGACAAGCGCAAGAACCCCGAGGTGCTTGCCTACCTCAACGCCGAGAACGCCTACGTCGACCAGGTGATGGCGCCGCTCAAGCCGCTGCAGGACACCCTGTACGACGAGATCGTCGGCCGCATCAAGCAGGACGACAGCTCGGTGCCGTACCGCGAGCGCGGCTACTGGTACTACACGCGCTTCGCCACCGGCCAGGACTACCCGATCCACGCGCGGCGAGCCGGCACGATGGACGCCGCCGAGGAGGTCCTGCTCGACGTCAACGCGATGGCCGCGGGCAAGGACTACTTCAGCGTCGGCGACTGGCAAGTCAGCCCGGACAACCGCCTGCTGGCCTGGGCCGACGACGCCGTCGGCCGCCGCCAGTACGTGATCCGGGTCAAGAACCTGGCCACCGGCGAGGTCTACCCCGACGTCATCACCGGCGCGTCGGCCAACCTCGTCTGGGCCGACGACAACCAGACCCTGCTGTACGTCGAGAACGACCCGGAAACGCTGCTGACCGTGCGGGTGAAGAAACACGTGCTCGGCACCCCGGCCAGTGAGGACGCGCTGGTGTACGAGGAGCACGACGACAGCTTCTACATGGGCATCAGCCGCAGCCGCGACGACCAGTACCTGTGCATCAGCGTGGAAAGCACGGTCTCCAGCGAAGTGCGTTGCGCCCCCGCCGCCGACCCGCGCGAGTTCGTGGTGCTGGCGCCGCGCGAACGCGATGTCGAGTACAGCGCCGACCACCATGGCGGCCGCTGGGTGATCCGCACCAACGCCGCCGGCGCGGACGGCAAGCCGGCGAGCAACTTCAAGCTGGTGACCGCCGCCGATGGCAGCCGTTCGCGCAGCAACTGGAAGGACTGGGTCGCGCACCGCGACGACGTGTTCATCGAGGACTTCGAGCTGTTCGATGGCTACACCGCGATCGCCGAGCGCTCGCAGGGCCTGGAGCGCCTGCGGCTGTTGAAGCCCGACGGCAGCGAAGACTACGTCCAGGCCGACGAACCGGCCTACAGCATGGGCCTGTCGACCAACGCCGAGCCCGGCACCGACTGGCTGCGCTACAGCTATACCTCGCTGACCACGCCGGCCACCACCTACGAGCTCAACACCCGCACCGGCGAGCGCAGGCTGATGAAGCGCGAGCCGGTGATCGGCTACGACCCCGGCCGGTACACCACCGAGCGGCTGTGGGCGACCGCGCGCGACGGCACCCAGGTGCCGGTCTCGCTGGTCTACCGGAAAGGCTTCGAGAAGAACGGGCAAGCGGCATTGCTGCAGTACGCCTACGGCAGCTACGGGCACTCGACCGACCCGGGCTTCAACCTGCCGGTGGTGAGCCTGCTCGACCGCGGCATGGTGTACGCGATCGCGCACATCCGCGGCGGCCAGGAAATGGGCCGCAAGTGGTACGACGACGGCAAGCTGTTCCACAAGAAGAACACCTTCACCGACTTCGTCGACGTCACCGACTTCCTGGTCGCACAGGGCTACGCCTCCAAGGAGCGCGTCGCCGCATATGGCGGCAGCGCCGGCGGGCTGCTGGTGGGCGCGATCGCCAACATGGCGCCGGACAAGTACCGGGTGATCCTGTCGCAGGTGCCGTTCGTGGACGTGGTCACGACCATGCTCGACGCCAGCATCCCGCTGACCACCAACGAGTACGACGAGTGGGGCAACCCGGAGCACAAGGACGCCTATGACTACATGTTGTCGTACTCGCCGTACGACAACCTCAAGGCGCAGGCCTATCCGGCCACGTTTGTCGGCACCGGCCTGTGGGACTCGCAGGTGCAGTACTACGAGCCGGCCAAGTACGTGGCGCGCCTGCGCGACCTCAACACCGGCACGTGGCCGGTGCTGTTCCGCACCAACATGGACGCCGGCCACGGTGGCAAGTCGGGGCGCTTCCGCCGCTACCGCGAACTGGCAGAGATGTACGCGTTCGCGCTCGACCAGCTCGGCGTCGCGGCCGGCAGCGCTCAAGCCGGCCAATGATGGCTTTGCGGCCAAACCGGCGGCGAAGCGGCCACCTTGAGCCGCGCCGGGCGCGCGTTACACTGCGCCCATGAACCTAAAGCCCGCCTTCGTAATCCTCGCGTTGTCGCTGCCACTGGCCGGTTGCGGCAACAAGGGTCCCCTGATCCTGCCGCAGGATCCGCCGCCGACGGAAGCCCGCATGCTGCCCGCGATGCCGCCGATGGACGATGTCGGGGTGCCGGTCGACGGCGCGCCTCCAGCGCCACCCGCCAGCGATGACGCTACGGTTCCGTTGCCCCCGCCGCCGGCCGGCGGCGACGGGAATGGCTGAACCCGAAGCGCTGCTGGTAGCCACGGGCATGGCGACCGGCGACCGGCGTTTCAGCAAGATGCACGGGGCCGGCAACGACTTCGTGGTGCTCGACCTGCGCGCCGGCGCGTTGCCGCCCGATCCCGCGCAATGCCGCGCGCTGGCCGACCGCCATGCCGGCATCGGCTGCGACCAGATCCTCGGCATCGAGCCACCGCGCAGCGCCGCGGCGGTGGCGTCGTACCGCATCTGGAATGCCGATGGCTCGCCATCGCAGCAATGCGGCAATGGCGCGCGCTGCATCGCCGCGTGGCTGGTGCGCGATGCCGCGCGCCGCGGGCAGGACCTGGGCACGGAATTCGCGCTCGACAGCCCGGTTGGCCTGCACGCAGTGGCCCGCCTGGGCGACCACCAGTACCGCATCGACATGGGCGTGCCGGTGTTCGATCCCGCACGCATCCCGTTGCTGGGCATGGATGGCGAGAGCGACGAGTACGTGCTGCAGATCCACGACACCGTGCTCAGCTTCGGTGCGGTGTCGATGGGCAATCCGCATGCGGTGATCGAGGTCGACGACGTCGATGCCGCGCCAGTGGCCAGCATCGGCCCGCTGTTGCAGTCCGATGCGGCATTCCCGCAATCGGCGAACGTCGGTTTCGTGCAGGTGCTGGGGCGCGACCACGTGCGCCTGCGCGTGCATGAGCGCGGCGTGGGCGAGACGCTTGCCTGCGGCAGTGGCGCCTGCGCGGCGGCGGCGGTGCTCATGCGCCGTGGCCGCATCGATCGCGACGTCAGCATCAGTCTGCCCGGCGGCGAGTTGCGCATCGCGTGGCCCGCCGACGACGCGCCGGTGTCCATGACGGGGCCGGCCGCATTCGTGTTCGAAGGAAACCTGACCCTGGAGAGCGGCGAGCAATGAGCGACACCACCGAGACACTGGGCGCGCACGAAGTCGCGACCTGGCTGCGCCGGCATCCCAACTTCCTGCAGCAGTTTCCCGACCTGGCGCTGAGCCTCGTGGTGCCGCGCGAGGAAGGCACGGCCGCGTCGCTGGCGAGTTACCAGCTCGAAGTGCTGCGCGACAAGAATCGTGAACTCGCGCGCCGCCTGCAGGAACTGTTCGCCAACGCGCAGGAAAACGAGCGGCTGTCGGTGCGAACCCATCAACTGACGCTCGCGCTCATGCGCCAGGCCAGTGCCGCCGACACGGTGCGGGCGATCGCGGCGAGCCTGGCGGAGGATTTCAACGGCGACCTGGTGCGGCTGGTATTGCTTCAGCCGATCGCCGGCCTTGAGCGGGACCACTGGTGGCAGCAGTTGGATGCCGACGACCCGCAGCTGCAGCCGTTCCGCGACTGCCTCGCCGATGGCGAACCGTTGTGCGGTCGCCTGCAACCGGAAAAGCACGCGCTGCTGTATGGGCTGCAGGCCGATCAGGTGCAGTCGACGGCGTTGCTGCCGCTGCCGGGCATCGGCCTGGTCGCGGTCGGCAGCCGCGACCCCAACCGATTCTTCCCGGGCATGGGTACGCTGTTCCTGCGCATGATCGGCGAGTCGCTGGCGACGGCATTGAAGCGGTTCGACCCGGCCTGAGATGGATCCCGTCGCCGGCGCCGCGACCGTTCCGGCGATCGAGGATTTCCTCGCCCACCTCGCCGTCGAGCGGCGGATGTCGCCGAACACGCTTGATGCCTACCGCCGCGACCTCGCCGCGTTGGCGCAGTGGGCGACCACGCAGGGCCAGGCCGATCTGCTGCACCTGCAAGGCGAGCACGTGCGCGCCTTCGTCGCCGCTGAACACCGTCGTGGACTGTCGCCCAAGAGCCTGCAGCGCCGGCTCAGCGCCTGCCGCAGCTTCTACGGCTGGTGGTTGAAGCAAGGCCGCATCACCGCCAGTCCCGCCGCCGCGATCCGCGCTCCCAAGGCACCACGCCGATTGCCGCAGGTGCTGGACCCGGACGAGGCCAAGGCACTGGTCGAGGTGCCGACCGACGCACCGCTCGGCCTGCGCGATCGCGCGTTGCTCGAGCTGTTCTATTCCTCCGGAATACGCCTGAGCGAGCTGTGTGGCCTGCGTTGGCGCGATCTCGACCTCGTCGACGCGCTGGTGACGGTGCTGGGCAAGGGCAGCAAGCAGCGCAGCGTCCCACTGGGCTCACATGCCCGCACGGCGCTGGCGCACTGGCGCGCGTCCACCGGCGCGGGCACCGACGCGCCGGTGTTTCCCGGCCGCGGCGGCGGAGCGATCACTCCGCGCGCGGTGCAACTGCGCATCCGCCTGTTGGCGCAGCGGCAGGGCCTGTTCAAGCGCGTCCACCCGCACCTGCTGCGGCACTCGTTCGCGAGCCACATCCTGGAATCCTCCGGCGACCTGCGCGGCGTGCAGGAGCTGCTGGGCCATGCCGACATCGCCACCACCCAGATCTACACCCACCTCGACTACCAGCACCTGGCCAACGTCTACGACGCCGCGCACCCGCGTGCCAGGCGCAAGCCGTAGGCGGCGCAACGCGTCGGAGCGGGCCACGCCTCCATTTTCGCGTGGCGTCACGACGCATCCTGTCGCGGGACCGCGCGGAGGACGGCCCTTGCGCGCGTCGCCGGCGACCCCCATCCAAGGGGTTCGCTTCCGGAGGTCGCATGGATCCCAGCCAGAATCCCCACGTTTTCCACGCCACCACCATCATTTCGGTGCGCCGTGACGGCCGCGTCGCCGTGGCCGGTGACGGCCAGGTCACGCTCGGCGCGACCGTGATGAAGGGCAACGCGCGCAAGGTCCGCAGGCTCGGCCGCGACGGCCAGGTGCTGGCTGGTTTCGCCGGCGCCGCCGCCGATGCCTTCACCTTGTTCGAGCTGTTCGAGGCCAAGCTCGAGAAGCACGGACAGCTGCAACGCGCCGCGGTCGAAATGGCCAAGGATTGGCGTACCGAACGTCGCTTCGGCAAGCTCGAGGCGTTGCTGGCGGTGGCCGACAAGGACACCTCGCTGATCATCAGCGGCACCGGCGACGTGATCGAGCCCGAGGACGGCCTGATCGCGATCGGCTCCGGGGGCATGTACGCCTTGTCGGCGGCACGCGCGCTGATGGCGCACACGCCGCTCGATGCCCGCAGCATCGCCGTCGAGTCGATCAACATCGCCGGCGACGTGTGCATCTACACCAACCGCAACGTGGTGGTCGAAGAACTCTGACGTCCAGCTCCCTCTCCCGTTTACGGGAGAGGGTTGGGGTGAGGGCAGGCGAATCGACGCTTGCGACGCGACCTGCAGCCCCGCATGCCCTCATCCGCCCTTCGGGCACCTTCTGCCGCAGGCGGGAGAAGGAACAACAAACACAAGGTTCCCCGATGCCCAACACGCCCGACACCAGCCCCGCCACCATGACCCCGCGCGAGATCGTGCAGGCACTCGACCGCCACATCGTCGGCCAGCACGATGCCAAGCGCGCGGTCGCGATCGCGCTGCGCAACCGTTGGCGGCGCATGCAGCTCGATCCCGGCCTGCGCGATGAAGTCATGCCGAAGAACATCCTGATGATCGGCCCCACCGGTGTCGGCAAGACCGAGATCGCCCGGCGCCTGGCGACGCTGGTCAACGCGCCGTTCGTCAAGGTCGAAGCGACGCGCTTCACCGAGGTCGGCTACGTCGGCAAGGACGTTGAACAGATCATCCGCGACCTTGCCGACACCGCCGTCAAGCTCTTCCGCGAGCAGGCCAAGCAACGCGTGCGCACGGCCGCCGAAGAGCGCGCCGAGGACCGCATCCTCGATGCGCTGCTGCCACGACGCGCGGTCAGCACGCCGTTTGGCCTGCCCGGCGAGGCGGCCGCTGACGAGCCGTCGGCGCAGCACAATTCCAGCGAGGCCGGCGAGACCCGGGCGAAGCTGCGCAGGCAGTTGCGCAGCGGCGCGCTTGACGACCGCGAGATCGACATCGAGACCGCGGTAACGGTGGGGAATGTCGACATCATGGCGCCGCCCGGCATGGAGGAAATGGGCCAGCAGTTGCGGCAGATGTTCTCGCAGGTCGCCGGCGGCAAGACCCACAAGAAGACCCTGCCGATCCGCAGCGCGCGTTCGCTGCTGGTCGAGGAGGAGGCCGGCAAGCTGGTCGACGAGGACGAGGTGCGCGAGGCCGCGATCGAGGCCTGCGAGCAGCACGGCATCGTCTTCATCGACGAGATCGACAAGGTCGCCAAGCGTGGCGAATCCGGCGCCACCGGGGGCGACGTGTCTCGCGAAGGGGTGCAGCGCGACCTGTTGCCGTTGGTCGAAGGCTCCACGGTCAGCACCAAGTACGGTTCGATCAGGACCGACCACATCCTGTTCATCGCCTCCGGCGCGTTCCATCTGGCCAAGCCCAGCGACCTGATCCCGGAACTGCAGGGCCGGTTCCCGATCCGGGTCGAGCTCAGCGCGCTGAGCAAGGACGATTTCGTGCGCATCCTCACCGAGCCGAAGGCGGCGCTGATCACCCAGTACGTCGAGCTGCTCAGGACCGAGGGCGTGGCGCTGGCGTTCACCCCCGATGCGGTCGAGCGACTCGCCGAAATCGCCTTCATCGTCAACGAGCGCCAGGAAAACATCGGCGCGCGGCGCCTGCACACGGTGCTCGAGCGCCTGCTCGACACGCTGAGCTACGAGGCGCCCGACCGCGACGGCGAGACCATCAGCATCGACAGCAGCTACGTCGATGCGCACCTGGGCGAACTGGTCAAGGATCCCGACCTGAGCCGTTACATCCTGTAGCGCCGATCCTGCTTTGCAACCGAAGCCTTGGCGTGGCTGGCAAAATTCTGGTCAGACGTCGGCGTGGCGGGCCCCGGCGCGCGAACGCTCCCCCCGCCAGCGGCTGAGCCAGCCCGCCTGGCTACTTCGCAGCGCGCTTGCGGGGATCGTCCTTGGGGTCGATATAATTGAGTTCGAACGGGCCCATGCCCGACACCTGCAGGGTCATGCCGTTCTTGGTCGATGCCGCGTGGTGCATCTTTGCCGGCAACAGGACATACCCGCCGGGCGCAAACGTATGTTCATGGGCGCCGGGACCCTGGTCGCCCATCTTCACGGTCAAATCGCCCTCCACGACCGTCACCTGCTCATCCGTCGGATGCCAATGCATCGCAATCTTGTAGCCCGCCGGGGCCCTGAGGCGAAGCACGAACGGTCCCGCCTTGCCCGGGTCGCCGGAGAGAACCACTGCCTTGGCGCCACGCTCGAAGGCCGGTGGTGCTTCGCCCCACTTCAACGTGCCGGCGTCGTACATCACGTGGGCCGCCGCGGCCTGTGCGGGCATCGACGCCGCGTGCATTGGTTTTGCCGCAGGCGGATTACCGGGGCTGGGTTGGCCGGCGTGCAGCGCGACGGGCAATACCAACGCGCCGGCGAGTGACAGGAACTGCATTTTCATGGGAATTCTCCTGGTGGCGTACCCGTTGCACCGCGGAGCACGGTGCCAGGCGGAGTACGGGCACTTGCGGGCATGCGAAGGAGCCGCGATGCCCGCAAGGAAGCCAACGTGCCTCGGGTTGCCCGGCGGCCATGGGTACCGGTCCGCAATGACCTCAATCGAGGTGGCGCGGCCGCCGAGCCCGGCGCGACTGGCCCGCCTGCGCCAACTGGGCGATGCGATGCGCGACCGCCGACCGGCGCGCGCCACGTCGGCGGGATCACGCTTCGCCGATGTCCTCGTTCCAGACCGCCGGATTCGCCGCGATGTAGTCGCCGAGCATCGTGATGCACTCGCCGTCGGCGAGGTCGACCACCTTGACGCCACTCTCGCGCAGCCAGTCCAGGCCGCCGGCGAAATTCACCGATTCACCGACCACCACGGTGCCGATGTTGAACTGGCGCACCAGGCCGCTGCAGTACCAGCACGGCGCGAGCGTGGTGACCATGATCGTGTCGCGGTAGCGGCGTTGGCGGCCAGCTTTGCGGAATGCGTCGGTCTCGCCGTGCACCGAGGGATCGTTCTCCTGGATGCGACGGTTGTGGCCGCAGCCAAGCAGGCGGCCGTCATCGTGGAACAGCGCGGCACCGATCGGAATACCTCCCTCACTCAGCCCCTGGCGGGCTTCGGCGACGGCGGTGGCGAGCAGGGCGCGGTAGTCGGGGGTGGAAATCATGTGGGTGGTCCTGGCGGGCGTGGTTGCAGTCTGCCCTCGCAGGACTGGCGGCGATAGCGGGCGGATCGAGGGTCGGTGCGCAGTCGCATGCTGCTGCCAGGTCGGCCAGAGGGCTCCGGTCGCCCGGAGCCGGGACGCAGCGAAGCGGTGCGATAATCGCCGCCATGAGCGATCAAGACGCCCCCTCCGATACCCCCCGCGCGACCGGGACCACCCATTTCGGTTTCCGCGACGTGCCCACCGGCGACAAGCAGAAGCTGGTCGGCGAGGTGTTCTCGTCGGTCGCCGGCAACTACGACCTCATGAACGACCTCATGAGCCTGGGCGTGCATCGGGTCTGGAAGCGCTATTTCGTCGCCACCGCGCAGGTCAAGCGTGGCGACCGCGTGCTCGACCTGGCCGGTGGCACCGGCGACATCGCGCTGTTGCTGCAGGGCCGCGTCGGCGAGGCGGGCAGCGTGGTGCTGGGCGACATCAACGGCGCGATGCTGCGTGTCGGCCGCGATCGCATGCTCGACCGGGGCCGCGTGTCGGGCTTCGAGTACGTGCAGCTCAACGCCGAGAAGCTGCCGTTCCCCGATGCGAGCTTCGACCTCGTCACGATCGCGTTCGGGCTGCGCAACGTCACCGACAAGGATGCCGCGCTGGCCGAGATGCACCGCGTGCTCAAGGTCGGCGGACAGGCGCGGGTGCTGGAGTTCTCGGCGGTGAAGGCCGACTGGTTCAAGCCGATCTACGACTTCCACTCGTTCAACATCCTGCCGCGGCTGGGCAAGCTGTTCGCCGGCGACCGCGACAGCTACCAGTATCTGGCCGAGAGCATCCGCAAGCACCCGCCGCAGGACGAGCTCAAGGCGATGATGGCCGCGGCCGGCTTCGCCCGCTGCGACTACAAGAACCTGACCGGCGGGATCGTCGCGATCCACACCGGCTACAAGATCTAGCAGCGCCCGATGCGTCGACGGCTGGTTCTGCTGCTCTGCGCATTGTTGCCGGCCGCGTGCGCGGGCCCCGGCCCAGGCGCCACTCCCGCGCCTGGCCCTGCCTTGCTCGGCAGCTGGGGCGGCGAACACGTCGCGCTGACACTGTCGCCGTCCGGCGGCGGCATCGAATACGACTGTGCCGATGGCACGCTCGATGCGGCGATCATGCCCGATGCGGCAGGCAATTTCCGGGTCCCCGGCCGGCACGTGCGCGGGCACGGTGGTCCGGAACAGGTCGGCGAGCAGCTGCCCTCGGAGGTGGCGCTCTATGAGGGCAGCGTGGCCGGCGACCGCATGGTGCTGCGGGTCCGGTTGGATGCCGACACGCTCGGCCCGTTCACGCTGCGGCGCGGCGCCGACGCGCGATTGCTCAAGTGCCTGTAACGAAACCGCGCCGGGAGCGTGCGGATCCATACCGGCTCCCGACGCCTGGCCAAGCCAATGCCGCGGCGACAGGCACGCTCAGAACTGCGGCTGCCAGGCGTAGCTCAATTTCAGGAACACGCTGCGGCTGCTGTCGAACAGGTCGATGCGGTCGTCGGCAAAGGCGCCGTGCGAGTAGCCGGCATAGACCGCGCTGCGCGGGTTGAGCCTGTACGAGTACAGCAGCTGCGCGGCGACATCGCGCGCGCGCGCGGTCACCGGCCGGGCATACAACGCCTGGTTGCGCTCGACCTGGCTGCCCTGCACCGACAGGCGCAGTCGCTGGCGCGGGTCCAGTTGCCAACCCACGCGGCCATCGAGCACGGTGGCATCGAACGCCGTGCCACCGTCGCGCCGCAGCGTCTGCGTCGTGTACTCGACATTGAGGTTGATTCCGCGGCCGATATCGAGCGACAGCGAAGGTTGCCAGTTGCTGATCGTGCCCATGCGCGAGGCGCCCAGGTCGAGCTGGTCGCCGCCGCGATAGAACAGCGACAGTTTCAGGTTGGGTAACGCCCGGATCTCGCTGTAAAGCGTATGGAACGTCTCGTCGAACAATTGGTCGTTCCAGAACCGGACCCGGGTGCCACCACCGGCCTGAACATGGCTCTGCCGCGGGCCATTGAAGTTCACATAGGCCTCGACCTCGCGCTCCAGCAGCTGGCCGTCGTCACGATGGGTGATGTCCCAGTCGCCATTGACGGAAATCTTGCTGACGGCCGCGCCCTGCTTGCCGTACCAGGCGCGGCCACCGCCGATCACCGATTTCCGGTAGCCCACCTGGCTGATGAAACCCAGATCAGCGCGGAAGCCCGGATCGATCCGGGTGTGCA
The DNA here is from genome assembly GCA_038248955.1 of Lysobacterales bacterium. Taxonomy (GTDB): domain Bacteria; phylum Pseudomonadota; class Gammaproteobacteria; order Xanthomonadales; family Xanthomonadaceae; genus Lysobacter_K. The sequence goes on from JBBRWW010000051.1 coordinate 15,732, forward strand.
TCAGGTTGCCGTTCCATTTGCGGTCTCCGTAGCCATAACGCACCTGCAACGCATCACCCGCCGGCGCGCTGTCGGCGAGGCGGAGGCTGGTCGGGTACGCGGAGTCGCTGTGCAGCCACTGGCCGCTGAGCGTGTGCGAACCCTGCTGCCAGCGGCCGTCGAAACCCGCCAGCGCGTTGTGGTAATCATCGCCGTCGCGCAGCGTGGTGATCGCGCCGAGACTGGCCTGCCCGCTGAGATCGTAGCGGTAGCGACCCACCAGCACGTCACTGGGCTGGTCCAGCATTAGCAAGCTGGAGCCCAGGACGCCCGGCACCAGCAACTGGGTGACCGCGTCGCGCGCTACGATCACGCCATAGGCCTGCTTGCCCTCGCGGCCGGTGACGCGCAGGCCGATGTCGGGGTCGGCGATCTGGCGGGTGTAGAGCACGTTGAATGGCGTGTTGAAGTAATCCGCGCCCTCGAGGAAAAACGGCCGTTTTTCAGGGAAAAACAACGCGAAACTGGTGTTGAGGTCCAGCTGGGCCTGGTCGGACTCGACCTGCGAGAAATCCGGATTGAGCGTGCCGTTGACCGTCAGGTTCGGGCTGGGCGCCCAGGTGACATCAAGCCCCGGGGACACCTTGCTGCCGTTTCCACGCCACGGCTCCCCGACGTCGCTGCGCTGCTGCGACGTCGCGAACGTCAGGGTCGGGGTGATCTCCAGGTTCCGGCCCTGCCGGACGTCCGTCAGGCCCACCATCTTGCCCATCGCGCACAGGTCGCAGCGGGCGCCGCGTTCGATGCGCTCGCTGGAATAGGTGAATCGGTGATTGCGCGGCCGGATGCGCAGGAAGCGCACGCCCCATTGACGCGCCTCGGCGGTGTCCTTGAATCGCAGGGTCGCGAACGGGATGCGCATCTCCACCTCGTAACCGCGCTCGGTGATCCGGCCGGCGCTGGTCCACAAGCCGTCCCAGGAATCATCCTCCTGGCCGCTGGCTTCTTCCTTGACCAGGTCGGCCTGCACGCCGAGCGGATTGACGAAGAATTCGTAGGCGCGGCGCTGGTCGTCGAAGGTGTCCAGCTGTATGCCAACGAAATCATCGCTGTACAGCGCGTCGCGGTCACGCAGGAAGGCGCGGATCCTGCCGGGCTCGGGGTCCTGGGCCAGGAATGAAACCAGCAGCGCGTCGCGCGTGTAGGCGATTCGAACGGTGGTCTTGACGGATGCGGGCAGGTTGTCGCCGGGGCTGGTCTCGTACGGAAGGTCCACCACGCTGGCGTTGGCCCAGGCCGGGTCACCCAGTTGGCTATCGACGACGATGTCGGCATCGACGCGGGGCGGTGCGAGGGGGGCGGCAGTCGAAGTGACCGCGGCGGCGAGGGCGAGCAGCAGGCCGCCAGCACAAAGGAATGGATGCATAGCCGGACATTTTGACTGAAGCGGGCGCCGGGGCGGCGGTGCCGGAAGTCAGGGCCGCCCTGGTCGCGCCGCCGCACGCTCACACAGGCGACGCTAAACTCGGCCGCTCATCTGTTCACGCGGGCCTGCCATGCGCATTTCGATTACGCCTTCGATCCTCACCCTGTGCCTGGCCACGGCACTCGCCGCCGGCTGCTCGCGCGACGCCGCGCCGCCGGTGGACCCCGCCGCCAAGCCGACCACCAGCGAGGGCACCGCGATGAATTCCGTCACCCGGGTCGACGAGCACTCGTATGCCGAGCCCGCCAAGGTGCAGACCACCGACCTCGCCCTCGAGCTCGCCGTCGACTTCGCCAGCAAGCAGATTTCCGGCAGCGCCACCTACACCCTGGACTGGCGCGACCCCACCGCGACCCAGCTCGTTCTGGACTCGCGTGACCTGACGATCGAGAAGGTCGTCGGCGAGCGCAGTGACGGCAAGTGGACCGACCTGGCCTACACGTTGGCGCCGGCCGACAAGCTGCTGGGCAGCAAGTTCACCATCGCGACGCCCGAGCGCAACAAGCGCATCCGTGTGACGTACAAGACCGCGCCCACCGCCTCCGGACTGCAGTGGCTGGAGCCGTCGATGACGGAGGGCAAGAAGGCGCCCTTCATGTTCAGCCAATCGCAGCAGATCCATGCGCGGTCGTGGGTGCCCTTGCAGGACACCCCACAGGTGCGCTTCACCTACACCGCGCATGTGACCGCGCCGAAAGACACGATGGTGCTGATGAGCGCCGACAACGACCCCAAGGCCGTGCGCGACGGCGACTACAGCTTCACGATGCCGCAGAAGATCCCGTCGTACCTGCTGGCGATCGCGGCCGGCGACCTCGTGTTCAAGCCGCTGGGCGAGCGCGCCGGCGTGTGGGCGGAACCGGCGATGGCGCCCAAGGCCGCGGCCGAGTTCGCCGACACCGAGAAGATGATCAAAACCGCCGAGGCTCTGTACGGCCCTTATCGTTGGGGCCGCTACGACATCCTCGTGCTGCCGCCGTCGTTTCCCTACGGCGGCATGGAGAACCCGCGCCTGACATTCGCCACGCCGACGGTGATCGTTGGGGACAAGTCGCTGGTGTCGCTGGTCGCCCACGAGCTGGCGCACAGCTGGTCCGGCAACCTGGTGACGTTTTCCAGCGCCAAGGACGCCTGGCTCAACGAGGGATTCACCAGCTACGTCGAGAACCGCATCATCGAGGCGATGTACGGCAAGGAGCGCGCCGACATGGAAAGCGTGATCGGCCGCAACGAGCTGCGCAAGGAGTTCACCAGCGACAACACCGCGTTGCAGGCGCTGGCGGTCAAGCCTGGCGACCTGAAGGATCCGGACGACAACCTCACCGGGACGGTCTACACCAAGGGGGCGTGGCTGCTGGAGTTCCTGGAGCAGCGCTTCGGCCGCGAGAATTTCGACGCTTTCCTGCGCGGGTACTTCGACCACTTCGCGTTCCAGAGCATCTCCACCCAGCAGTTCGTTGACTATGCCAAGGCCAACCTGCTGGCGAAATACCCGGGCAAGGTCAGCGAGGCGGAATTCAGCGCGTGGATCTACGAGCCGGGGATTCCGGCCAACGCGCCGCAGACGCTTTCGCCGCGTTTCGATGCGGTCGACGCCGCGCGCAAGGGTTGGCTGGAGTCCGCCACGCTGCCGGCGAAGTCCGCCACCACGAAGTGGACCACCCAGGAGTGGGTGCA